>JAHEYJ010000053.1 GCA_023251675.1 Bacteroidota bacterium
TGATAAAAGTTACCTGGCCGATGTTTCAAAAGACGTACTGAATTCGGTTTCTTTCAGCGTTGCTACCAATGATTGGTTCTTGTCTTTGCAAAGTGTTCGTTACGGCAACTACCTCTACAATAAAGACCGGGGTTACATTTTTGAGAAGAGGATGGATGATAACCTGGGAAATGTTTTTGGAGAAAGGCGGTTGTGTGATTTTCGGCTGATCGAGTCAGAGTCCATTGTGCCCATGATGATCTTTTCTCCCACCATAGTTAATGACGGGCGGAAGCTTATTGTTTCTTCTCTTCCTGTATCATTTCTCACGCAAAGTGCCAAGACGGAAAACCTGCATGTCAATCCATTGAATGATGGAATAGAATTCTCCCGTTTCTTCAGAAAACAAAGCGCGGACAGTATTCTTTTCACAAGCATTTTGAGAATGAGCTCTACCTTTCCGTATATAACGCCCATTGTTTCTCTTCCGAGCGATCCGGCCATAGAAATCATGGATGCGGGCATGCGGGATAATTACGGAATCGAAGTGGCGCTTAAATATTTATATGTATTTAAAAACTGGCTGGAGACCAATACAAGCGGCGTGGTGATCATCCAGATCCGGGACAGGCATAAAGAATTTCTGATCGAGGAAAATCCTCCTCCTACTATCATGAATGCCCTTTCACGGCCACTGGGGAGTTTTTACGGAAATCTTTTTTACATGCAGGACTTTACGCAAAGCCAGGAAATTGAGTTTGTCTCTTCCTGGTATAAAGGAAGTATTGATATAATTGACTTTAATCTGAAGAATGAAATCCCGGATAAGATTTCGCTTTCCTGGCACCTTACCAATCGCGAAAAACAAAAAGTCCTTAACTCTATTTATCTTCCTGAAAACCGGGAAGCCATAGATAAATTAAGACGCCTTCTCCAGTAATTTTCTTCTTATACAGCTTTTTCTGAATTTCTCTTTGTAATTTTTATTTCCTTAAATTCGCTTCTAATGAAAACCGTCGGTTAACCTGTTTGGAATGACGATACAGCAAATATTACTTCGCCATTGGGGGCACGCGCATTTCCGGCCTCTTCAGGAGGATATCATTCATGCGGTTCTTGCCGGAAACGATACACTTGCCCTGATGCCTACCGGTGGCGGGAAATCCATTTGTTTCCAGGTACCGGCAATGGCAAAAGAAGGAATTTGTATAGTGATCTCTCCGCTCATTGCGTTGATGAAGGACCAGGTTGAAAATCTGAAAGCAAAAGGAATACAGGCCATGTCCATCACTTCGGCAATGAACAAAAGGGAGATCGACATTGCTTTCGACAATTGTGTGCACGGGAATTATAAATTTCTTTACCTCTCTCCGGAAAGACTCGCTACGGATATTGCCCGGGTTAGAATCCGGAAGATGAACGTCAACCTGGTTGCAGTAGACGAGGCGCATTGTATTTCTCAGTGGGGTTATGATTTTCGCCCCAGTTATATGAAAATTGCTGATTTGCGGGATCTGCATCCGAACGTTCCGATCCTGGCCTTAACGGCTACCGCAACACCGGAGGTGGCAATCGATATTCAGAAAAAACTTTTGTTCAAAAAAGAAAACCTGCTGAGAAAAAGTTTTGAAAGAAAGAACCTTGCCTACATGGTTATAAAAGAGGAAGATAAAATGAACCGTCTTTTGAAAATCGCAACCAAGATCAATGGATCGGGGATCGTTTATGTGCGCAGCCGGAAAAAGACACTGGATATAGCGGATTTTCTTCATCGCGGAAAAGTGAGCGCTGATTTTTATCATGCGGGGCTCGAAGCGCACGTCAGGGATGCAAAGCAGGAAGCGTGGATAAAAAATCAAACCCGAGTGATTGTATGCACCAATGCATTCGGGATGGGAATAGATAAGCCGGATGTGCGTTTTGTTGTCCACCTTGATCTTCCGGATTGCCTGGAAGCCTATTTTCAGGAAGCAGGCAGGGCCGGCCGTGATGAAGAAAAATCGTTTGCGATCCTGCTCCATAATGATTCCGATAAAATAGAAATGGATCATAATCTTAAGATGAGCTTTCCCCCGGTGGAAGAGATCAGGAAAGTCTACCAGGCGCTCGCAAATTATTTTCAGATCCCAATAGGTGCAGGACAGGGAAGCACATTTGAATTTGATCTCAGTGATTTTTGTTCCCATTACAGCTTGAATCACCTGGTCGTTTACAATGCGTTAAAATTTCTGGAAAAGGAAAGTTACCTGAGTATGACGGATGCTTTTTTTCAACCCTCAAGGATCCATATGACCGTTAATAAAGAAGAGATATATAAATTTCAGGTTGAACATACTTCCTATGACGAATTCATAAAATTGATCCTGCGATCCTACTCAGGTGTTTTTGACGGGTATGTGAAAATAGCCGAACAGGAACTGGGAAAGCGGATCGGGAAATCAGTAGATGAAATACGCAAGCTTCTTTCTGAACTGGAAAAACTTCAAATGCTGTCGTATGCTCCTCAAACGGAGAAGCCGAAGATCACTTTTCTGGGCGAAAGAGTGGAGGCGAAGAATATTTATATTTCACCGGAGCATTATCAGACGAGGAAGAAAAAAACGGAAGAACGGATGAACGGGATGATGAATTATGTGGAATCAAAAACAAAATGCCGGAGCGTGATGCTTCTTTCCTATTTCGGGGAAACCGATTCCTACCGGTGTGGCATCTGTGATTTCTGCCTGGAAAGGAATAAACTGGAACTCAGCAATCTTGAATTCGAAAATGTAACCGGGCAGGTAAAAGATATTCTTGCCAGGAACCCGCTTTCGCTTTCAGAATTGGTGGATGCGGTAAAAAACTCTTCTGAAGATAAAACCATTAAAGTGATACAATGGCTGATCGATAACGAAAAGATTATTCAAGACGGTCATCACAAACTGAACTGGCACCGGTGAAACTCCCTAAAGAATTTTATTTAAGGCCCGATGTTGTCCGGATCGCAAAAGAACTCCTGGGAAAGGTTTTGTACACAAAATTTGAGGGAGATACATCAGCGGGTATTATTACTGAAACGGAAGCCTATGCCGGGGAGACTGACCGCGCTTCTCATGCCTTTGGAGGAAGGAGGACTGCAAGAACGGAAATAATGTATGCGGAAGGCGGCGTTTCCTATGTTTATCTATGTTACGGGATTCATCATCTTTTCAATATTGTGACCAATCAAAAAGAGGTTCCTCATGCCGTACTCATTCGTGCAGTACATCCTGTAGAAGGCGTGAGTTTAATTCTGAAGAGAAGAAATAAATCGAAAACAGACAAGAAGCTTTGCGCAGGCCCCGGAACAGTTTCCCAGGGACTTGGCATAAAAACGCATCATAATGGAATTAAATTATCCGGTGATGAAATTTGGATTGAGGACAAGGGCATTATAATTTCAAGATCGAACATAATAAAAAGCCCCCGCATAGGTGTTGACTATGCAGGGGCTGATGCTTTATTGCCCTATAGGTTTGAAGCTGAATTTTAAAATCCGGTCTTGTCGGTTCTGCGGTGTTCAATTAATAAACCGGCACATATGCCCTGTTGGCCTTTCACCATGTCCTTCTTGTCATTTCCTCCGCCGGGAAGTGAAACCTGGATATTCACATTCCTTGTATTTTGATTGGAGATCTGGATCTCCTGTGTATTGTTGTCCGTGGAATTGTCGTACAACACTTCTCCTGTTTTAGCATCTTTTATAGAAAAAGCGGCAGCTCCCTGGTCTTCTGTGCAAACAGAAATATGGTAATCCATGCCTTTGTAAAAAACTGCTTTGATAGTGGATTGCTGGCCTTTGGAAAAAAGCCCGCTCCGGGATTGTCCATTGTAAGAAAATCCTTCATCAGGTGAACGAAGGCAGGATTTTTTATGAAAATCGGTACAGGGATTTGATGCAGCAACTAACGGCACATTTGAACGGCGTTGAGCCATTCCTATGATTGCAGTCACACTGAAAATAAGCGTAAGGGTGATTGAAAGTAACTTTTTCATGATTCTTTATTTTTAGTTTTCTTATTAGTGCTTATTGATTTATTTTCCTGAAGTAAAACTATCATGAATAGATTTTACTTTTTCACAGATGGCTTTGTATTGTTCTTCGGTAATTGAAATGGTTGTTCCGCCGCCCAATACTTTCTTGCCGTTTTTTGCAGAAACCGTGCCACTTGTCTGTTCTTCTTTCAACTGATCGAAAACAACTTTCAATTCATTTAACTGGCCGGTTACAGCGGCCACATTTGCGTCGGATTGATATTTCTGTAAATAGCCGATAAGATTTTCTAACGTATATTTTTGTTCAGCGATACGGTCAATAGCCGGATTGCCTGCTTTGTATTTTTTAATCATGTTTGTTACCAGGTTCATGCTTTCTACCCATCCGCCTACAATGACAAGAGAAAGAACACTTGCTTTGTCGCTTTTCTCAAGCTCCGAAACGGTAGAAAAGTACAATGCATTTGAGATTTCTGTAAGCGAATCGTTCTTGCCGATATTCTTTTTAATTCGGTCGGCAGTTGCTTCATTAATGACGTTGGAAATACCCAGTTCATCACCCAGTTTTTTCACGCTTACAAAATATTTCAGCGCTTCTGATCCAAAATCAAAAGTTGAGCAGTAAAGAAAATCAGTAGCGTAAATACCAAAATTCAATGCTTTTGCTTTTGTATCTACGTAATTTTTTATGTTTTCAGGATTGTTAAGGTAGTTGGTGCTTTTTCCTTCTGCGCCAATATCCTTCATGAAAGAAAACATTTCATCGGGAGCAGGGATCGAAATATATTCCTGGGGCTGTTCAGATGTCTTTGTGGCTGATGAATCAACAGCAGTTGAGTCAACTGCATTATTATCAGCGTTTTCTTCTTTGTTTCCGCAAGAAGAAAGAAAACCTGCCAGCGCAATGACGCTAGCAAAAAGAATGAGTTTTTTCATTGGATTTTTTATGACTTGATTAAGTTGAAGGCAAATGTAGTAAAAATTTAATTGTACAAATCTGATATATCCCGATAGCTATCGGGAGCGTTCCTGATGCAAAAACCTATCTTTGCGGCCTCCTTCAGGCAGTCATAAATCTATGGAATACAAAAAGATAATTCTTTCATCCGGTAAAGATCAGTCGCTTCGGCGATTTCACCCATGGGTGTTTTCTGGTGCTATTAAAAAAATGAAGGAAAATGTGCTTGACGGTGAAATAGTGGAAGTGTATGATAATAAGGAAGAACTTCTTGGCATCGGTCATTATCAGGATTCGAGCATATCCGTTCGGATCTTTTCTTTTGTGAAAATTATTCCCGATGCCGGTTTCTGGAGATCAAAGATTCAACATGCGTATGATTTCAGAGTTAAGATCGGGCTGGCTGAAAATCCCCATACGAATTGTTACCGCCTGATCTTTGCTGAAGGTGATGGTATGCCGGGGCTTATTATTGACTATTACGACGGGACCTGCGTGATGCAATGCCATTCCATTGGCATGCATAAAATAAAAAATGAAATCGTAGAAGCGCTAAAAGAAGTGTTTGGCGAAAAACTGAAAGCGGTTTATGATAAGAGCGCAGAAACTTTACCCAAGAAGTACGCTGAAGGAATGAAGAACGAATACCTGTTCGGAAAAGGAACCGATGAACAGCATTTTGTAAAAGAAAATGATCTGAATTTCTGGGTGGACTGGAAAGGCGGGCAAAAAACCGGTTTCTTCCTCGATCAGCGGGAGAACCGGCAAATGCTGGCGAGGTATTGTTCGGGAAAAACAGTTCTTAACTCATTTTGTTATACGGGCGCTTTTTCATTGTACGCTTTGCAGACAGGAGCTGAAGAAGTTCATTCGGTGGACAGTTCCAAGCGGGCGATAGAACTTGCCGATAAGAACGTAAAGCTGAATTCCTTTTCCGGAAAACATAAATCCTATGCGGTGGATGTTTTCGAATTCCTGAAGAACAAGAAAGATGTTTATGATGTGATGGTGCTCGATCCCCCTGCTTTTGCCAAACATTACGATGTGCGCCATAATGCGGTGATGGGATACAAGCGCCTGAATTCGGAAGCGCTGAAGCAGATCAAGCCGGGCGGGATCCTTTTTACTTTCTCCTGCTCACAGGTGATTAGCCGGGACCTGTTTGAGAAAACAATTATGTCGGCTGCCATCATCGCCGGGCGGAACATCCGCATCCTTCACCACCTGTCCCAGGGCCCTGACCATCCGGTGAGTATATTTCATCCCGAAGGAGAATACTTGAAAGGCCTCGTACTTTTTGTCGAATGAACATTCTTTCTTTGTAAGTTTGACAAAACATTCCGAATGAAAAAAATATTCCATTTATTACTGTCGGTTTTCTTTATTTATTCTTTAGTTGCTTTTTCCTCTTGTTGCGGGAAAAAGAAAGCCGTGGATACTAAAACCGTAACCCCGGAAGTGAAAAAAGATTTTGAAAAAGAAGGCTATGTAAAAGCTACCGTCATTAATTATGAAGTAGATGGCTGCAGTTTCTTAATTCAACTGGAAGATGGAAAAAAACTGGATCCCTCCGGCCTTGCCGCTGATTTCAGAAAAGACCAACTGGCTGTCTGGATCAAGTACATTCCCAAAAAAGGCGGCGTAAGTGTTTGCATGGCAGGGCAAATGATCGATGTTGCCGACATTCAGCTTCGAAAATAGAAATGGAAGAAAAACTCCGCATAATTTTTTTTGGTACGCCTGAATTCGCAGTTGCATCGCTGGATATGCTTTTGAAGAACGGGTACGATGTGGCCGGTATCGTAACGGCCCCGGATAAACCCGCCGGCAGAGGACTGGAACTGAAATTCTCTGCAGTGAAAGAATATGCCATGAGCAAGAATATCAGGGTGCTTCAGCCTGAAAACCTGAAGAGTGAAGCGTTTTTACATCAGTTAAAAGAACTGAATCCCAACCTGGGAATTGTGGTTGCTTTCCGGAAGCTTCCGAAAGAAGTATGGTCTTTTCCTGCCCAGGGGACGTTTAACCTGCATGCATCCCTTCTTCCGCATTATCGGGGCGCAGCGCCCATCAATTGGGCGATCATGAACGGAGAAAAAGAAAGCGGGGTCACTACTTTTTTCCTGGATGATGAAATTGATACCGGAAGAATAATTCTGCGGGCGAAGGAAAATATCCGTGAAGAAGACAATGCCGGAGATTTGTATGGGCGTTTGATGAAAGACGGGGCTGACCTGGTTTTGAAAACCGTCCGTGCCGTTGAAACCGGGAATTATACGCCCGAAGATCAGTCGTTATATCTTAAGCCGACAGAGAAAATAAAATTAGCGCCTAAAATATTCAAGGATGATTGCAGGATCAACTGGAAGAAAAAAGCAGAGACGGTGTATGATTTTATCCGGGGATTAAGCCCTTATCCTGCCGCATGGACGGAGATAAAAAGAGAAAGCGAAATAGTATCAATAAAGATATTCAGCACAACAAAAGAAATCGCAGCGCATCAATTTGAAGCCGGTTCCATACATACGGACGGAAAATCATTCGTTAAGATCGCGGTTAAAGAGGGATTTATCAATCTTACTGAATTACAACTGGCGGGAAGAAAAAAAATGAACATCGAAGAATTCCTCCGGGGATTTTCTTTTGAAGGATGGAAAATAGTCATGTAATATGAGCAAAGAATCCAAAATAAAAGACTTTGACCCCAATAGCGCGGCATCCGCCGGGGGTAACATTTTCGGCCTCCCGTTTACTACTGAAGAGGCAGCAATCGTTCTTATTCCGGTCCCCTGGGATGTAACGGTTTCATACAGCGACGGAACCTCAAAAGGGCCCCAGGCGATTTTTGATGCTTCTGTTCAGGTCGATCTTTTTGACCCGATGGTAAGCGCTTCATGGAAGATCGGAGTGGCGATGGAAGAAATTTCAAAGAACGTTCTTTCATGGAACACCCGGCTTCGCAAAAAAGCTTCGGCTTATATCCGCAATCTTGAGAAAGGTGTATCGGAACATACTCCTTCCATGAGAAAAATAGGCGATGAAATAAACAAGGGATGTGAGGATCTGAAAAAAACAGTAAAGGAAACGGCAAAGAAGCATCTGGAAAAAGGTAAAATTGTAGGTTTAGTTGGCGGCGACCACAGCACGCCGCTGGGTTTCATCGAAGCGCTGGCAGAACGGAATCCTGATTTCGGAATTTTGCATATTGACGCGCATTGTGACCTGAGAAAAGCATATGAGGGTTTTGAATATTCCCATGCTTCAATCATGTACAATGCGTTAAAAAATCCTCAAATAAAAAAGATGGTCCAGGTAGGCATCCGTGACTGGTGTGAAGAAGAAAATAAATACATCACTTCATCAAATGGAAGAATTAAAACATTTTTCGACTACCGGATGAAGAATGAACTGCATGAGGGAAAATCATGGAAAACTATTTGTGATGAAATCATTTCACATCTTCCGCCGCTGGTCTACCTGAGTTTTGACATTGACGGCCTTGATCCGAAACTTTGCCCGGACACGGGCACTCCGGTTCCCGGTGGATTGGAATTTGAGCAGGCTGTTTTCCTGATCACACAACTTGTAAAAAGCGGAAAGAAAATTATAGGATTTGATCTGAATGAAGTAGCACCCGGAAAAAACCAATGGAACGGAAATGTAGGAGCCAGGATGCTTTTCAAAATGTGCAATCTTACTGCGGTTTCAAACGGGCTGGCAACATTTAATCCATGAGCAGGGAATTGGTTGAATATCTTTCCGGTTTTGTAACTGAAAATCGTAAAAAGCGTTTTGATGATGTCCTTCAGCACCGCACGCGCCATCTTACGGTAGTATTAGAAGATATTTATCAACCGCACAATGCAGCAGCCGTTCTGCGTTCCTGTGATTGTTTCGGCATACAGGATGTGCATGTGATCGAGAACCAGAATAAGTTCGAAGCCAATCCCGATGTGGAGCTGGGTTCAGCAAAATGGATTACACTTATAAAGCATAACGGGAAAGAAAATAATACAGTTGACTGTATTGCTGCTCTTAAAAAGAAAGGGTATAAGATCGTAGTTACTTCTCCTCATAAAAACGACTGCACCATTGAAGAACTGGATATATCGAACAAAACAGCGCTGGTCTTTGGCACTGAAATGCGCGGTGCCACCCCGGTTGCGTTTGAGCAGGCGGATGGCTTTGTAAAGATTCCGATGGTGGGATTTACGGAAAGCCTGAATATTTCTGTTTCTGCGGCTGTTACCTTATATACGCTTGTTTCCAGGTTGAAAAGATCGGGGATAAACTGGAGGATTTCATCAGAAGAAGAGCAGGAGATCCTTCTGCAGTGGCTTCGGAATTCCATTCCAAAGTCAGATTTATTGGAAAAGGATTTTATACGTAACTCTTCCAAAGCTTCGTAGGGATATTTCCATATATTTGCCACCCCAATTCAACATTAACAAAAAAAATATATAGTCATGGGAAAAGGAGATATCCGCACACGCAGAGGTAAAATATGGAGAGGCACCACCGGTGTAACCCGTCCGCGCAAAAGAAAAACCAATGTACCACGTTCTGCACCGGTTGCACGCAAGGCAAAATCATTGAAAGATATTCCAAAGGTTGTTGCTGAAATGGAAGTAAAACAACCCGTTGTTGAAGCGGTTCACCAGCCTGTAGTGGAAAAAGTGGCTCCAGTAGCTGAACACGTTCAGCCTGTAGTAGAAAAAATTGTTGCAGAAGCCCCTGCGCCGGTTGTTGAAACACCCATCGTTGAAGTTAACCATCCTGTAGCAGAAGAACCTGTTACTGAAAAAGCACCGGCAGCAAAAAAACCGGCAGCAAAAAAGGCACCTGCAGTTAAAAAAGCACCGGCAGCAAAAAAGACGGAAGCTAAAAAAGCGCCTGCCAAGAAAAAGAAATAATATCCTTAACGGGATCCGGATACGCCGATGCTGAAAAGAGCGAAGTCGTATTTGACCGGATCATTCGGATCGAACGCACGCAAACGACTGGTAAGTTCCTCTACGGACTGCCAGTCGTTTTGTTTTCTGGAAAGCAAGCCGAGTTTCCGTGCGGTATTTCCGGAATGAACATCCAGTGGGCACATCAGGTCTTTCGAAGCAAGGGTTTTCCATATTCCGAAATCAACTCCTTGTTTATCTTTTCTAACCATCCATCGCAAAAACATATTTAATCGTTTGCCTGAACTTCCTCTCCCATGTCCCCCTCCAGAGGGGGATAAAGGGGGAGGTTTTGAAATATGTTTTTGAGTTCTTGAAGGATGAGGAATTGAGAAGAATGTTTTCCGAAAAAGAGAAATCGCCGTCTTCACATCCTTGCCGGTAAAAACTGCTTCCAGTGAATCATATTTGCTGTAAATATTCTTTAGCGACTTAAAAAAGAAGATGCAATCCATTCCATTAAAGGTCCGGTGTTTGAAAGTTTTGAATTGATTTAGATCTTTTGCCGAATGATTTAAAATAAAATCGTACGGGGCAAGATCCATCCGCCGCATCAGCTCATTCGCGTTCCTTACTATGACAGGACGTTGTCCCCAGGCGATGGTTGCGGATAAAAATCCGGCGATCTCAATATCCTGTTTACGTGAGAACTGATGAGGGATGGAGATCGGATCTGAGGGAATGAAATCAGGCCGATTGTATCTCTCGTGATTTTCTTCTAAGAAGGAATGAAGTTCTGAATTATTCACTCAGTATCTATTTTGAAAAATTCAGGAGTTATGCCAATAATTTGAAGGACCGCAGTGAACTTATTTTACCGGGTAATAAATATTTGTAAGCCATTTGGTGGAATCGGGTTCGCTGCCCGGATCAGAAACATATTCTTCAATCATCGGAATTCCCTGCAAAAGATTCTTTTCTTTCATATACGTGTCCATTTCCATATGCGCGTTTCCGATGCCGTAATATCCGCCCAGGTAAGCGATGTGAAGGTTTTTCCCGGCGGGAACAACCAGCGTTTCAAATCCTTTGACTTTTGTGTTTGCATTCCCTTTCACCGGGATCGCAGCGGCCATGATCGTAGATCTGGAGGCTTCATCCCATTTGAAATATAAACCGGCTGGTGCGCCTGCCATTTCAAGTTTCGCTTTCATGCTTGCTTCAAGTAGCAGGTGCAGATTCTTAGCGTAGAAGGCCTGAATGCTGTCCCAGGAAAGAGAATCCCTTTTTATAATGTAAACCTTTTCAGCGGCATCTTCTTCCATGATCTTAAATTTATAAGCTGGCTTTTTGGGAATGGCCTCGGTAAATGATTTGAGATTGGCAAGTCCGTTCTCAAAATCAGGGCCGACCATTTTATCCATAAATAACCCTGCAATTCTTCCAACGGGATTCATGCCCATGTCATTTTCCATTGCCCATGTGATTTTTGTAGTTGAATCAGATTTAAGAAAGACAAATTTTGATGAAGCAGGGCCTCTGTTCCCAAATTCTATAGCGATGCAAACAGAATCGGCATTGCTTGACGTGATCGTCATGGTTCCCTGTCCAACTTGCGGGTTCTTGCTGTCCCATGTAAAAGCAGCACCGGCTCCGGCATCTGTTCCGTTATAACTAAACTTTGCTGCCGAATCTTTTTTATACCAGGGCGACCAGTTTTTCCAGTTCTTCAGGTTGTTGATCTGGTCGTGAATAATTTCATAGGGTGCATGGATGGTTAATGAGCGTTCAATGTGAACGCGCGCAGGTGATAAAAATCCAACGGCTGTGACGGTGACAGCCAGCAGGACAATAATTACCAAAATGATTTTAATGATTTTCATGGAGATGATTTAATGGTTTCCGGGTTACGAATGTAAATTATTTTTTTATCTCCTTCGCTTTCGACAAGTTGCAAGGGGAGGTTTATTGCATGGATTGCAGGTTCAGCTTACGGAGTTTAGGCGAAAAACGGGCAACCATACCGACAATTCCAACGGTCATGCATCCGCCGAAAATGACAGAAGGGATAAGACCAAGAAGTTTTGCGGCAACTCCCGACTCAAACGCACCGATCTCGTTTGACGAGCCGATGAACATTCCGTTCACCGCTGCCACACGTCCGCGCATTTCATCCGGTGTGGATAATTGCAGAATGATATGCCGGATCACCACGCTCACATTGTCAAACGCGCCGCTGAGGGCGAGAATGAAAAGAGAGAGGTAGAAATTTTTAGATAATGCAAATGCGATCATACAGATCCCGAAAGCGACCACACACCAGAGCAAGGTTCTGCCGGCATCTTTTTTCGGAGGAGAATAGGCAAGCACACCGGCCATTACGATGGCGCCGAAAGCCGGAGCGGCCCGGAGCAGACCAAATCCTTGTTCGCCTACATGCAAAATATCTGTTGCAAAGATCGGGAGCATGGCAGTGGCTCCGCCGAAAAGCACCGCCAGCAGATCAAGGGAAAGCGCACTGAAAACGATCTGGTTCTTATAAACAAAGCGCATACCTGCCGATAGACTCCTGAAGAAGGATTCAGTAGTGGTTTTTTTTACAACTCCTTTTTTCTTGATAAGAAGAATGAATAAAAGCGATAATGATATAAGAGAGAACGAAGTCGTATAAGAGAACTTCATCCCGATGAATCCGAGGATCAATCCCGCTGAAGCGGGACCCGCAACGGCAGCAATATGAAATACCGTTGTGCTCCAGGTGGCTGCGTTGGGAATATTTTCCCGCGGAACGATCTGCGGAAGAATGGCAAAGTACGTTGGGCCGATGAAGCCGCGCGCGATCCCGGTCATGAATATCACGCCGTAAATCGGAAGGGCGCCAAAGTTTTCAATGGCATGGGAGTGGCCGGAAGTGAACCAAAGGAGCAGGGCAGTGGCGGTCATGAAAAACAGGGTGGCCAGCAGGATTATTTTTTTTCTGTCTATTATATCGGCAATGTGGCCGGCAAATGGAGCAATGCCGATGAATGGGATCGCTTCTGCCAGCCCGATGAGGCCCAATGATAACGGATCGTTTGTGATTTCTTTTACCTGCCAGCCTACGATCGTGTATTGCATCTGGGCGCCCAGCACAAATGCAAAACGGGCAAGAATATAGAAGATGAATTCTTTTTCACGGAAAGCAGAGAAAGGGGCGGATCTATTTTTGTCGCTGCTCACAAAGAAGATTCCTTTAAATGTTTTTTCAGGTGCGGCGCTAAGTAAGGTAAAAGTTCATTTTTTATCTTCTCCTGTAAATACCTGAATCCTTTTATTTCCTTCAGGCAATTTTCGGAACGGCAAAAACACGTAAAGGGAAATGCCATATCGTATTCGGTAGTGCAATAATGATAAACCACTTCTTCGTTCTTGGGAATATCCTTTAATGCTAAAAGAGTTAAGTTGGGAATGTCAAAATAACTGTTGGGAGAACAGCTGTGATTGATAAACCTGAAAGAAGATGCCGGATCGTTCGGGTCATCAGAAAATGAAAAGATGTGTTTTGTCTCATCTGCCTGCACAGAGTATTTATTCGGCTGGCCCGATAAAGTTCCTGTTAGTTTGAGGATCACTTCGCCTTTTGAAATTCGTTCAGTTGCAACTAAAGTGAAGTAGCTGTTCTTTTTAATTACTTTGACTTTGTTCATAGATAAGTGCAGCCCACTGCCTGGAATGTCAAGGTGTGCTTAATGACATCTGCAACACCTTTCCGTTAAAATATTTTTGTCCGTTGACCGCAAAGTCAGCAGCGAATAGGGCCGCTTCTGCAGCTGTCATGGGCGCCTTGAAACCCGGGAATGCTTTTTCCAGCATATCCGTCTGCACCGCCCCGAATGCAAGAGCGTTAAAAGAAATGTTTTTGTGTTTGTGCTCTTCTGCTAAACATTCCGTTAAAGTGATCAGCGCTCCTTTGCTTGAACTGTATGCGGAAAGGCCGGGAAATTTTACACTTCCCTGGATTCCGCCCATGCTTGCGATGTTCAGAATATGACTTTTAGTTGGGGAACTGTTTGGCGCTGAGAAAGACATAAAAGAGAGTATACATCTTGTGAGTTCAGCTGCAGCAAAAACATTGATGCGGAATATTTTCTCAAAGTCTTGGGGTGTTAAATCGGCAAACGGTTTCTTAATAAATGTGGCCGCATTGTTAATCAGCACATCTGCCTTATTAAAATGTTTTTTTATCTGAGGGAGCAAATCTTTTTTGATATTTCCCTTCTCCAGATCAAAAGGGATGGGGATCACGCCTTTCAGTTTATTTTTATCCGCATGGCGTGAAATGGAAATAACAGAATGTTTTTCTGAAAGTAGCTTTGCCGTTTCATAGCCGATCCCAGTGCTTGCCCCGGTAATGATGATGTTCATGAGAAATTATTCTGTGAGATTTACGGAGTGACCCATTTCGTTTTCTTTTACTTTGGAAATGAAAATATCATTCATGCTCGGAAGTATTTCGCGGAATCCCAGGATCTGAACGAACGGCAGAACGGTGTTCAGCAGGTCGTTTGGGGATTTATCATAGAGCAATTTTACTTTTGCTTTGCAATGGGTTAAGCCCCCGCCGAACGGAGAAGAGGTATCATCCTGTTTTTCCAGTAATTCGAAATCCTTGAATAACGCTTTGGTGAACGTCATTAAGTTCCCAGTGAATTCTATTTCGTACGTATTTGCTTTATACTGCCGGCGTATCTCGCGGACCGAACCATGCAGGATGGTTTTCGCATTGTTGATGAGCGCAATGTGGTCGCATAGTTCTTCCACTGAGTTCATGTTATGTGTGGAGAGAAGAATAGTGGAGCCCTTTGCCTTCAGATCAAGAATTTCATTCTTGATCAGGTTGGCATTGATGGGGTCGAACCCGCTGAAGGGTTCGTCAAGGATCAAAACCCTGGGTTCGTGCAGCACCGTGACAACGAACTGAACTTTCTGCTGCATTCCTTTTGAAAGCTCTTCCACCTTTTTATCCCACCAATCGTCCATTTCAAATTTCTCAAACCATTTTCTCAATTTTTTTTGCGCATCATATTTTTTTAGTCCTTTCAGCTGAGCGAGGTAAAGGCATTGTTCTCCAACCTTCATTTTTTTATAAAGCCCCCGTTCTTCCGGCAGGTAACCGATCTGTTCCGTATGGCGGGGTGAAAGTTTTTCTCCTCCGAAAAAAACCTGCCCGCTGTCGGGAGCGGTTATCTGGTTGATGATGCGGATGAGCGTGGTCTTACCGGCTCCGTTCGGGCCCAGTAATCCGAAGATGCTTTTTTCCGGCACAGATACGGAAACCTTATCCAATGCTGTATGGTTGGAAAAACGTTTAACTATTTCTTGAGCGTAGAGGATGTCCATTTTCAGGTAATGAATACGATGCGAATATACGAATGGAACTAAAACGGGTGTTTGTCTTTGATTTTTTCACTAATGGCTCTTTTATTCAATTACCTGAGCCGGGAATTCATTCTTATTATGGCCATCTTCAGCTGTAACGAATTTGCCTAAAACCTTACAGGTGTTGGAAATCCAGGTTAACTGGCTTGGCGGGCGGGATTTCATGCCGCATATTTGTCCTGAGAAACAAACTCAATCTCAAAAAATAATAAAACAGAATTTATGGAAACGTTTTCAGGGACTTTCAGATTCGATCAGGAAAAACACCATGTGATAAGGCATGATTTTTTTCTTGCTTTTTTAATTTTTACCGGGGTGCTTGTAACATTCGGGTTATTTATGTCCCGAAACAACGCTGCACCTGTTATGAACGCCCACCGGTACGGGAAGGAGGTCTTGCTTAAAGCAAATAGTTTTATGGAACTCAGTGTAAGTGCTGCTATCAAAGATGAAAATAAGGTTGTGGTTTATTGGAAAGTAGAAAACCAGGCAGAAAAAGGTGTGTTTGCAGTGATGCGTTCTGCAGACGGAGTTAACTTTACCTACGTACACATGCAGGCTGCAGTACCCGATCATAAAGAGGGAGGACATTTCACGTTCAGTGATGAGAACGGTACCTATGCGTCTTATTACAAAATATTATTTATTGCAAATGACAATACTTTTGTTGAGTCCGGCAAAATAGCTGTAACGAATTCGTTTCCTGAATTCAAAATGATGAGAAGTGAAAGCCTTAAATAGGCCTGATCTGCTGAATGACCTGCCGATAGCTATTGAGTGTTTAGTTTACAAATGATTCAGGCGGAAAAGTTATAGTAAATGAAGTTCCTTTATTGATTTCACTTTCTACCGATATGGCACCACCCAGTGTTTCGATCTGGGTTTTTACCATGTGTAATCCCAGCCCTTTTCCCTCCACCTCCAGATAAAAGCGTTTGTACAAACCAAAAAGGTATTGCCCGTGCTTTTTCATATCAATTCCGATTCCGTTGTCTGAAATGGTTATCTGCAGGACATTGTCAATTTTTTTTGTGTTGATATCAATAATTGGTTTTCTTTCTTTCGCGCGGTATTTTATTGCATTATTGATAAGGTTGTAGAAAATACTTTCCAGGTAGGTTTTTACAGTAAATAAACCGGATGCATTGTCATTAATATGAATTCTAAACTGAACTCTCGATTCCAGGATCTGTTTCTCCAGTGAATGCATAATGCTTTTGAGCAGAGGCTTTATTTGTACTTTTTCTTTTTTGATATTGATCAGCGATCGGGAAGAAAGAATATTATTAAGGTCTTTGATCAGGCTGTCCATTTTATTGGCCGACTGCTGCATGTGTTCAATTATTTTAATCTTCTCGGTTTCGGTACGCCCCGGCATGGTGAAGAGATTGCTTAACCCGAGAATGTTGGCCACCGGTGACCGCAGGTTGTGAGAAACGATATAATTGAACTGCATCAGTTCGTTGTATTTATTCGAAAGTTCTTTTATCAGTTGTTCTCTTTCAAGTTCGGTTTGCTTCAGTTTTGTAATATCACGGCCGGTAACATAAATAATCTTTTCATCAAAGCTGCTTACGTAAGATGAATAAATGAACATGTTGATGATCTTCCCTTTTTTATTCTTCCATTCCCTTTCGCCAATAATATTGATCTCGCCTTTTATCACTCCGTCAATAACGGTATTTATATTTTCTTTAGGATGATTGACCAAATCATACATGGAAAGGGAGTCGAGGTCTTCCGGAGCATAACCGAGCATCTGGAAGAATGCAGGATTGGCGAAAATGATTTTCTTTGTGTCGGCATTGAAAAAGTAAATGGCCAGCTGGGACTTGTCAATAAAGCTTCTGAATTTCTTTTCACTTTCATGCAATTTTTCAAAAACATCGTTTCGAATGATCAGGCCTGAAAGAATATCAGCAACGGAAATAAGAAAATCAACCTCCGTCTCATCCTGTTTATGGCCCGCATCGAGGTACACTACAATTACGCCTAACACTTTTCCCTCCGAAACAATGGGGACATTGTAATGGCCATGTTCTTTGATCCCGTTGTACCTGTTCTCATGTGTTTCGCCGAGGCAAGGGGAAAAAACAATTTTGCCTGTGCTGGCAGCGCGCCCGCAAAGGCAATGCCCGAACGGCACTTTGGCGCAATGGGATTGGAGTGCTTCGGGCAGATTAAGGCTGTATTTTAAATGAAGGACATTGCTTTCTTTTTCGGTGAGGAGGATTCCGCCTTTTTGCTGCAGATGTAAAAATTTTGTAGAAAGCGTGTAATTTAAAATTTCTTTTAAAGCCTGGTCAAAAGGAATGTTTCGGGTAGATACATTGAGAATTTTATTCAGCGTATCCTTGATCTGAATATTGATCTCTTTTCTTTCTTCAAGTTTTTTCCGGTCGGAAATGTTGCGTATGCTGCTTTGGTAGTATTTGATTTTACCATCAATTCGTACTTGTGTAGCCGAGTGGGAGATCCAGCGGATCTGTTTGTCCGTATCTACTAAACGGTATTCATGGTGTTTGATCTCCATTCCTTCTTTTTGCAATAACCCCCATTTTTGCAAACAAGTCTTTTTGTCTTCGGGATGAATATTCATCGGCATGTATTTTCCGATAAATTCATCCCCGGCAAAACCCAATACATTTTTGCACTGAGGGCTTGCAAAAACGAGCTGGTTCTTTTCATCGGTGAGAATGGTGAGGTTTAAACTGCTCTGAACTACCGTTCGGAATATTTCTTCGCTTGCCTTAAGCGCATCCTCTGCTTTCTTTGCTTCCGTGAAATCAAAAAAAGTTACTGCAAACAACCCTTTTTCAGGACAAAAGGCGGTACCCTTAAAACATTTTTGTGTGCCGGGAGAGTTCATTATGTAACTGGTGGATTCACCTTTAAGGGCAACCGGGGCAAAAAGTAAAAGCCATTGGTTGAGCTCTTCTTCTGACATAAACATACTTGCTTTTTTTCCTGTCACAGCCTCTCTCGGTACACCTACTAATTTTTCAAAAGCAGGATTGACATCAATGATTTTATAATCGACCGCATGGCCTGTATCATCGAAGATAATTTCGTTAATAGAAAATCCGTCGATCATTTCTGAGAAGAGCCTCTGAAACCTGTTTTCACTGGCCTTTAATTTTTCTTCTGCCTTTTTCTGCTCCGTAATATCCTGAATGGTACCAAAGGCAATTTTAGTGACAGGGTTGTAAGCGGCTTTTGTGTGCAGGTCAATTTTCTTTTCATCATTTTTACGCCTGATCTTATATTCAATATCGTATTCTTTCCCTTCAGTGATCAGCGCTTCAA
>JAHEYJ010000054.1:0-9343 GCA_023251675.1 Bacteroidota bacterium
ATGTTCCAATTGCTCAATCCTACCGCGTCAACGCAAATATAATTCTGAATCGGGATAAGTTCTCTTCTGCCGGTTCCGTTTCTACCGCTAACATTCGTATTACGGCTACGGATTCTCTTGGAAATAGTTTTGCAACCCTTTCCACTTCTGACGGAAGTTATACATTATACGTTCCTCAGGCCGGTAATTATAAAGTCACCATTAACAATGTTTTTGGCGACCAGTTCTTTCTGCAGGAATCAATGTATGAAGTAAGCTTTAACGGGGATAAAGATTTTCATGTTGACTTTATTTTTAATGAAAAGAAACGACAAATGAATATTAATGGCGCAACGGGTTTCTTGCCGGAAGCCAATGATACAATTAAAACACCTCAAGGGTCTTACCTGGTCATTGGAAATGATACGATCAAAGGCATTACGATGGTAAAAGATTCAACGGGGCCTGTAGTAAATGACCAGGGGCAGCCACAAAAGGTAACTACTTATTTTATTCCTGCAGGTCCCGGTATTTCATATAAAATACAATTAACGGCAACTTCTAATCGTATCCCAAAGTCGCAGTATGCTTCAAGATTCAAAGGCGTTGCCGTTACTGAATATGCGGAAGACGGTAAGTTTAAATATACAGCGGGGAACCTTAAAACGATAGATGAAGCAAAGGACCTTAAGAACATTCTCCGTACGCAGGGATACAAAGATGCATTCCTTGTTCCGTTCTATAAAGGAAAGCGTGTGAGATATTGATTCTCTCTTTTTCCTTATCTGTTGGTTTTCTTTCGGAGTACCTGATCAGGCATCAACATTCCTTCGTTGAAAACATAGTGCGTTGGCTCAATTGTTGCGCTTTGCGTGAGGTAACTTTGGTAAGTGAAAAATATTCAGAAGTATATTGCATTTCTATTTGTCATTTGTCATTCGTCTTCCCTCATTTTCTCCCAGCCTGTTTTTCAGAAAGCGGATTCGAAATGGGTGGATTCACTGATGAACGTTCTAACGCCGGATCAGCGCATCGGCCAGTTGTTCATGGTGGCTGCTTATTCCAATGAAAAGACCGATACGGCACAGATCAAAAGGCTTATCGATTCGTGCGGGATCGGAGGATTGATCTTTTTTCAAGGAGGACCAAAACGGCAGGCACTTCTCACGAACTACTACCAACGATGTTCTAAAGTAAAGCTGCTCATTTCTATTGACGGAGAATGGGGGCTTGATATGCGGCTCGACAGCACGGTTCAGTTTCCCCGCCAGATGACATTGGGTGCGATCTCTTCAAAAGCCGATTCTCTGATCTACCTGATGGGAAAAGAAATTGCGAGGGAATGCAAACGGCTGGGCATCCATGTGAACTTCGCCCCGGTGGTGGATGTCAATAATAATCCGCTGAACCCGGTCATTGGCAACCGTTCGTTCGGGGAAAATAAATTCATGGTTGCAAGAAAATCCCTGTTGTATATGAAAGGATTGCAGGATGCAGGAGTCCTTGCTTGCGCCAAACATTTTCCGGGCCATGGCGATACGGAAAGCGATTCCCATAAAACACTTCCGCTCATTTCACATTCAAAAGAAACCATTGATACGCTTGACCTGTTTCCGTTCAAGGAATTGTTTAAACAGGGAGTCGGCAGCGTGATGGTGGCCCATCTTTCCATCCCGGCCCTGGATACGGCAAAAAATACGCCTTCTACGCTTTCTCCTATGGTGGTGAATGGATTGCTGAAGATGGAATTAAAATTTGAAGGACTTGTTTTTACGGATGCGCTGAACATGAAAGGAGTCAGCAAGTTTTATAAGCCGGGGGAGGTAGATGTGAAAGCACTGGTTGCCGGTAATGATGTGTTACTCTACTCTGAAGATGTTCCTAAAGCCGTTGCTGAAATTAAGAAGGCAATAGCTCTCGGAGAAATCACCCAGGAAGAAATTGACAAACGCTGCAGGAAGATACTGATGGTAAAACAATGGTGCGGGCTCAGCAAATATGCTCCGATCGACACGACTAATCTTATCAAGGACATTAATTCATACCATAGCCAGTATCTTAACATTCTGCTGGCCGAAAATTCCGTCACTTTATTGAAGAATCAAAAGAAACTTATTCCCTTATTAAATCTCGATACGCTCCGGATCGCGTCCGTAATGATAGGAGCGGGGGCGAACAACAAATTCCAGGAGATGCTCGGATATTATGCTCCCGTAAAGAATTTTGCTCTTTCGAAAGAAGCAACCCGTTCGCAGACCGATACGCTGATCAAAAAACTTCGTGAATATAACCTGGTGATCGTTGGCGTGGCAGGAACCAATAATCCCAAACAGGATTTCGGGATCACGCCACAAACCATTGCCTTTATCCGAAAGGCAAACCGCCAATCGAATACGGTCATTTCTGTTTTTTCCAATGCGTACTCGCTGCAGTTATTTGACACCATCGCAGACAGTTCCAATGCCATTATTATGGCTTATGAGAATAATGATTACATGATGAACCTTACTGCCCAGGTGATCTTCGGGGGAGTTTCGGCAAAAGGAAAACTGCCGGTCACCGCTTCGAAACAATTTCCTTTTAATGCCGGGTTGAGTTCAGGCGCTCCGGTCCGTTTCAAATACACCGTGCCTGAAGATGCCGGACTCGATCCTAAAAAACTGGAATCGCTGGATACAATTATTGCAAGGGCGATCTCTGAAAAAGCATTCCCCGGTGCCGTGGTGTTCTTTGCTAAAGACAGAAAAGTTTTTTACTATCGATCATTTGGCTACCATACATATGAGAACAAGCGCCAGGTAAAACGCGATGATATTTACGACCTGGCTTCTGTCACAAAAATTGCCGCTACGACGGCTGTTACGATGCAGCTGGTCGACAAGAAAAAAATCAACCTGGATGATCATCTTTGCGACCATCTGCCTGAAGTAGAAGGAACCGATAAGATGAATATTAACCTCCGCGAAATGCTTACACACCAGGCCGGATTAAAGGACTGGATCCCGTTCTTCCTGAAAACGATGAGCAAGGGAGAATACAAGCCCGGCATTTACAGCAAAACAAGAAATGCAGAATTCCCTGTACGCGTTGCAGAAAAATTGTACATCAACCGGTCCTTTTCCGATACCATCTGGAAGCGGATCATAGAATCTCCGGTAAGCGAAAAGCATGAATACAAATACAGTGATCTCGATCTGCTGTTCATGTGGCGGATCGTTGAGCGTGAAACAAAAATTCCCATGGATGTTTACATGAATAAAAATTTTTATTCACCGCTTGGCTTGCCAACCATGGGTTTTCGCCCAAGAGAAAGATTTTCGCTGAACAGGATCGTGCCTACGGAATACGATGTGAAATTCAGAAAACAATTATTGCACGGTGATGTGCACGACCCGGCTGCCGCCATGCTGGGCGGAGTGGCCGGCCATGCAGGATTATTTTCCGATGCCAATGATCTAGGTGTGATGATGCAGATGTTTTTGCAGAAAGGAGAATACGGAGGCAAGCGATACATTGATTCAGCCACTGTAAACCTGTTCACTAAATGCCAGTTCTGTGCCGATAACCGAAGGGGAATTGGTTTTGACAAACCCGAGACCGATCCTAAAAAAGAAAGTCCCGTTTGCGATTGTGTTTCTTATTTGAGTTACGGCCACCAGGGATTCACCGGCACCATCACTTGGGCCGATCCTGAAAAGAACTTAGTTTATGTTTTCCTTTCCAATCGTGTATATCCCGATGCCGACAATCAGAAGATCACTAAACTGGGTGTTCGCAGCGCTTTGCTCAGAGTGGTTTATGGGGCGATGAAGTAGTATTTTTCCAATTCGTATATTCGTGCTTCATTCGTAATTTGTAGAGTATGAAGATCGGAATTGTCTGTTATCCCACTTTTGGCGGAAGCGGCGTAGTTGCCACGGAACTGGGGCAAGCCCTTGCGGCTGAAGGCCACGAGGTGCATTTTATTTCTTACAGCAAGCCGGTACGGCTGGAAGGAGAGGTGAAGAATATTCAGTTCCATGAAGTATCGGTAATTGATTACCCGCTTTTTGATTATTCTCCCTACGAGATTATGCTGTCGAGCAAACTGACCGATGTAGCCAAAAAATATCACCTTGATCTGCTTCATGTGCATTATGCCATCCCTCATGCTTCTGCCGCTTATATGGCAAAGCAGGTGCTGGCATCGCAGGGAATTAAGATCGGTGTGGTAACCACGCTACACGGAACTGACATAACACTGCTTGGAAAAGATCCGGCGTTTGAACCGGTCATTACTTTTTCTATAAACGCCAGTGACGCTGTAACTACGGTTTCTGAAAGTTTGAAAAAAGATACACTGAAATATTTTTCGGTCACCAAAGAAATAAAGGTTATTCCGAATTTTGTTTGCCTAGAAGAATATGAAATCCCGAATAAGGAAGAACGAAAGAAATTGTATGCTCCATACGGAGAAAAGATCCTGCTGCACGTTTCCAATTACCGGAAAGTGAAGCGGGTGGAGGATGTGCTCCGGGTTTTTGATAAAGTACGAAAACAAATTCCGGCAAAGCTGATTTTGGTCGGCGATGGGCCTGAACGGAAAAATATTGATACGCTCTGCAAAGAACTGGATACCTGCGGCGATATTCATTCGCTTGGAAAAGTCAAGAACGTTGAAAAGATAATCGGCCTTGCCGATCTTTTCCTTCTTACTTCAGAAACAGAAAGCTTTGGACTGGCAGCGCTGGAAGCAATGGCGGCTAAAGTTCCGGTGATCTCCACCAACATGGGCGGAATTCCTGAAGTGAATGTTCATGGATTTTCCGGAATGCTCAGTAATGTCGGTGATGTGGACGATATGGCAAAGAATGCGCTTTCAATTCTAAAAAATGAACAAACCCTTCAACAGTTTCGTGTGAATGCCTTTGAGCAGGCGAAGAAATTCAGGATTGAAAAAATATTGCCGATGTACGAGAAGTTGTATGAAGAGGTGCTCAGTAAACAACAGGCAATCGGTAACCGGTAATCAGAATTTATATGAATGGCTGTTACCGATGATCACCGGCTGTTCACCTGTTGTTTAACCGGTTACTTGCATTACTCCCCGCAATCGCATTCGTCGTATCTTTTTACAGGATTACGATAAGCAAGTTTCCATTCCCTGTTTTTATAATAGACCACGAAGCCGGGAGAGAAATAATAATACGTAATTCCTTTTGTGCTATAAATGGCGGACAGCTTTTGTTCCTTGTTGTGAAAAGGGCCGGTGCCTCTGATGGTTGTATTTGAAAAATCCGGGGTGACATAAATTAATTTTTTGTTCACGTACAGCAGCGACCATTTTATGCTTTCATCGTACCAGTTAAGTTTTTCCTTTTTGTAATTCCCAGCCGTATCAGTTGTACAGTAGAAAAAGTCTGTTGAATCCGTTTTGATATGGGTGCAGTTCTTTAGAGATACATTGTATGTTATGACCTGATCTTTATAGTTATTCCTGCTGATGGCCTGAAGAAATACTTCTTTCTTTCCTTGCAGTTCGGTAGCGGACCATCTGTATCTGGAAACGACTTCTTTATTGATCTTAGGAAATTCAAATTCCTCCGAAATCATTTCGAACAAATTTGTTTTTGCCTTCAGCGAATCGTAGTCAAGGATCTTGCCGCTGTCAATTTTTCCAGGGACAATGATGCTGTTTTCTCCTTTATTTTTCCCTTGCACCTTCCCTGTAAGAAACGTCGGGTCAGGTTTTGTGCAGCATTCTTTTTGTGTGGATAAACTGATTTTTTTCAATTTACCGTAACCAACTCCTTTTTCAGAAATAATACTTATAGCCTTAAATTGCTTCTTCGCATCTTTCGGAATCGAATCCGTTCTGAGAAGCGGGAGGGTTCCGTCTTCATTCCTTTCATAGAAAGGAAGACCGTTCTGTGAAAATGTTTTAGCGGTTAACAGGAAAGCTGCTATGAAGATAAATACACTATTGCGCATACGAAAAACCAGGCAGCATCAGGAAGCGCCTTTATCTGTCCACTTGTAAATTTTCTTTCCGATACCGTATGATTTTCTGAAGTTCGGGTAGGGGATGGTGTAATTGATCCCGAATGTTGTCATCACATCCATTATCCTCACGTGTTCAAAGTTATGTGCATTTGAGAAGTTGAACCGGAAATCTCCGAACAACCCGATATTATCATAGAGCGATTGGGTGAAACCCACACCGCAATTCACGCCCCATCGGTTCACCGTAACAACGGTTCCTTCCGGCAGGCCTTTTCCTAACTCATCTATATCCGTATATTTTGTTCGTGTGCCGGTCCATTCATGTTTATCTGCCCCTAACAGCGCATAGATTCGCGTGGTGGTGTTATGCGTTGCAAAAGAGACATGGCCGTTGATATCAAATTTCCGGGTATGAATGTTGGCCCAGGAGGCGGGAGAATTGTGTAGAGGAAAAGCAGAATATTCGGTTGAAACAAAAAAGCGGCTATATACATGTGTTACCAGGCGAAGATAAGTTCCTCTGTAAGTGATGGAATTGTTATATCGGCTCAGATCAATGCTGGAATGCACGATTCCGCCGGAAAGCTGAAAAAGCGGTTCGGCGGGGATTTCTTTTTTTTCGGCCTTGACAAAAGAGGGAAGAAAAATTACTGCCAGAAGAAGTAGGGGGAGAAATTTTTTCATGGTATAAAGGTATAAAATGAATTTGAAGAACCAAAATACGGGTAAATATACGTTTGAAAAAACAGGATTGTTTCGAAGAATTAGTAACTGGAAGGGTTTTTTAAGGAACTGGGCTAGAATTCAATCCGGTAGCCTCCATAGGGGAATACACCCAGCTGGTATTCCTCGGAAATCACCTGCTTGTTGTCGTTGTAAACCTGCTGAAGGATATTTTTCCTGTTGAAAATATTTTCGATGTGAAAGAAAATATAGTGAGAGGCTTTTTTGGTGTTAATACGGTAAGATATTTTGAAATCCACTTTCTGATACGCCCGAAACTGGCTGTTAAATGCAAGCGAATCAATGTATACAGCAGATTTATGCAAAATGGATTGCTGGATATCGATGGGGGTATAGCGGTTGCCTCCGGCAAATGTTGTTCTCAGGTCAAACGAAATGGACTGGTTCTTTTTTCTGCCAACCGGCAATTCGATTCCGCCCAGCAGGTTATATACATACCTTCCGTTGAAAGCCGTACTGCGAAGCACCCCGTCGCTTCCTTTGTATTTTGATTCGTAAAGTGAAAGGGAGGAAAGAAAATAATATTTTTTGCTGAAGAATTTTTCTACAGTGAACTCCATACCGTAATTATATCCTGTTCCCTTGTTGGTAAGTGAATCCACAAAAGTTAAGCCCTCCAGTTCGTTTCCTGTATTGAGTGCAGAGAAAGAAGATTTGCGGTATTCTTCAATGGGAATATTGTATAGATTCTGGTAATAGGTTTCCAGTTTCATCCGAAAATCCTTCATAAAGTTGTAATCATAGGCAAGTACGTAATGGATGCTTTTACTCATATCAAGCGTCCGGTTGGTGTTGACATACGAGTTGCTTGCGGAGTCATATGTAGAGTACATGTAATAGACCAGCGGAAGGGTTTGGCTGTGCATTCCAAATGAGGCAGATAAAGTTTGCTGCGGTTTAAAATGCCAGCTCATGCCGGCCCGGGGTTCAATGGCTGTTGATTTACTTAATTCGAAATAGTTGTAGTGCACGCCGGTGTTAAAAGTAATCTGATCCGTGCACCGGTATTGCCAGTGCAGAAATGCCTGGAAAGCGTTTGTGCTTCCATTTTGTTTGAATTCATCAAGGTATTTATTGTTTTGGTGCGACCAGTATGTGGATTTATAATCCACCTGCATGATCTTCCAGGTATACCCCGCTTTCAGAAAATGATGTGCGTTGATTTTATCAGTCACCGTATAATTTGCAAACAGCTGCCCGTCTTTTGAATCATTCGTGTAAACGCGGTAAGGGCTTTTGTCTAATGCAAGTGTATCCAGTTTTACTATAAACTGAGATCCGGAAGCAGATACATTCAGTTTGCCCGATATTTTGTCTGTGAAAAAATAGAGATGAGAAAATCCGGCAGCTCCCATTCTTGAACCGAACACAAGATCTTGCCCGAAATCAGTAAAGCTCCAATCGGAAGAATCTTTCTGGCTGTCAAGCAACGAAATCTTGCTTATGCCGCCAATCCCCCATAGTGTGAATACGCCGGCTTTTGAAGTAGGTAAATTTATTTTATAAGAAAGATCCTGGTAAGTGGGAATGCCGGAAACACCGAAGCTGATTCCCAGCATTTTAAAGAAGGTAAAAGAACTGTAGCGGTAATTAATAAGGAAAGATCCGTTATTGGTTGAACGGGAAGTATTTGTTGAGTCATTTGTCCTTCTCCTTTTTCCGCTTAGCGGGCCTTCAATCCCGGCTTCGAATCCGTTGACGCCGATCTGACCGGTGTATTCTGTTTTTTCATTGTTCCCGTTACGCATCTTCAGGTCAAATACTGCCGACATCTTATTCCCGTATTCTGCAGGGAAAGCGCCGGTAAGGAAATCACAGGATCCGAGAAGATTATTATTCAGAATACTTACCGGCCCGCCGGTTGCGCCTTGTGTTGAAAAATGATTCGGGCTGGGAATGTCCGTTCCTTCCAGCCGCCACAACACACCGAGAGGGGAATTTCCCCTGACAATGATATCATTCCGGGCATCATTGCCGGTAACCACGCCGGCATAATTGGCAACCATTTTACTGGGGTCGCCGCGGCTGCCGGCATAGCGTTCTGTTTCTTCGCTCTGAAAACTTCGGGCGCTGTTCGTCACCAGGTCATTGTTGGCTTTTGTCTTATCTTTTTCGGCTACGATCTCCACTTCCTTTCCGATCAGAAGTTTTTCACGCATTTCCACATTTAATACTACTTCTTTGCCAGTGGTGACGATGATATTTTGGAGCAAAACATCTTCGTATCCGATAAATGAGAATTTAATGGAATGCCTTCCGACGGGAACTTTTACTAAACGAAATTTTCCGTGCTCATCGGAGACAGAATAAATATTTGTATCCAGGTTCAGCACTTTCACGCCCACCTGTTCGATCGGTGATTTTGAATCGGCATCCACAATGATCCCGCGGATCGTCTGTGTCATGGTTTGGGAATACAAATTCAAACTCCAGTTTACAATGGCAAAAGAAAAAAAAGTTTTAAGATAAAATTTGAAAGACATTAGCTTGAACGGCTTATTTCTTGTTGACAGGTTCGCCGTCTTTATATTCTCCGAGGATGACGACCAATTTTATTTTACGGTATTCTTCTGCCGCAGCCAGCATTTCCTCTCTTGTGTCTTTACGAAGTTTTATTCCTGAACCCGGATCCGTTCCG
>JAHEYJ010000054.1:9353-18549 GCA_023251675.1 Bacteroidota bacterium
GCGCACTTCTATATAAAATCCATCTTTGAAAACCGGTGGCCCGCTAGGCGGCCTTCCTCCTCCTTTTTTTCCACGCATAAGATTGTTTTGTTTTTTGTTGTACCACGCAAATCATTTTTTATTTTTCTTGCGGGTAAAGATAAATAAATATAAAAGCACGCATCAGGAAGTTTTTTTAACGGATAAAGGACCTAATGCGCTTTGAAACCATTGAATTTAAGGCAGATAGCCTTTAAGCGGGAAGGACGGTTCTGTATCAAAACTTTCCTTACTTTTGCGTCCCTTTCACTGAGAAAGGAAAAATAAAACAACAACCCTTATGCCTTCCGCCTAGGCGGATCCAATGGTCCTGATGAGAATCGGGAATCGGGCATGAGACAAAACACAACAAATGTCAAAACAATACGAAACCGTATTTATCCTAACCCCTGTTCTGTCTGACGAGCAGACTAAAGAAACAGTGAACAGTTACAGAAAGCTGTTCAAAGAACAAGGGATCAGAGTGGTTCACGAAGAATCATGGGGCCTTAAAAAACTCGCTTACCCGATCAAAAAGAAAAACACCGGTTTTTACCAGCTGTTCCAGATTGAAGCGCCAGGTGAATCAATTGCCGTGCTCGAAACCGCTTACAAGCGTGATGAGCGCATGCTCCGCTACCTTACGGTTCATCTTGATAAATTTGCACTGGAATATGCTGAACGCAGAAAGGCAAAACGTTCCAACAAAAAAGATAACCGCAAAGAAGAAGTAGCGGCTTAATATTATTCAATTCATACTTTTAATTTATAAATTTTAATACTATGGCAGCAGTAACAACCGATACAGGCGAAATCAGATATTTAAATCCTCCTATGCTTGAAGTGACAAACGTAAAGTATTGTCGTTTCAAAAAAATGCGTTGGAATTATATCGACTATAAAGATCCGGATTATCTTTTAAGATTTGTGAACGATCAGGGCAAACTTTTACCCAGGCGTTTATCCGGCAACTCCGTAAAATTTCAACGTAGAGTAGCACAGGCAGTAAAACGTGCACGTCATCTGGCGCTTATGCCATTTGTCGCTGACGGATTAAAATAATAAATAATAGACAGGAGATGCGAGATATGAGATTGGAGAATCTCAGGTCTCAATTCTCAGATCTTAAATCTAAAAAATATGGAAGTCATTTTAAAACAAGATGTGAAACACCTCGGCACCAAGAACGAAATGGTGAAGGTTCGTCCCGGATATGCCCGCAACTTTTTAATTCCGCAGGGTTTTGCTGTAGAAGCAACGATCGGAAGAAGAAAAGAACATAAAGAGATCATTAAACAACGCGCCCATAAAGAAGAAAAAATCCTTACCGAAGCGCAAAAAACCGCTGACCTGCTGAAAAGCGTTACGCTTAAAGTGGGTGCGAAGGCAGGTGAGAAAGGAAAGATCTTCGGCTCTGTTACGGCGATCCAGATTGCGGAAGCAATCAGCAAATCAGGATTTGCCATTGACAGAAAGCACATTACGCTTGACAACGAGGAGAATATAAAAACACTTGGCACCTATACGGCAACCGTGAAGCTTCATAAAGATATAACCGTGAAAGTGAATTTTGAAGTAATAGCGGAATAATATTTATCGCCCCAGCCCTAAAGGGAGAAATACAAACTTCCTTTAGGGTTTTTTATTTTCTTGAAATACAACTCAAAGTCCCTTTAGGGATTTAGGGCAACCAATGCCACTCAAAGAAGAAATAGCAAAACGCAGAACTTTCGGGATCATCAGTCACCCCGATGCGGGAAAGACAACATTGACCGAGAAACTTCTTTTGTTCGGAGGCGCGATCCAGACTGCCGGAGCGGTGAAGCACAACAAGATCAGGAAATCGGCTACCTCTGATTTTATGGAGATAGAAAAGCAACGGGGAATTTCCGTGGCTACCTCCGTAATGGGTTTTGAATATGCGGGATACAAGATCAATATTCTGGATACGCCCGGCCACAAGGATTTTGCGGAAGATACCTACCGAACGTTAACCGCTGTTGACAGTGTAATTCTTGTTATCGACTGTGTGAAAGGAGTCGAGGAGCAGACACGAAAATTAATGGAAGTCTGCCGTATGCGCCACACGCCTGTAATTGTTTTCATTAATAAACTAGACCGGGAAGGAAGAGATCCGTATGATCTTCTCGAAGAGATCGATAAAGAACTAAGCATTCACACACGGCCGCTCAGCTGGCCCATCGGCATGGGATCTGAATTCAAAGGCGTTTATAATCTGTATGAAAAAAAATTGCAATTGTTTTTCTCAGCGGATAAGCAGCGTATTGCTGAGGATGTGATCGCCATTGATGACCTGAACGATCCTGCGCTTGAAAAATACGTAGGGGAATCCTATGCAAACCAATTGCGTGAAGATGCCCACCTGATAGAAGGTGTGTTTGAACCGTTTGATATGACTCTTTATCGCGAGGGATATCTTGCTCCCGTTTTCTTCGGCAGCGCCATTAATAATTTCGGTGTGCGTGAACTGCTGGATACGTTTGTGAAGATCGCTCCGACCCCGCTTCCGCGGCAGGCGGATACTCGGGCTGTTAATCCTGAAGAAGAAGCCTTCTCCGGATTTATTTTCAAGATACATGCCAACCTCGATCCAAACCACCGCGACCGTATTGCGTTTTGCAGAGTGTGTTCCGGAAGATTTGAACGCAATAAATTTTATCATCACGTCCGCCTCAATAAAAATCTCCGCTTCTCAAGCCCGACCAGTTTTATGGGAAGTTCAAAAAGCATTCTGGATGAAGCATGGCCGGGTGATGTGATCGGTTTATATGATACCGGAAATTTTAAGATCGGCGATACGATGACGGAAGGAGAGAACCTTCAGTTCAAAGGCATTCCGAGTTTCTCTCCGGAGATATTCAAAGAGCTGGTAAACAAAGATCCATTCAAGACCAAGCAATTGGAAAAAGGAATCCGCCAGCTGACCGATGAAGGTGTTGCGCAATTATTTATTCAGCAGATGGGGAATAGAAAAATTGTCGGCACGGTGGGTGAACTCCAATTTGAAGTGATCCAGTTCCGTCTTTCGGGTGAATATGGCGCTTCCTGCGAGTTCCAGCCAAGAGATTTTTACAAAGCCTGCTGGTTTACCTCTGACAACAAGGAGCAACACGATAAGTTCATTGTTGTAAAAGGAAACAACATAGCATACGATAAAGAGAATCGTCCAGTGTATCTTGCCGAGAGTGCCTGGATGCTGCAAAAAGCTCAGGAGTCTTATCCGGCAATAAAGTTTCATTTTACTTCTGAGTTTGCGGAGAAAGAATCCATCAGCCATTAGGTGTAAAAAATATTACAGTAACAGTCAGTTCGAGTAGTGATTCGCAGAATCACATATCGAGAACTGGGGGGATGAAGTTTTTTCTCCGTTCACTTCTCGATACGTCCTCCTTCGTCGGACACTCACTAAATTCTCTGCTGAGGGCAGTGAGTTAATCTGTATTTGTTCAATCTTTCTTACTTTTGAAAAAAATTACAGGATGACTCCGCTTACAGCACGGTTTTGTACATCCTTTCCAAGCTTGGCTTCATTAATTTTCATTTGTCCGAATGCCGGAAGAAAAGAAATGCTGAGCAGTAAGGTTGCGATCAAAATGGAATACCTGTTTTTCATGATTAGATTATTAGTTGTTCATTTATCAAAGTTATTTTTTATTTAATTCAGTTGAATGATTTTTCTACTCGTATCTCAGCGCTTCGATCGGATCGAGCTTTGCCGCTTTCATAGCAGGATAAATGCCTGAAATGATTCCAACGCTTACGCAGATCACGATCCCTCCGCCGATCCATAGCCAGGGCATGATGAACCCGGAGTGCATCTGGAAGGAAAGGATATTGCCGATGAAGATTCCCAAAAGAATTCCAACTAATCCTCCAAGCAGGCAAATCACAATGGCTTCTATAAGAAACTGCTTTCGTATGTCAGAGCGTGTTGCGCCCAGCGCTTTGCGTGTGCCGATCTCCCGTGTGCGTTCAGCCACAGCCACCAGCATGATGTTCATCAATCCGATGGCAGCTCCCAAGAGCGTGATGATCCCGATTATTGTTGCTGCAAGCGTAACGTATTTAATATTGTCTATAAGAATTCCGGCCAATGCGTCGCTTTTGGTGATTTCAAAATTATCTTCAATGCCGGTTCCCAGTTTGCGGATACTTCGTAAAGTTCCGGTAGCTTCTGCGATGCTGGCTTCAAGGACTCTCGCATTAAAAGCAAGTACATTAATAGTAAATGACATATCAGGACGTGGAAAATATTGTCGGACTGTTGTGACGGGAATGAGGCAGATCTTATCTCCTCCAAACATCATGGAACTGCCTTTGGATTTCAGAATTCCGATCACAGTGAATTTTCCGCTTCCTACCGTGATGACCTCATCGATCGGATTTCCTTTCTTGCCGGCAGGCAGGTCCTTATTTTTAAAAAGAACGGGCACCAGTTCTGCTCCCAGAATGACGACGTGTGCATTGTTCTGTACGTCTTGCGGGGAAAAATTCCTTCCCATTCCCAATTCATAACCTGACGTGGAAAGATAGCTGTCATCGGTTCCGAGGATCTGAACGTTCGGATTGCTTTTGCTGGATTTGAATTTTAAAGTAGCTGCTTGCGAGGCAAAAGTGGAAACAGATACGGCGGCGCCGTACTGGAACTCTTTTTTGAACTGCATGGATTGGGCAAAAGTGATAGGAGGAAACTTTTTTGCTTTCTTTCCCCTTCTTCCTATATGAACCGACATTTCACGGTTACGGACCGTGAAGGTGTTTGCACCCATATCGGTAAAATTGCTGTTTATGGAACTCTTGATACTGTCAATGGCGGTAAGAATTCCTACCAGGGCTGTGATCCCGATAGCAATGATGAGGATGGTAAGAATGGTCCGCAGTAATTGGCTGGTGATGGAAAGGAGCGCGATGCGGATATTTTCTAATAGCATTTTCATAGTCTGCGAAAAACGAATGGTTACGAATATACGAATTACGATTCTTGGCATAGGCGGTTTATCAATTTTTGTCTGTGATAACCTCCCGGTGGCTATTGATAATTTGAGGCAAAGAGGGTGTGTTTTCTGTGGCTAAAGTTTTTACATTTGCCCGTAATGTAACTCAATTGGCGAATAACCATTAACGAATAATTTTTATATAAATGGATTTAACAAAAATAATTTCAATCTCCGGACACAGCGGGCTTTTCAAGGTGATCGCCCAGGGGAAAAACGGGCTTATCGTTGAATCGCTCGTTGATAAAAGAAGAATGCCGGTTCAGCCCAACTACAAGATCAGTGTGCTGGATAATATCAGCATTTATGTTAACAGCGGGGATACCATTCCGTTAGGCGAACTGCTGAAAAAGATGCATGAAAAACAGGCCGGCCAGCCGGCCCTTGATTCGAAATCAACGGACGATGAGCTGAAAAAGTTCTTCGAAACGGTTCTTCCTGAATACGACAAGGAAAAGGTTCATTCGTCTGACATCCGCAAAGCGGTGCTCTGGTATAACCTTTTACAGAAAACAGATATTTTTACTCAAAAAGAGGAAGAAAAAAAAGAAGATGCCACTCCAATTATTTCAGAGGACGGGGCCAAAAAACCCGAACATACTTTCTCCCATGAAAATAAAGGCAAACATTTGAACACCGCAGCCAATGTCCCCAAGAAAACAATGGGTGTTCGAAAAACCGGTACAGCTTAATGGAGTTTGATATCCAGAAATTAAAAAAACGTCCTGCTTTCCCTTTTGAGACCATTGCAGTCGGCCTTTCTTTTTCTCCACGGATGGAAAGCGTTCTGGCGGAAGCCAAAAAGATTGCCGATGCCTGCAATGCGAAACTGGTTTTGATTCATGTGGGGCTCAAAACAAAAGAAAAAGAAAGTATTCTCGATAACATCCTTTTCACTGCAGGTATAGATGTCAAAAAAGCAAAGATCATTTGGACAGAAGGAGATGAAGTGGATACTATATTGAAAATCTGCAAGCTCAATATAGTGGACCTGCTCGTTGTTGGCGCACTTGAAAAAGAAAATCTTATTAAGTTTTATCTGGGATCTATTGCGCGTACGATCTGCCGGAAAGCAAAGTGCTCTGTTCTTCTCCTTACAAATACGTCTTCTCAAAAAACAAAGAATAAAGTGATTGTCAATGCAGGAGCTGACCATCCTAAAACAATGCACACGATCAATACTGCTTTTTATTTTGCAAAGCAAATCGGAATAAAGGAAGTTACCCTTGTGCATGAAGTGCATTCTCCGGCGCTTGCCATGGCCATGGCAGAAAGCAGCAGCGCTCCCGAGGTGACGAAGATCAAGAAAGAATTTACTGAGGAAGAAAGCAGTAAGCTGCACAATATTATTGCTAAATGCGATACAGGCAATCTGAAGATCAATGAGAAAGTAATAAAGGGAAAACCGGGCTATGCTGTTCGCCAATATGCGATTACTAAAAAAGCGGACCTCCTGGTAATTAATTCTCCCGACACGCATCTTACTTTTCTGGATCGTATTTTTACCCACGACATCGAATACATACTTGCCGATCTTCCCTGCAATCTCCTAATTGTTCACTCAAGAGTCTAATTTGTGTCTAAGTTCACGCATAATGACCTGATCGTGCTGCTTACAGCACTGAGCACGATTCTTATTTTTTCCAGGATACTTTCTGAATTGGGCCGGCGGTTTCATTTCCCTATTGTAATGGGAGAAATCATTGTCGGTATCCTTCTTGGCCCGACGGTACTGGGAACCCTCAGCCCGGATTTTTTTCAACGGGTTTTCCCGAAAGATGGAAATGTTTCCATTGCTTTTGACGGCCTGGTGAATTTATCCGTTGTGCTGCTTCTTTTTGTTGCCGGGCTGGAAGTACAGCTTCCGCTGGTTCTGAAACAGGGAAAAACAGCCATCGCCACCAGTTTTTTCAGTATGCTCATTCCGTTTGCTTTAGGATTTGTAGCTGCATTTTATTTTCCAAACCTGTTTGGCGGATCGTTGGGTGGAAATGAAATATATTTTGCAATGTTCATTGGTACGGCACTGGCTATTTCAGCCCTTCCGGTTATTGCCCGGATTTTAATGGACATGAATTTGTTCAAGACAAACATCGGTATGCTCATCATGGCGTCGGCCATGTTCAATGACCTGATCGGGTGGCTTATCTTTTCTTTTTTGCTTTCGGTCAGGCATGGCGCGGACTCCATCGGAGTGGGTTATTCGATTCTTTATATTTTCGGATTTGGGTTGTTTATGCTGACGATCGGAAAAAAAATTATTGACCGGGCATTGCCCTGGATACAGACAAAACTTTCGTGGCCCGGCGGTGTGCTTTCTGTTTCAATCGGCGTATGCCTGATCTGCGCTGCGTTCACTGAGAAAATTGATATCCATGCGATCCTCGGCGCTTTTATTGCCGGAATCGCGTTCGGCGATTCGGCTCACCTTCACGAAAAAGCAAGGGAGATCATTCACCAGTTTATCACCAACTTTTTTGCTCCTTTGTTTTTTGTTTCTATCGGGTTGCGTGTCAACTTTGCTGAAAACTTTGACCCTATGATCGTTGGAGTGGTGTTGGTGCTTGCCTACTTCGGAAAAGTATTCGGCTCGGCTTTTGGCGCTTATCTTGGCGGATTGAAAATTAAAAATGCGTTTGCGGTCGGATTTGGATTGAATGCCCGTGGAGCAATGGAAATCATTCTTGGAACACTTGCCTTAAGTGCCGGGATCATTTCTCCTAAACTATTTGTAGCGCTTGTAGTCATGGCGCTGGTGACCAGCCTGACCAGTGCGCCTATGATCAGAAAGTTGATTTAGTAAGAAAGGCTGTTGCTTTTCCTGTTATTGATCACAGGTGCATGCTGAAATTATTTCTTTTCCAATAGAGATATCGTTGCTTGAAAAGGTTTCGTTGCCATCAACCAGGCATACAATTTTGTAATGGAATTCCTGGTCTGTATCGGCCGTATCCGTAAAATAATAAGCTAATTCCATATCGACAGGAACACCTATTCCCTGTTTTGCACCAACCGCTTTGAAATTGATCCCGTCTGAAGATTTATAAATTACATAGAAGCCATTATCCTTTTCATCTTTTACCATCCATTTAAGATAAACTTTTCCGGAAAAATATTTTCCGGTGAATGATGTTATTTTAGAAAAGCCGTCTTTCATAAAAACGGTTTCCTCTTTTACTGCAGTGGTTGAACTGGGTTGTGAAAATGCTGCAGCCGTATTTAAACTGATTGCAATGAATACTGCAGATAATTTTTTTATGTTCTTCATATTCTCTTATTTGATTATAATTTTGTTGCTTGAATTAATACGGGTATTCGTTACGGCAAGAAAGTACAAGCCGGGAGCAATTTTTTCTTTAAGGTCGATCTGGATCAATTCATTGTCTGAAAAAGGAGTGACCTGCCGGGTTAATACTTTATTGCCAAGTATATCATAGAAAGCAATGTCCGTTGCAATGTCCTTGCTTCTGTCGATCATGATGTTGCAATAATCTGAAGCAGGATTAGGGTAAACGGCGGTGAAAGAATTCTCATCCATCCTTACAGAAACCACTTCGCTGTACCAGGAGGCTCCGTTAAAATCAACTTGCTTTAACCGGTAATAAGAAATAGTTGGATAAGGTGCAGAATCAACCGCGCTGTAGAACTTGTCCGTAGCGGAGTTGCCGTTTCCATTCACAAAGCCAATCGGAGTGAACTCTTCTCCGTCAAAAGAATGTTCAACCACAAAATGATCGCAATTGGTCTCCGTTGAAGTCTTCCAGAAGATATGTACGGATTTATTTTTTGCGACAGCAGAAAACTGGGATAATGTAACCGCAAGCCCGGAAGGAGTACCGGTATTGGCCAGCACAAATTTATTTCCGGAAAATGAAGTAAAAGTATTGGAGCGTGTGCTGCCCCAGTAAGAAGAACCGGTGCAAAGGTAGGCGCTTGCTACATCACCCAGATCTTTCCAGAGTGTTCCGTTATTTTGACCGACACTTATTCCTCCAACATTCTCTACTTCATCATCACCTCCCTGGCAGTTGAAATATAATCTTACATATGCACTTTTAAGTAATGTAGTGGCTGGTGATTGTGTTATTTGATGATAGCGTACATATGAAACATTTGTAAAATTTGTGGGTAAAGAATAGCCTAAGCTCATGGCAGAATTGTTC
>JAHEYJ010000200.1 GCA_023251675.1 Bacteroidota bacterium
TAATATGGCATAAATCACGTAAAAAACATGACAGGCAGGAGGACATAATAATAAGGTATGACATGAAGGCAGAAAGCGGGTATTTGATATTGGATATTAGATGTTGGAAATTCGCGACTTAGGCCTTTTCCCTATTTCCCAATCGCTAATCACTTATCCCTACTCTTGCTTCGACGGGCATTTCACCGAACCATACGAGCAGAACACACAGCAGTCGCCATCTTTGGGAAAGAGATCGGTTTTGCAGCTGTCGCAGGTATATTTCAAAACGCAAACATCCTCAGGCATACTCTCCGTCTTCTTGTGTCCGCATTTGGGACACGTGATCTCTGAAGTAAGTGAAACTGCTGCTTCTGCCGAATCTTTTTTGCAGCAGGCATCTTTTTTTGCTGAGGATTCAGACGGCGTTGGGCTTGTATTGCACGCAACAGCAAAACAAAACAATAAGACAAGAATAAAAAATCGATTGAATTTCATTTTTCTGTTTATACAGATTTAAACAAACTTAGCCTCCTTTGCGAATCCCGATAACTATCGGGACTTTGCGTTCTTTGCGTGGAATATTTCTCGCAAAGTTCGCAAAGAAACATCATCGCAAAGAAAGCACAAAGAAAATTCACATTAACATTCTTTAACCACCTCTATTTAAGCGAAGATAGAAGTTCTTTCACTTTCTCTTCGATCAGGTCGCGTACTTTTCTGAAATCGTCTTTGTTCATGTCTTTGGGTTGAGGAATGGCCCAGTCGATGCGGTGTTTGGCAGGAACAAAAGGGCATGCATCGCCACAGCCCATGGTCACAACAGCGGCCCACCCCTGCCCTCCCAAAGGGAGGGAGCTGAGAACCTCATGAATGGATTTTGATTTATGCGTAGTCAGGTCATAGCCTATTTCTTTCATCGCTTCTATTGCCTTCGGGTTTATTTTTCCGGAAGGCTTTGAGCCGGCACTGAACGCTTCTGCTCTACCCTTTCCGTGGATCATCGCGAATGCCTGCGCCATCTGGGAGCGGCAGGAATTTTCTACACAGACAAAAAGGATCTTTTTCATCCGAAAGCAACTGCTGTTCGACCCCGAAGGGGTCGCAGATTAATAGAAACAAACATGCTATAAATATACGACTCCTGCAGGGTCGAACTATATTAATGCGTTTTTCTGATTCATCTAGAAAGCATTATTTTCTTACAGTACCGAATTCATAACCCAATAGATCAATGTAGCAATTGCGCCGGTTACGGGAATGGTAAGTATCCATGCCCACATCAGTTCCCGGGTCACGCCCCACTTCACAGCAGACATTCTTTTTACTGCTCCTACTCCGATGATCGAACCGGTGATGACGTGTGTTGTGCTGACCGGAATACCAAATGCCCCCGTTCCGAACAAAGTGATGGCTCCGGCGGTATTGGCAGCAAATCCTTCAAACTGCCTCATCTTGGTTATTTTTTGTCCCATGGTTTTAATGATCCTCCATCCTCCGAAAAGCGTTCCGAAAGAAATGGCCGTATAACATCCGAGCGGAACCCAATTGGGAAGATGGGCTATATCCGGAATTATTTTCTGAGAAATAAGCGCTGCAGCGATAACGCCCATTACTTTTTGTGCGTCGTTACCGCCATGGCCAAGACTATACGCAGCGGCCGATACGAGTTGAAGACGCCTGAACACATTATCAACCTTCGAAGGATTAAATCGTTTGGAAATATGCATCGTGATGACCGAGATCACAGCGGAGAATATCATTCCGATGACCGGGGCCAGAACGATGAATGCGATAGGAGGCAGCACTTTTGACATATCGATGGCTCCAAACCCGCCCGATGCAATTCCGGCGCCTGCAAATCCGCCGATAAGCGTATGCGATGAACTGGAAGGAATTCCTTTCCACCAGGTGAATAAGTTCCAGACGATGGCGGCAGAAAGCCCGGAAGCAATGACGAGCAGATTTACAGAATCGGATTTTACAATTTTAGAAACCGCATCCGCCACATGCAATTTAAATATCCAGAACGCCACAAAGTTGAAGACCGCGGCCCAGATCACCGCCTGTAATGGGGTCAGCACTTTTGTTGAAACAACTGTTGCGATTGAATTGGCCGCATCATGAAATCCATTGATGAAGTCGAAAACGATGGCAAGTACTATTACGATGATTAAAAATGTCATATTAAAAATGCGTTTTAGGAAATTTCAAAAAAAAACAAATTACAAGAATCAAATAAATCACAAATAACAAAAACCAAAAGTCCAAACAACACACTGGATTTTTGGATATTGATTTCTTTGATCATTGGATATTACCTGCCAGCCGGCAGGCGGGTTTGAATTTTGGATTTTGAGATCCGTTATTTCCTGTAATGGTTTTATGAATATTTAATTACGATACTTGAAATAGCATTGGCCGCGTCTTCACACATATCGGTGGCGGCTTCCAGCGCTCCGTATACTTCTTTCATCTTGATGATCTTGATGGCATCTTTTTCTTCCTCGAACAAACGCGCGATGCTCATGTCGAAAATATCATCCGCGTGGTTTTCAATGCTGTTGATCTTCACACAGGCTTCCCTGATCTTGCCTGCATTTTTCATATCACGAAGCCCGGTCATCGCCTTGTGCAGTTCTTCCGCGCCACTGAGCACAAGCTCGGCCAGCTTAATGACATTATCCGGAAGTGTTTCGATCTTGTATAGCTCTATTCGTTTTGCCGAACCATGAATGAAATCCACAATATCATCGACCGATGAGACCAACTCGTGAATATCTTCTCTATCAAACGGCGTAATGAAATTTGAACTGAGTTCATTGAATATTTCATGCGTAACACTGTCGCCCACGTGTTCGAGGCGTTCGATCTCCTTGATCAGCTCCCTGCGCCTTTCAGTAGTTGGCGCATTCACCATCTGAACAAGCACTTTTGAAATTTCATGAAGGTTGCCCGATGCCCGTTCAAAGAGCGGAAAGAATTTTTTGTCCTGAGGGATGAAGAACTGAAGAAAGTTTGCCATATTTTTTTTATTAGTGGATTGGGTAATTAGGTAATTGGTTGGTGAAACAAAGAAATCTATTTGTTCTGAGTTTTATGTTAAGCCAGTGTTATGTTATTTAAAAATGTAATGAATGGTTACCCTTGGCACCAGATCATAATCTGATTTCATTCTTCCGGCGGCGCCTTTTACACGGCTTTTACAGGAGCTGTACCAGATATTGGGCATGATGTGAACATTTTTAACAGGCGTAATATCAAGGCCCGCAACAGTTAACATTTCTGCCGTGTATCCCGAATAACCGGATGTAGAATAAATGTTCTCCGGATCAAAATTCTTATCGGGATCGAAGAGATCGGCCCGTACAAAAAACGAGAGCTTATCTTTCCTGATCGGCCCGCGGACAAAACAGGCTACTCCAAAGGGCAACACATCGGCTGTATAAGTAGCCGTGTTAGGGGGAGGTGTGGTCAGCGTTACATAGTTATGCTGAATCTGCTCAAAGGCTTCGACTCCGGCAGAAATCTTTTCCGAAACATAGGCCACCGCCAGTTTGTAGGTCTTTTTGTATTTATGATAGGGGGCCAGCTGTGTTCCTTCTATATCGGCATACAGATCGATCACAATTTTCTGGTCACAGAATTTCGCATAGATATCTCCGTAAAATTTTTTGTAGATATCGTTTTCGATCTTCGCTGCGGAGCCGTTGCCGACCATAAAATTATAACCGAAGTTCCCGGCTGAATCCAATGTACCAAGCAAAGAAACCCCCAGGTCATTCGAGTTACCGTTCTTATGCATATCCAATACGGTTTTCTCAATGGAACGGTAACCCCAGAGTTTTTCCGTCAGCAGGGGATACGAAGGTGTTGCCGATTGCCCGAACACCAGTGTGTTCCTTGGAACAATATTTTTCCAGCGGATATTGGCCGCTTTGATAAATACAGTTCGCGTAGCCCCATCACTCAGTGTTTGCCCTTCATACGCTAAAAGGAATTCCGTAGAAAATTTTTCACTGATGTTGTAATCGTATCCCAGGTATACACGCCTGAATTCAAAAGCGCTCGATCCGTTCTTCAAACCGGAATACTGCATGCCTCCCCTTTTCATGGAATCAGCATGTGTTTTATAATAATAATCTCCAAACGCATATCCCCAAACTTTACCGGAAGGTTTAAATTCCGCCTTGTCCTGGCCGAAAACTTTGCCGAAGGGCAGGATTATTGTTGCTGCAATCGCGAAAAGAATAGATTTATTAGTCATCGTATTTGATTATTTATTAAATGTAAAAATGAGTTTAGTCCGCCTTCCGAATGTTAAGTAAATGTTAACTTTTATTATTTCAGTTCAAAATCAATACAGAATTCTTTTATTCCTTTGACGCACCATGATTAAAAGGCAGCTTCTTACTTATATGTTATGTTTCCTTTTTCTTGCAGGGGTTGCCCAAAGTCAATTGACCGTTACTGTAAAAGACAGCATTACAAAAGAATCATTGCCGGGAGCGTCTGTCCTCATTGCAGCCACCGGTCTGGGCGGAAGCACCAATGCAAACGGCAGGATTCATTTCGGAAAGATACCTGAAGGGAAATATGAAGTGAAGATAAACTTCATTGGATACAAAGAGAAAAAGTACGCCCTGGAAATTCCTCCAGATACTTTATTAACTGTTTTTTTGGCTCCGGAAGAAAATGCAATTGAAGAAATAACCGTAACGGCTTTGCGAACCAATGCGAGAATGGAAGATTCCCCTATGAAAGTGGAAGTGCTGGGAACCGAAGAGACGAGCGAAGAAAATTCCATCAAGCCGGGAAATATTACCAGCCTGCTGGCCGATTTTTCAGGCATCCAGATACAACAAAGCTCCGCCACCAGCGGAAATTCCAATGTGCGTATCCAGGGACTTGGCGGGAAATATACGCAGATCATGCGTGACGGGCTTCCCCTCTATGAAGGATTTTCCGGAGGTTTCGGGATTTTACAGGTGCCGCCGCTTGACCTGAAACAGATCGAGATCATTAAAGGATCTGCTTCTACCCTATACGGCGCGGGCGCCATTGGGGGAATCATCAACCTGGTTTCTAAAGAACCGGGAGAGAGAACCGAAGGGCAGGTGACTGCCAATATTTCTTCCCTTACAGAACGGAATTTCAACGGATACTGTTCCGTGAAAAAAAATAAACGAGGCGCCACCATTTTTTCGGGCGTCACGTATCAGAATGCTTTTGATGTAAATAAAGATGGATTCTCCGATGTGCCGAAAATTCAAAACCTGGTCATTCACCCGCGGTTATTTTTTTACCTGGAGCCGAAAACCAAACTGGCGCTTGGGTTCTCCTCCACGTATGAAACCCGGAGAGGAGGCGACATGAAAGTGCTCGATAATAATCCGGATTCGCTTCACAAGTTCTTCGAAGAAGATAAAACAGACCGCAACACCGCTGACTTTATTTTCACACATACCATGGCAACCACCAATCAATTGACCGCGAAAGGAAGCTACAGTGTGTTCGACAGGAATTTCCTTTCCAATAAATACCGGTTTGACGGAACACAGTC
>JAHEYJ010000055.1 GCA_023251675.1 Bacteroidota bacterium
TTTTTATTGAAACTCTGCTAACGAAAGGAGATTCATAATTTATGTATTGTTTTTCCCAAACCAAATTGCCAACAGAACCGAATTTATAAAGCAAAATCGGATTTGGGAAAGTATTATTATCATAACCTGTAACGTAAAGATCAGCATTTATCAGAACTAAATCTGTAAAATATCTTCCTGCATCACTCTGATTATACTCCCATTCCAAAATACCATTTTTACTGTATTTAATCAAATGTAAGTATGTCGATGAAATTTGGGCATCAGGGCTGGCGCTGGTAAATACAACATAACTATTATTCTTATCGTCATTTTTCATTGATACCGCTATAACATTATTTTCACCCACATCATAAGCGTTTTCCCATAAAAAATTCCCTCTTGAATCATATTTTAATGTAATGATTTTATTATTAAAACTTGATTCAGCAAAAGATTGTTTTAGAATTGTTGCATATACATTTGAACTTGAATCTACAAAGAACGCAATGGGTGTATTGTGAGTAAGAGAATCCCCATATTCGATTTCCCTTAATAATATTCCATCTTTGTTGTATTTTAAAATAGTTGTATTATCTCTGTATCCTTTTGATAAAGTACCCAATACATAAACATTTCCATTTATGTCTAGTGCCTGGCCTATTGCCTGAACAGAATCTTCGTTAATCCATTCCGCATGCCATACTCTTTTAACATTTTTTAAAATTAAATTAACCGGGCTTTGTGTTATCCATTGGGCAATGGTTTGATTATCTGCATCCTGAAGTGGAAATGCTCCTATTGTTTTGAAGGAAAACAAATTGGAGTCTTGCAGCAAAGAAGAAAGTTCCATTGCATTAAAGCTAAACGCGCCATTTGCATCAGTTATAACGGCATGGACTCCCGGAACAAGATTTCCCGATGCATCTACCAAAACAAGGGTATCCCCTGTAGTCGGGGCACCTCCGCAAGATGGATTTTCATTGAGAACGCCCATTATTGTAGGAGGACAATTCAGATTTACTGTTATTAAACCGGATGAAATCCACTGCCGGATTGTTTTAAATTCGGCAAGAACAACAGGATATGTACCCGTAGTATCATAAAATCCATACAAGCGAGTAGTATCAAGCATACGTAATTGATATGGATCAAAAACAAATTTGCCCGTGCTGTCTGTGAATGCCGCCCTGATGGATGTCTGAATATTCTGATTGTTATCTATAATGCCGATCGGAATATTTTTTAATCCATTTTGAGAACACCCTCCGGGCAAAGTAATCTGTCCGAAAATTGTTTTTCCGGTAATTTGATCATCTGTAAAATCCAAATTCAATTCCGATTTTAAAACAGCACGCGCAGAATAAACTGCCGGACCTGCTTGCAAAGGATTAAGCTGGGCAATTGCTGTGAGTGTATTAATTTCGTTTTGCGTCAGCGGGCGAACGACGGGGGTACGCGATGCCAAAATAATTGTCAATGAATTTTTTAAATACGTTTCAAGAGGTATTGTTGGTGTAAGGCCATTCATTAATCCGTTCGCTTGATTATAATTCCCTTGTGCAATAGCATCTTCAATCTTTACTGCTTTTTTAATAAATACGCTTACATCACTATTGCCTTTATTGGTTTGAAGCTTTTGGACATAATATTCATAATCTGAAATCCATTGCATTACAGTATCAGCAAGAACAGCGCGCTCATTTGTTATCGGGTCAGGCGGAGGAGGAAGAAATTCACATGGACTAAATGCAGATGTTGTTTTTACTATGGTAGAAGGATTAGTCATTGGGGATGCCCCTGTATAAATAATATATGGAACCTCCCCTGTTTTAAAATACCATTGATTGTTTCTTTTATCGCTATGGTAAACTTCAATATCAGCACCCCATGGAGCATGGTTTGAGAAATTATTTTTTCGAGAGGAATTAATATTTCCATGAAAATAAATATCCGGGAAAAGACATCCCATGCCACTGCACCAAAATCTTAAAATTTCCTGATCCAACTGTACGCCTACAACATTTGAAATGAATGAATTGCAAAAATAATGGGAGTACATCATATTGCCGGTTACCTGAATTCCTTTACCTGCCTGAATTGTGTTTTCATGAAGCAAACTATAATTGCTATTCTCAAAATGAATACCGCTGTTTTGCCAATCCCATGAATTATCGGAAGAAATCGTATTGCCATTAACTCTTAATCCGGGAGAATCAGTGCATTTAATTCCTCTCCTATTTTTGATAATGTTTGCAACTGTAAAATTTATTGTGTTGTACGATATGTTACCAACGCTAGAATAAACCAGTGATGGAGAATTATTGCTACCTCTTACTTTGTTTACAATAATACCATCGCCTATACGGTTCGTTGCTGTACCTATGGTATTGTTGTTTATATCAAGAACCTGATAAGATGGAGACGAACTCAGCGCCCATTCCTGAACTACAATACCACCGGCATACCACGGCCCGTTAATACTATTTCCAACAATTCTTATTTGAGTTTGGGCGCCGGCATTTGCATTAGTCATGATTGCCGCCCAATTATTATTGTAAAAAGTATTTTTCAGAACAGCAGCAAATCCTCCTATCTGCAATTGCTTGTTGGAATTGTCGTGCCAAGAAATTCCGAATTTTATTCCGGAATTGAATGTGTTGCCCTGAATAGTTGAATTAATCCCGTTTTTAAAATCTATCCCTGTTGTCACCAAAGTGAATTGGTTATCACTCAATGGAGTTGCTTGCGTGATACCGATAATATTTACAGTTCTATTTTGGTTTGTTCCATCACCCCAAACAGCCGTATTCAAAACATGGTCAAATGTATTTTGTTTAACATCTACATTTGAATTGGTAATATTAATCCCGAATTGGCCTCTTGAAAAAGTATTTCTGAAAGAAGTATTAACAGGATCGCCAATCGTAATTGTGCTGTTTGCATTTACAATTTCTATACTTGTTTTCCCGAAATAATAATTGCCATCCAACACTCCTGTTGTTTGCTGTCCAAAAATTTGATCTTTGAGAGGGATAGTGTGGTAAAATCTTGTATTCACAATTCTAATATTTGCGCCATTGCATGAGGTAAGCCGTATCTCCGTACCATCGGCATCAAATAAAGAATTACCGCTTGTGTTTACTTTTGCATTTGCGCCTGTTGCATCAATCGCAATTTTTGCATCACGTATCTGACTAGAATTAGTTACGTAGATTGATCCCCCATTCGGAACAACTACTCCCTGCCACATACTATTGCATGGAACTCCACGCAGAATAGTATTATCTAATCTAAGTACTGCGCCCTGCTGAACTTCAAGCGAAGCCCCCGGCCCAAATTCAAAAATCATATTCTGCATTGTAAGATCTAAAGAACTGGGAATAGTAAGTTTTGTTTGAATTCTTATTACAGGGGGATTTGATGTGCCTGTGATGTCATTCGCTTGCATTGTCCAAAGCCGAGGGCTGAGGTTTGGGCTTGGAGCTGTAAAGGAAGAAGTTGTATAGGCAAGCGGAGCAATATTAAATGAACTATAATTTTCTCCATCAATCTGGTCTGGCAAAGTATAAAAGTTAGGCATTAAACCAAAGTTTGTGTTTTTGCCGGGAGTGATGGGAGAAATATTTGCATTGGCGGGTCCAATAATATTGTTAACGGGATCTATTGGAATTGCAACATTTGATTTCGCTGCATAGATAAAACCATTCTGCGCTAATTCTAATTGAGAAAAACCAAGAAGTTGAACATCTGAGTTCGTAATACGAGTTGAATTAGAAATATTGTTTACTGGAACATAATATACTCCATCAGCGCCAGATCCTACAAATAATTCTGTTCCTGCCGCATTAAATTCAACACCTCTACCCATTCCGGCAGCGGTAGTAGCAGGTGAGCCGACATTAAATTGTTTCAAACTGCCTGAAATATAATTTCCATTTGGATCAAGCCCGATGATGTAGTACCTGTTTGTATTGCCTGATGAATTATTGGCTTGGTTTACGCCACCCCAGGCAAGTTTGCTTCCATCCTGAGAAAGGTCAACTTCCATAGTAGAGTAATCAAGAGTAATATTATTAGAAGATCCATTGCCAAGAATACGGGTAACTGAAGATAGGCCTGTAGTGTTATTGCCAGCAGGAGCAGACAAGGTAATTCTGTCAACTCCTCCGGTTCCATACATAGTACCCCGAACAACATATACAAATCTTTGTCCCCCTGAAACAGGCCCAACAGCAATGCCGCCATAAGCAGAACCTCCTATCTTGTCAATCATTGCTCCTCCTATAATTACAGGGCTACCCGAAGCCATATTTACAATGGAATACCAATATTCAACTCCTACTACATCTTCGGGGTTTTGAACCAAATAAAAAACATAATATTTCTTGTTATTGCATCCATCGTTATTCAGAAACGGAACTATTGCTATTTCGTTTAACGATGGGTCTCCAGAATGGGCATTCAAAAGACCTATCTGCCCTCCAGCAGAATTGAAAATTTCCACATCCGACACATAAAACATAAGATTATTGCCGGCATCGTAAATGCCGTTTGCTTCCTGCGCAACAGTTTGTGGAATGCCGCCTAATCCGGTTATCTGAGGAACTGCTAATGAAACATCTATCTTTTTAGGGGGAATTGTCCAATATTTCATTTGAGCTTGTGCGAAAGAAAAAATACAGAATGCAATTACTGCAAACAACGGGCGAAGTGTAATGTTTTTCATGAGGTTGTTTTAAAATGAATATTATTATTGAACTACCATTTTTACTATTGCGATATGACTATTAGAAAATATTTTTAGAAAATAAATTCCTCTCACAATATTCCCCTTTTCAATTATGAAACTTTCATTTCCAATTCGCATTTCATTATTATAAACGGAATTTCCTAGCAAATCAATAATTTCATATCGGGTATTTTTTTTTCTAAATTCTTCAGGCACAATAACTGTTGCTGATAATGAGAACGGATTAGGATATATAGATATATTATTTTTAATAGAAAACGCTTCATTTATTCCTGTAACAGCAAATCCAAGACTGTCCGTTTTAAGTAAGTAAATTGAGTATGGGCTGTATTTATCAAACTGCCCTGTGACGATACAGCCACCATCGGATGTTGTTGTGCCGGACCATGCCATTGCATGTCCTTGTCCGTAAGATTTTGTCCAAAGTGTGTCTCCAGCACTATTTGTCCGAACGATATATACTGCACCATTTGGATTTCCGCTATTATCTCCAATAATAATATACCCCCCATCACTTTTTATTTCTATTGAATAAGCATTGCTAGATGCTGTATCAAATAAATCTTTTGTCCAAAGAGTATCTCCATTTACATCTGTTTTGATTAAATAAATATCCCATCCTATTGTATCTTTAAAACTGGTGGTCTCTCCAGCAATTATATACCCGCCATCTGAAGTTTGTTTTACGCTTTGTCCTACATCAGTGCGGGAACCCCCAAACTTTTTTGTCCACAAAGAATCTCCATTACTATTTGTTTTTATTAGATAAACATCTTTTGAGAAATTACTATACATATAACTTCCTACTACAATATATCCCCCATCATTTGTTTGCCCAACAAAATTACTTACATCAGCATCTGGTCCGCCAAAAATTTTTGTCCATAAAGTATCACCTGTCGAATTTGTCTTAACTAAAAAAACATCATAACTACCTGCACCTTTTGCAGAAGTATAGCCGGAAATAATATAACCACCGTCAGTTGTTAGTTGAATACAAGTGGAAAGGTTTGCGCCGATACCTGCTGTAATTGCTTTTGTCCAAATTGTGTCACCGTTTTTATCGGTTTTTAATAGCCATATTTTGCTATCGGTAGATGAAATAGCATCTCTCTCTCCTACAACAATATAGCCGCTGTCAAGTGTTTGCTGCACAAATTCACCTCCGTCATTGTTTGTTCCCCCATAAGATTTGAGCCATTGAGGATTTCCGAACGAATCTGTTTTAAGGATTACTAGATTATTATTGCCAGCATAAACGGAATGAGTTCCTGTAATTATATACCCTTTATCAAAAGTTTGCTGCACACATTGTCCATTATAACAATTAATAGTATCATAATATTTTTCAAAAGTGATGGACTGGGAAAAAGAGGCAACAGGCAGTAAGCAACAGGCAATAAACAAAAAATACATGTGAGATGTGAAATGGCAGAAAGCAGGCGGAGAGAAAAATATTTTCAGATGCGTATGCATATTATTTTTTTATTGAATAATGATTTTGCTTCTCGCTATTATTTGATCTGAGCTATTATACACATTCAAAAAATATAAGCCGTCCGGCAAGCCGTCCCTACAAATAATAAATGATGAGTTTTCTACATTAATCCTTTTTACCTCTTTCCCTATTGCATCATATAGCACTATGTAACCGGGCGCAGCTCCTTCTTTTTCCATTTCAACATTCGCATATGAAAAAAATGGATTAGGATATATTTTCAAATATAGCCTCTTGCTTTCAAGTTCATCAACGCCCGTCATAACCACACCGTCACTGTCGGTTTTAATCAAATAAACATCACCTGCGGTGATGCCTGCAATCACAAAACCACCGTCTGTTGTTTGTTGAATAGAGTTTCCTTGATCCTGCGAAACACTACCAAAAGCTTTTTCCCATACCTTATTACCGCCACTGTCTGTTTTTAACAGATATGCATCCGTTGAACCTGATCCAAAACTGGTTGTACTGCCTGCTATAATATATCCTCCGTCAAAAGTTTGCTGACCTACTCCACCTTCATCTCCAGCACCTCCTATTTTTCTTGTCCAGAGAGTATCTCCACTCGCATTAGTTTTTACCAGATAAACATCCGTTGACAGAATAGCTGGATAATACACCGCACCGGTCATAAAATATCCCCCATCGGATGTTTGTTGCACGCTGTATGCCCTGACATTATTTGTCACAGTGTCCGCAATTATTTTTGTCCAGAGCGTATCGCCATTTGTATCTGTTTTTATTAAATAAACTGAAAATTTCGCAGAAGGGTTGGTCGTCAAGACAACATTCCCTGCAATAACATATCCACCATCTGTAGTTTGTTTTAAACTTCCACCCCATACACCACTTAGCCGTTTGAATTTTTTTGTCCAAAGCGTATCTCCATTTACTTTAGTTTTAATAAGATAAATTATTTGAGCAGTATCTGTAGAATAATAAGAGCCATTACATGTTACAAGAAAACCCCCATCAAGCGTTTGAATCACGTCTTTTCCATACATTTGAAAAGGAGGAAATGTTGAAAGTTTCTTCGTCCATGTAGTATCGCCATTACTATCAGTTTTAATCAAATAAATCATATTGTCGTAACTGGCATTAGTTGTATAGCCGGTTACAATATATCCCCCTTCGCTTGTTTGCTTTACAGCCCAAGCTTGATTGTCATAAGAGTTGCCAATAAATTTCACCCATTGAGTTTGACCAATGGAATCAACTTTTTGAAGCAGTATGTTTGAAAATCCGATCCCTATTCTTTGCTGCCCTGCTATAATATATCCTCCATCCTTGGTTTGCTGTACAGAATATCCTTCTTCAGTAGCACCGAAATCGTAATATTTTTCAAAAGTGATGGGTTGGGAGAAAGCGGCAGCAGACAATAAACAAAAAATACATGTAAGATGTAAAAGGGCAGAAGGCAGAGGGGAGAAAAATATTTTTGATTGCGTACGCATATTATTTTTATTGAATAATAATTTTGCTTCTCGCTATTATTTGACCTAAACTATTATATACATTCAAAAAGTATAAGCCGGCTGGCAAGCCGCTCCTGTGAATCACAAGTGAGGAGTTTTCTGCATTAATTCTTTTAACCTCTTGCCCTATTGCATCATAAATCGCCATGTAACCGGAATCATCTCCCTCTTTTTCCATTTCAACATTCGCATATGAAAAAAATGGATTGGGATAGATTTTGAGTTTTATCTCTCTTCCTGCGAATTCATCTATGCCTGTCATCACCACCCCGTTACTATCTGTTTTAATCAAATAAACATCGCCACTACCGAAACTCGTAGTAATTCCAGTGATTACAAAACCACCATCGGATGTCAATTCTAAGTGATTTCCTTGATCATCGCTTATACCGCCAAAGGCTTTTTCCCATACTTTATTACCATCACTGTCCGTTTTCAATAGATATGCATCCGCTGAACCCGATCCAAAACTGGTTGTACTGCCAGCTATGATATATCCTCCGTCAGAAGTTTGTTGACCTACTCCACCTTCATCCCCTGCACCTCCTATTTTTCTCGTCCAGAGAGTATCTCCACCTGCATCGGTTTTTATTAAATAAACATCTGTTGTCAAAATTCCTGGATTATAAACGGAACCAGACGTAAAATACCCTCCGTCAGATGTCTGTTGCACACTATACGCTCTTATACTATTGGACACCGTGTCAGCAATGATTTTTGTCCAAAGCGTATCTCCATTTACATCGGTCTTGATTAAATAAACCGCAAATTTAGCAGAGGGATTGGTGGCTAATATTGTCATTCCTCCGATAATATACCCTCCATCAGAGGTTTGTTTCAACGAGTAACCTGCCGAACCATACGCATGTGTATACTTTTTGGTCCAAAGGGTATCACCACTTGCATTGGTCTTAATTAAATAAAATGGACCTGTTGTATCTGATGGCGCAGCAGCTAAAGCAAGTATAGTGTAACCTCCATCTGTAGTTTGTAAAACATCTCTGCCGTATCCTTGACAGTTTAAGCAGGGAAATACCCTTTTTGTCCAAAGTGTATCACCAATACTATCGGTTCTAACAAGGTAAACATAAGGAGTGCTGCCCAGTCTGGTTTCACCAGTTAAAATATATCCTTTATCAACAGTTTGTTTGACTGACCAAGCTTGATTGTCGGAGTAATAGTTTATGAATTTAGTCCATTGAGTTTGCCCGATAGAATCAACTTTTTGAAGTAGTATATTTGAAAATCCTATTCCAATTCTTTGCTGCCCTGCAATAATATATCCACCATCAGAGGTCTGTTGCACAGAATATCCTTCTTCAGTAGCACCGAAATCGTAATATTTTTCAAAAGTGATGGGCTGGGAGGAAGCGGCAGCAGACAATAAACAAAAAATACATGTAAGATGTAAAAGGGCAGAAGGCAGAGGGGAGAAAAATATTTTTGATTGAGTCCGCATATTATTTTTATTGAATAATAATTTTGTTTCCTGCAATTGTTTGCAGTGATGAATTATAGACATTTAAAAAATACATGCCGGAAGGCAATCCGTTTCTTTGAAGAACAAAGGAAGAGTTCTCGACATTGATCCTTCCTACTTCTTTTCCTATTGCGTCATTGATCGTTAAAAGATAGGGAGTATTTCCTTCTTTTTCTATCTCAATGTTCGCATAAGAAAAAAACGGATTGGGATAAATTTTTAGCCGTATCTTATTTTCTGTAATTTCATTAATACCTGTCATAACTATACCGTTGCTATCGGTTTTAACAAGATAGGCATCATAACCGGAATATCCTGTTGCAGCAAATCCGCCATCAGAGGTTTGAATTACCCACTTGCCGTTCTCGTCATTTACTGTCCCAAATGTCTCTGTCCACAAGGTATCGCCAGTAGCGTCTAAGCGAAGTAAATATAAATCTGCACCACCAGCACCGAAACTAGTTGTATAACCAGTGGAAATATATTTTCCATCGTTAGTTTGTGTTACAGAGGAAACTACTTCATTAATAGTTCCGCCATATTTTTTCGTCCATGTGGTATCACCAATTGAATTTGTTTTTATTAAATATGCGTCTCCTGAATTATTGCTGATATAATATATGCTTCCACCTAAAAAATAACCTCCATCATTTGTTTGGCACACTGAATTTGCTCCTTCATTTGTGATAGGTGTACCATATTTTTTTGTCCATAATGTATCGCCATTTGAATTTGTTTTTATTAGGTAGACATCAGCATCAGATGATGTGTTCCAGAAAAAGCCAGAAATAATGTATCCGCCATCAGAAGTTGGTTTCAGCGAAGTACCACCTGTCCCAAACGTATTTCTATATTTTTTTGTCCATATTGTATCACCATTGGATTTTGTTTTTATGAGAAGAATTGCTCCAATGGTGTCTGTGTCATTAACATTGGCCAGTAGAGCATATCCGCTATCTTGCGTTTGAATAATATCTCTTCCATATCCATAATAATTTAAGGGTGGAGCTTTATAATGTTTAGTCCAAAGAGTATCGCCATTGCTATCGGTTTTTACTAAATAGGTATCATAAAAATTTGACTGGCTGCCAGTAGTTTGCCCAGTAGCAATATATCCGCCATCGTATGTTTGCCTGACAGACCAAAATTCATTATTGTCTGGCCCGCCATAAGTTTTTGACCAAACAGTTTGTCCGAGTGAATCCGTCTTTATTAAAAACGCTTGTGATACTCCCACCCAAATCCCCTGAAATCCGGCCATGATGTAGCCACCATCAGTAGTTTGCTGTACGCATCTTGAATCTTCAGAATAACCCAAGTCGTAATACTTTTCAAAGGTGATGGGCTGGGAAAAAGCAGCAGCAGACAATAAACAAAAAATACATGTAAGATGTAAAAGGGCAGAAGGCAGAGGGGAGAAAAATATTTTTGATTGAGTACGCATATTATTTTTATTGAATAATAATTTTGCTTCTCGCTATTATTTGACCTAAACTATTATATACATTCAAAAAGTATAAGCCGTCCCGGTGAATCACAAGTGAGGAGTTTTCTACATTAATTCTTTTAACCTCTTGCCCTATTGCATCATAAATCGCCATGTAACCGGAATCATCTCCCTCTTTTTCCATTTCAACATTTGCATAAGAGAAAAATGGATTGGGATAAATTTTTAGTTGCATCTCATTTTCTGCAATTTCATTAATACCTGTCATAACTATACCGTTGCTATCGGTTTTAACAAGATAGGCATCATAACCGGAATATCCTGTTGCTGCAAAGCCCCCATCGGAGGTTTGAATCACCCATTTTCCATTTTCTCCTAATCCCGTTCCAAATGTTTTTGTCCATAACGTATCACCATTAATAGTAAAGCGTAATAAATATAAATCTCCTCCTCCCGCTCCAAAACTAGTTGTGGCACCTGAGACAATATAACCGCCATCGCTTGTTTGTTGACACCCAATTCCCCCATCACTCAATGGGCCGCCAATTATCTTAGAAAATATTGTATCGCCGCTACTATTTGTTTTAATGATTAAAACATCAGATACATTATTCCCTGTACCATAGTTTACACTTCCAGTAATAAAAAAACCGCCGTCAAAAGTTTGTTCTATGCTTGCAGCCTCTTCATTAAAATTTGTAGTACTAATTGTTTTCGTCCATAGAGTATCTCCTGATGAATTTGCCTTGATTAAATAAGTTTCATAAAAAAGAGGATTGGAAGAAAGTATGCTGAAGCCACAAATAATATAACCTCCATCAGAAGTTTCTTTTAATGAATTCCCGCCATTACCACTTAGAGTTCTATATTTTTTCGTCCATAATGTATCGCCATTGGATTTTGTTTTTATAAGAATAATTGCGCCAAGGGTATCTGTATCATTAACATTCGTGAGTATAGCATATCCGCTGTCTTGCGTTTGAATAACGTCTCTTCCATAACCATAATAATTTAAGGGAGGGGGTGTATAATGTTTAGTCCAAACCGTATCACCGTTGCTGTCGGTTTTTACTAAATAGGTATCATAAAAATTTGACTGGCTGCCAGTAGTTTGCCCAGTAGCAATATATCCGCCGTCGTATGTTTGACGTACAGACCAAAATTCATTATCCGCTGATCCGCCATATGTTTTTGACCATACAGTTTGCCCCATCGAATCTGTTTTTATTAAAAATGCTTGTGATACTCCCATCCAAATCCCCTGAAATCCGGCCATGATATATCCTCCGTCAGAGGTTTGCTGAACACATCTTGAATCTTCAGAATAACCCAAGTCGTAATACTTTTCAAAGGTGATGGGCTGGGAGAAAGAGAAATTTAAAATGAAAAATGAAAAATTAAAAATCAAAAGAGTAATAACTATTCTTACGCGCTTCGGATGCATTTGTAAAGAGAAGGATTTGATGTCCTCAAATATCGGAAACGTATTTGAGAATGCAAAATATTACAGCGTATTTATTTCCGGACTTTCATCTGATATATTTTTGATACACTACATATCCCAGGTAAACAAACGTCGTCATCAAAATACCGCGGGCAGTTACATTGCGATTGGACCAGATGAAAAGAAAAAAGATGATCAGGTTGGAGATCACACATAAACTGATGGAGGGCGTAAGAATATTGTTCTCGATAAGGATCTTATGATAAAAATCGGAGAAGGTCAGGTAATTGTATTTGACCAGGTAAACCGCATAAAGCGTTGCAAGAGGAGCGCATAGTCCAATGATGGCGCCGATCCAGATATTATCAAATTTATTTTTTACCGGAGGATATGAATTCATTTTTTCTTTTTACTGAATTGTTTTTCCAACGGAGAAAGAGCAGAATAGGCAGTCAGATCGAACATGACAGGCACCACTGAAATGTAATTGTTCTTTACCGCCCAAACATCCGTATCATTCTTTCCTTTATCGTAATCCACAAATTTTCCGGTAAGCCAGTAATACGGATTCCCTGCCGGATCTTTCCGCTCTTCAAATTCCTCCACCCAGTTCGCTCTTGCCTGCCTGCATATTTTTATTCCTTTTATCTCTGAAAGATTGAGTTTCGGAATATTCACATTAAGACAAGTATCTTTTTGCATACCGGAAGTCAATACCTGTTTTGAAATTACTTTTGCATAATACTGAGAAGCGGAGAAATCCGCATCAATGGAAGTATCCAGCAGGGAAAACCCGATGGAAGGAATTCCATCCACCGCCGCTTCCACCGCGGCCGACATGGTTCCGGAATAGATCACGTTAATGGAAATATTGGATCCGTGGTTGATACCGGAGACACAAAGATCGGGTTTGCGTTTCAGCACTTTGCTGAATGCCATTTTAACGCAGTCAACCGGCGTTCCTGTTAAGCTGTATTCCTGCTCTACTCCATGATATTTCGTTCTGTAAATTCGTATCGTGGAGTTGATAGTGATCGCATGTCCTACGCCCGACTGCGGTTTATCAGGAGCGATCACCACCACTTCTCCGAGTTCTTTCATCGTTTCAACAAGAGCCGAAATTCCGGGCGATGTAATTCCATCGTCGTTGGTCACCAGTATTAACGGCTTCTTTGCTGGCATAGATCAGAAAGTATAATTGATCGTTACATAAACGCCTCTTCCGCGCGCAGAATATCCCCTCAGTTCAGAATAGCTGACGTTAAAAATATTCTCGACCCGTACCAAACCGGAAAACTGGGCATTTATTTTTACACCCGAGATAAGATCGACCAGCGTGTATGCCTGGACGGGAGTGATTGCAAGCGCTCCTCCGGGGCCGATATTGGTATCATAGAACACATCATTCTTCTTTGAAATGTATTTCACAACTCCTTTAAAGAAAACCTTATCGCAAGGAGTATAGGCCAGGGAAATATTAGCAGTGGCCGGCCTTCGGGTCAAACCTGCTGAATGTATGTCGTGCGCACTGACAAATCCACCGTTGGATATCTGAACCTGGTTGCCTTCTGATTTTACCGTATCAACTGATTCATAAGAAAAACGGTACTTGCCCCGCAGGTAAGAAAAATTTCCTGTCACGGTTAATTTGTTTCCAATGTTTCCGTGCGCTTCCAGTTCAACTCCTTCGGTGGTCAATGTTCCGAGGTTCATATACGTATCGCCCCTGTAATCTGAATACGAGAGAGAAGAAACAGGAACATTTTTGTCCCACAGCGTTACCCATTCAATGACATCATTCACCATTGTTTTATAATACCCAATGCGCACACCTGTTTTACTGTTGATGTTCTGGCAAATACCAAATTCATTTGTAACCGAAGTCTCCGGACGAAGATTGATATTTCCTCTTGAAATCAACGAAGTAAAATCCTTATCCGGGGAATGCAGCTGGTAAAGTGAAGGCGCATTGTATCCGGAAGAAAAATTGGCATAAAGGGATGACGTTGAAGAAATCTTTACCATCGGGTTGACCTGGTAGGTAATGCTGCTTCCAAAGGTGTTGTTGTGATTGCTTCTTGCTCCAAGAGAAAGCGAAAATGCTTTTGCTTTTTCAGAGATCAATTCGCCATTCAGGTCCAGCAGCATAAAAAAATTACTCGTCCTGGATGCCAGCGCTAATGTATCCAGGTCGCTTTGCCATATTCCCCATGGAGAATAGGAATATACCTTCTGGCTCCAGGTCTGATCATCCGATCCGCCTCCCAGTACCATACTGAATCCTTTCCTGAAAAAATTAAGCTGCAGATTATTTGCAAAAGTTTCTGCTTTGTTGGATTCTTCATAATAGCTATGATCGTAAGTTCCGGCCAGGTCAACAACAGATGAGTCGTTCAACGCCTTTCTCTCCAGGAAAGATTTCCCTCCATTGAGCGAAATAATAAAGCCGCTGTCCACTTTACACGAGAGGCCATAGGAAAACATTTTGCGTGTAAATGCCAGCGTATAATTATTGTCGTCCGTAAATTCCCTGCTGTCTATATCAACCATCTTGTCGATGCTGTTTCCGGCAACGTACAAATCCCACCGTCCTGACCGGTATCCAAGTTTCCCTCCGCAATCAAAACGATTCATGCCATCTTTGTCGCGGGGCAAATGAGAAACCGTAGTTGTATCAACGGTAGCATCGATGCCGTTCACATTTGCGTTAGTGAAATTAAGAGTGGAATAAAATCCGCCTTTGCATGCATAGCTCATTCCGATGTTCTCTGAAATGAGCGAAGTTTCCTTTCCGAAACTTCCTGCGGTTCCTGAAGCACTGATATTCAGCCCTTGCTTCATTTTCTTATTTGTAATGATATTAATAACACCGCCGATAGCGGATGATCCGTACAGCGTGCTGTGCGAACCGCGGACTATTTCAACATGATCAATATCGGAAAGAGAAAGTTCCGACAGGTCCAGTGCATTGGTCGGCGTGGAAGGATCTTCAACAGGAATTCCATCAATCAGAACAACCGACTGATTGCTATTCGCGCCCCGCATGAACAAACTCTGGTTAGCGCCAAAATCCTGCTGCGTACCCGTGATGTAAATTCCTTCAGCGAGCGAAAGGAGTTCTGCCAGGGTATTGGTTCCTGAATTTTTAATGTCGGCAGAAGAAATAACAGAAACGCTGCGGCCCACATCATTTATTTTTTTCTCCGTGCGTGTTGCCGTAACTATAAATTCAGAAAGACGATTAACAGAGGAAGTATCGGCTGTTTCAGGCACAACGGTTTGATTGTGGGAAACCGAATCAGCCTTTGTGTTGTTTTTCCAAACCGACCGGTTTCTTCCCTGGATGAATTGAGCGTTTGAAAGGTTGATCAGCAGGAAAAACGCAAATGAAATTGTAAAGATTTGTTTTGCCACTTTATTTTTTGTTTTTGTATCTTTTCGCAAAGATAAGATTGTTTCTCCCGGAATAAACCGGGAATTTGTCTTTTTGTTCCCTCCATCTGTTTTTTTCATAATGATTTTTGTTTTTGTAACTGCTTCTCCCCTGTCCCACCGCAAGGCAAAAGCAATTGTTTCACAATTTTTATTTTATCGGAGGGAAACTGAAAAGAGGAGAAAAAGAAAAATGCCGGCAACCGGTTTCTTTCTCTCATCCTTCGCTTTTTCCCGAAGTTCCGAATGATCGCGCTGATGTGGTTTCAGCGCTATTGCTTTGGCAGGTCTTCTGGCTTGTCTTTGTCCTTTTTTAAAGGATTACTTCTGCGGCCTTCCCATCCTAAAAGATCAGAACAGTGGCAAACACGACAGAAATAGATCAAAGTACTTACAGCTACGGGAATAGCTCCTGATTTTAACAGGATTCCCATTTAATCCGTCAGCTGACGGAACCAAATGCATTCAAAAATAAAAATCTACCCTATTGAATAATGAATTTCTTATTAACAATTTTATTGGGTGTGCTCATTTTCAAATGATAGACACCTTTAGCAAAACCGCGCATATCAATTGAAATAAATTTCTCATTCGGTTTTGCGACGAATGATTTTACTTCTTCCCCAAGTATATTATATATCTGAATCCTTCCACTGTCAAAATTTGAATTCTGCTTAACATTGAACACACCTTTACCCGGATTGGGATAAACAGAAACCGATAAATTATTGTCAATCGTTTCAATGGAAGTCAATGTAGAATCGGATATCTTGTAAACATTGGAGCGGGAAGAATTCAGGTTGGTGGCTAAAGGCCCCGGGTCTTTCACAGAAGAAACACAGCCATTCGGATGATCAATTTCTATAACATAAGCGATCGTATCCGCGGGCAGGAAACCGGTCGTATCCGTCCAGGCCGTGGTACCGAAACTGGTTGAATCGACAGCCAGATAACCCGCATGATTTTTATTTCTAAGAATCCGGTATTGCGATACGGTAAATCCAATATAATCATTCCACGAAAGATTAAAGCTGGCCGGTGGAATTGCCAGGCTTACGGCAAGGTGAATGGTACGGTGAAATTCGCTGAGGAGGCTCTCGTTTCCGCAGGAATCAACTGAGGATAATTTATATTTATAGGAAGTTACATTAGGGCTCGCGTTATTATCTGTAAACTCACTCACATCATTATACGCGACACTTCCGATCCTGGAATAAGCAGATGCAATTTCCCTGTAAATAAAGAAACTGTCAATTCGGGTTGATGCCGGTTTTTCCCAGATCAAAAAGTTCTTTGTCGACGTTTGATCTACCGTTACAATACAAATATTTTGGGAAGGCACCGTATCCACATTCACCTGCAAATTGAACGGAGTTCCGTTTCCGCAGGCATTTATCGGTGTGACCGAAATATTTCCGGATGAGGCCGTGTCAGAATAATTGACGACAATGGTATTGGTATTGGCACCTGAGGCAATAACGGCTCCCGTCGGAACCGACCAGTTATACCCGGTTGCGTTGCTTACCGGAGCTACTGAATAAGTAATTCCGGTCTGAACGGGGCAAATGATAATCGCACTGTTTCCGGAAATAACACCCGCTGCTCCGGGCAATGGATGAACCGTTACGGCGAATGAATCAACCGACAAACCATTTCCGCAGGCGTTGGTTCCGATCACGGTAACAAAACCGGTATCTGCAACAGAAGAATAGTCAACGGTGATGGTATTTGTATTTGATCCGGATATAACGGAAGCGCCGGTTGGTACCGACCAATTATATCCGGTTGCACTTGCAATCGGAGAAACGGTATAGGTAACACTGCTTTGCCCCTGGCAAACCGTTGAAGAACCGGTAATGGTTCCTGCGGAGTCCGGCAAAGGATTGACCATCACTGTGAACGTTGCCGCCGTTCCGCTTCCGCAGGCGTTTGTGCCATTCACAGAAATGGTTCCTGAAGATACGGTTGACGAAATGTTCGCAAGAATACTGTTTGTGTTATTGCCTGAATTGATCGTAAAGCCGGAAGGCAGATTCCATGTGTATCCCGTTGCATTCGTTATTGCACTTACAAAATACGATTCGTTGGAACTTCCCGCGCAAACCGTACTGTTTCCAAGAACAGCTGTAGCGGCAGAAGGAAGCGGGTTAACGGTGATGAAAAGAGAAGCGTTGGTTCCGTTTCCGCAGGCATTTATACCATAAACTGTGATCGTTCCTGGTACGGCCGAAACAGCATACGCTACTTTTATGGACTCTGTATTTGCTCCTGCCACTACCGAAGCTCCGGCGGGTAAGGACCAGGAATAGGTGGAAGCATAATCAAGTGAAGCAATACTGTAGACAACCGTATCTCCGGGACAAACGGTTGTGTTGCCTGAAATAATTCCTGCAGGAAGCGGAAGTGAATCAATGCTCAATCCGTAAGCAGAAGAAGAGGTTCCGTGGCCGCACCCGTTATATCCGACCACATCAACGGTTCCGTCGGTTGCGGATGCGGAAAAATTCAATGTCACAGAATTCGTATTCACACCGGACACAATACTGGTTCCTGAAGGAAACGTCCATGTGTACGTACTTGCTCCTGAAATCGGGCTCACGGAAAATATAACTCCGTTTTCTCCCTGGCAGGCACTGGTCGGGCCGAAAATAATGCCGGTTGCACCCGGCAGGGTATTTACCGTGATGGCTTTATTATAGGCTGTTCCGCTGCCGCAGGAATTCTGCCCGGCCACCGAAATGTTTCCGGCAGATGCGCCTGTCCCAAAATCCACCGTGATGTTTAAAGTTCCCTGCCCCGTATTTATTGTTGCTCCGGAAGGAACAGACCATGAGTATGTACTTGCCCCTGAGATTGGAGAAACCGAATAGGCAACACCCGCTTCTCCCTGGCAAACTG
>JAHEYJ010000056.1 GCA_023251675.1 Bacteroidota bacterium
AGGTAACGCTGTTTGTGTTAGCAGTTATCGAAAAAGTTGTAACAGAAACAGGCATGGTGCCTGCAACGCTTGTGCACCCGTTTTTTGTTGCCGTAACCGAATAGGTTCCTGCATTTGCAGTAGTAACATTTGTTATCGTTGGATTCTGAGAAGCAGAGGAATACGTACTTGGCCCATACCAATTATAGGTTGCGCCGGTAATGGTGCTGGCAGAAAGCGATAAAGTGCTTCCGGCATTTACCGGGCTGTTGCTCGATGCGGTTGGAGCAGGCGGAGAGGCATTGACAGTAACTGAAGTTGTTCCGGCCGGACTTGTGCATCCGCTGAGAGATGCAAGAACGGAATATGTTCCTGCTGTTGCAGAAGTAGCAGATGTGATATTTGGATTTTGCAAAGAAGAAGAAAATGAATTCGGGCCGCTCCAGTTATAAGTTGCTCCTGAAATTGTGCTTGCATTCAAACTTAATGTTTGTCCCGAACAAACAGGATTAGGCGTGACGGTTACAGTTGGAGTTGGAGTTGAATTAACAGTGACCGAACAATTCGCCTGTGCGGTACAAGTGTTAGCATCTGTAGCCGTCACTACATAATTAGTGGTTATGGTTGGCGATGCAATTGGAGAAGCGCAAGTAGTGCAGCTAAGATTTGTAGCAGGAGACCAATTATAATAATAAGTAGGAGTGCCTCCTGTTGCAGCGGTGCCATTGAAGGTAACACTTTGCCCCGAACAAATAGTTGTATTGCTGTTGGTGGAAACCGAAAGGGTTGAGGGCTGAGTGATTCCAACATTTGAAGTTGCCGTGCAGTTGTTTCCATCGGTAACAGTTACAAGATAACCTGCAAAACAAAGTCCTGTTGCTGTTTGAGTGGTTTGTGATGAAGGAGTTGTATTCCATGAATAAGAATACGGAGAAACGCCTCCTGTTCCTGAGGCTGTGGCAGAACCATTACACATTCCATGGCAACTGACATTGGTTTGAGAAATAATAGATGCGCTCACCGCAGTTGCCGGCTGAGTGATGGTAACACTTGCTGCCGTTGCCGTGCAGCCGCCTGCATCAGTAACAGTTAGAGCGTAGCTTGCAGCTTGCAGATTGTTGATTGATGATCCGGTGGCGAAGTTGGTCCATGTGGTGCCGCCATCGTTACTTATTTGCCATAGATAAGCAATAGGAGAAGTACCTCCCGATACTGTTGCCGCGGCAGAACCATTATTGCCTCCATAGCAGGAAACATTGGTGGTGAAGTTGATGTTAACTGTTATTACAGCACAAGGACTTACTTTTCTAACCCTCTGATTATTTTGGTCAGCAATATACACATTGCCTGTCCCATCCACAGCCACGCCGTATGGATTGTTTATACTTGCGCTGGTGGCAGGTCCTCCGTCTCCGCTAAATGCGCCACTGCCGTTTCCGGCAATGGTGCTGATCATGCCCGATGTATTTACTTTTCTAATCCTATGAGTACCTTGGTCAGTAATATACAGATTGCCTGCTGCATCCACAGCAATTCCTGCTGGATAGTTTAACTGTATGCTGGTGGCAACTCCATCTCCGCCCCAGCCTTGAGTGCCTGTCCCGGCAAAGGTGGAGATAATGCCCGATGTATTTACTATTCTAATCCTCTGATTACTTTCGTCAGCAATATACACATTGCCTGCCGCATCTACAGCTACTCCTGCCGGATTGTTTAAATTTGCGCTGGTGGCAGATATATTATCTCCGTTATATCCGCCACCGCCTGTTCCGGCAAAGGTGGAGATAATGCCCGATGTATTTATTTTTCTAATCCTATAATTGTCAGTAATATACACATTGCCTGCTGCATCTACAGCAACTGCTATCGGATAATTTAACATTGCGCTGGTGGCAGGTCCTCCGTCTCCGCTAAACCCGTTAGTGCCATTTCCGGCAAAAGTGTTGATAATGCCCGTGGATGTATTTATTTTTCTAATCTTGTTGTTACCCACGTCAGCAACATACACATTGCCTGCCGCATCCACAGCCACTCCGTTTGGATTATTTAACATTGCGCTGGTGGCAGGTCCTCCATCTCCGCCAGATCCGTTAGTACCTGCTGTTCCCGCAAAGGCGCTGATAATGCCCGATGTATTTACTTTTCTAATCATCTGATTACTATAATCAGAAATATACACATTGCCTGCCGCATCTACAGCCACTCCCAGCGGATAATTTAACATTGCGCTGGTGGCAGCGCCTGCGTCTCCGCTATATCCGGCAGTACCGTTTCCGGCAATGGTGCTGATGGGTTGGGCTTTCACCAAAGGCGAATTAAGAATTAACCCGCCTGCCAACATTACTATTAGAAGAAGTCGGGCAGGGAATGTAGAATTAAGAATTAATGCTGTAAGAAAGAGAGTAGATTTTTTCATTTTAAATGGTAATAATATTTTCTAAAGACAAATGGAAAATTTATGAATATGTGTATTCATTAATAAAAAACTATAGCTCTACTTCTGGTGAGGGGGTAAGAAATTTAAGCCATACTAATTCAACTGCTAATATAAAAAATCCTGAGAACTAATAAAGCAGGAAGGATCTCGCTTTCTTGCGCTGTTATAAATTCTGCTTTTCATCAATAAAAAACCGCCCCGGAAAAATTTCCAAAGCGGTTCTTATCTTTTTGTTTCGGCTTTTACTCCATCACCACCTTTTTTGTTATGGTATTGTGATCAGATATTATTTGCAAATAGTAAATGCCTTTTCCCAGCTTACTTAGATCCACTTCGGTTTTATTCCGGTTGGCTTCAACACCGATCCGCTTCACTTCTTCGCCCAGCATATTGAAAACTTTGACAATGGAAGAGGAATTATTTTGCATTTCAATGGTAAATATCCCAGAACTGGGATTCGGGAAAACAGTAACCCGAACATGCTGCATCGTCAGATCTCCAACCGACGAAGAGGCCGTGGTATCAAGTATCCTGTATATATTGGAGCGGGATGAATTTAAATTGGTCACCAGGATCTGAGGATTTTGAAGTGACGCAACGCATCCGCCGATATTTGAGATCTCAATATCGTAAGCAACGGTATCTCCCAAATGTAAAAGTGTGTAATCCGTGTATTGATGTATGGCGGCAGGAACAGAATCAATTAAGTTCCAGTTCCCGTTGGTGCTGTCTTTTCTGAAAATATGGTAATATGAAAATGCATATCCTACATAGTCATCCCAAATAAGATGCGCTGCCTGAGTTGTAATCGCGGGGATGGATAAATGAATTGTTTTATGTTCCGGGCTGAGCGTTCCTTCTCTTCCGCAAACATCTTTCATAGAAATGCGATACTTCGCCCAGCGGTTTGCCGGATTTGAAATAGAATCGTAATAGATACTTAAATTATTATACGGAACGAAAGCAACCTTCTGATAAATTCCGTTCTGAGAAGATTCGCGGTAAATATTGAATCCGGTTATAATAGTACTGATGGGTTTATCCCAGACTATAATGTTCATTCGGTTTGAAGTATCTACAGAAACAAGGCAGATCGGTTTTACAGGAGGCAGGACTGGTTTTACAGGTACCACAAGCGCATTCTTACAACCGCTGGTATCTGTGATCACAAGGCCGTAATTTCCTGAAGGAGCATTCAATAGATTTTGCGTAACACTTCCATTCGACCAAAGATACGATGCAATGGAACCGGAATCCAGAGGTGTGATCAAAACGAATCCGCTGTTTCCGCAATCGGCAGCTGCAATTGAATCAACAAACGCAACGGGCCCGCCACTGTCTGAAACGGCAACAAGCGAGGACGTGCTGCATCCTTTAGAATCAGATACAGTAACAGAATAAATACCGGCACCTGCAGGAGTCACTGCAGAAGTTGTGGAACCGGATGTCCAGGCATAATGATACGGAAGATTCCCTCCGCTTACAACAACAGCCGCTTTTCCGTTTGCAACGGTACAGGAAGAATTTATTACCAATGAAGTAACGGAAAGCGGTGAAGGAGAATTCACAAAAATGCTTTTGGTTTCCCGGCATCCTCCGGCATCGGTTACAGTGATTTCGTACGGTCCGTATGAAACATTGGTGATGTCTTCGGTGGTTGCTCCGTTCGACCAGAAGAATGAATACGGAGTAGCGCCGCCGGTAACATTGATGTTGATCGCACCGGTCGATAAGCCGTTGCATGAAACGGCAGTAACTGTATTGGTAGAAATAACCGGACCGTTGGAATTGCTTACAAGAGCGTCCGCAAATGAAAAACATCCGTTGCCGTCAATCACGTTGGCCCTGTATATTCCTGCATTAAGATTTGAAATGGCAAGGGTCGTGCTTCCGGTGTTCCACAAAAGTTTGAAAGGGGGTACAGCGCCGGCACCGCTGATCGTTGCCGTTGCCGTTCCGTTGAGGGATCCGCAGGAAGTTGGAGTTGCCGTTGCCGTAATGGGAATGGGCAGCGGGCCGCTCACGGAAACAGTGTTACTGGTGATGCAGCCTTTGCTATCCACAATACCAACAGAATAATTCCCGGCACAAAGCCCGGAAGCAATTGGTCCGGCCTGCGTTGGATTGGAACTCCATAAATAAGTGAACGGAGAAGTGCCACCGGAAACGATTGCAGTTGCCGTTCCGCTGCAGGTATTAAAGCAGGAAGTAGCTGTGCTCGATAACGACGAAATCAAAACAGCAGGTTGAATCAAAGTAAAAGAAGTAGAAGCAATGCACCCAGCCTGATCGGTGGCGGTTAGGGTGTACGTTCCAGCCGATAATCCGGTCGCTGCTGGAGTCACTTGAACAGGAATCGTGTTCCAGTATAAAGAAGCAGGTCCGGTTCCTCCGGTAGTAACCGTGTTGATCACTCCATCGGAATTTCCGTTACACGAAACATTGGTTTGAGATAAAAGAAAAGTAGTTATTGCAGCAGGCTGCGTAACAGAAACGGTCGAAGTTAATGAACAACTGTTATTATCGAAAACAGTTACCGAATAATTACCCGCAATGAGATTTGAAATGCTTTGTATTGTTCCGCCGTTGCTCCACAAATACGAATAGGGTGGTGTTCCTCCGCTTACGGAAACAGAAGCAGATCCGTTATTCGCTCCGTGACAGAATAAATTTACGGAGGAAACAGAATCGGTAAGTGGAGTAGGTTGTGTAACGGCAACACTGTTAATGCCGGTACTGCATCCGTTGTAGTCATAAATAATTGTGCTGTACACGCCCGCACTCAATCCGGTAGCTGATGATGTTGTTTGGCCACCGGGTGTCCATAAATAAGTATAAGGAGGCATCCCGCCAGAAACGGAAGGAGTTGTGCTTCCGTTGCTTCCGCCATAACAACTAACGTTGGTAACAATTGAATCGATCGATGTCAAATAGGAAGTAGCTCCTGTTATGACACCCACACCGTTCTGAAAGGCACTGCATCCGCCGGCATCCGTGACCTGAACGGAATAGGATCCCTGGCAGAGATAAGTTACGGTATCAGAAGTATAATAGCCGAGGGGAGCGCCAACGTAATAATTATAGGGCGGCGTTCCTCCGGAAACATGGAAGATCAATCTTCCATCGCAATTGTTAAAACACGTTTCATTGGAAACCTCAACAGAAGCAAGGGTCAGCGTACCCGTATTGATAATAGGAAATGTTTTTTGGGCTGAACATCCGTACCCGTCTGTAACGGTTAACGTATAATTCCCGGCAGTTAACCCATACGCTCCGGAAGTGGTTGAGCCGGATGACCAGACATACGAGTACGGATACGAACCACCAGTAGGATTGGCAAGCGCATAGCCGTTTCCGCTGCAAGAAATATTATGTACATCTACATTGGCTTCAACAATATTGACGAACGTAGTTTGATACGAAGAACAGCCAACGGTGTTAGTAGAAGCAAGCGTATAAGTAGCGTTCACGGTTGGGGCTACAGCAATCGTTGTCGTTGTACTTCCACCCGGCAACCAGGTATAGTTAATTCCACCTGAAGCAGTCAGCGTAACGGCATTTCCATTACAAACGGTCGGAAATGGATTGCTAAAAATATACGGCGGTGGCGGAGAAGATTTCATAGTCGTCACCAGCGTATCGGCTGCAGAAGAACACCTGTTCTTATCGCTTACGGTAACTAAAAATTGAATGGTATCTCCAACATTGACATCGCCAATGTTTATAACCGTGCTTATGGTATCTGCAGTGGTTTGGAAGTAATTATGATACCCTTCCGACCAATGGTAAGACAAAGGCGCAATTCCATTTCCCGTAGCAGAAATCAGCACATTCGTATTCGGACAAATAGAAATAGCTGCTCCGGCTGAAACGGTAGGAGTAATTGCCGAGCCACACGGGCAAACAACTTGTGCCGGATCAGGGATGTTGTAGGAAGAAGGGCCGATTCCCAATTGCCCCGAATAGTTTTCTCCCCACCCCCAGAATGTTCCATCGTTTTTATACGCAAGATCGTGATATTGACCGCAATTTATTTTTGTGATGCCGGAAAGCCCGCTTACTTTTGCAGGCATTGACAAACCATTCGTAACCGGATCTGTCTGACGTCCGAGATTAGTACCAAAGTCAAATCCCCACGACCATACGGTCGAATCATTCTTCAATGCCAAACTGTTTTCGCCTCCTGCGCTGATGGCATTCACATTTGAAAGCAATTGCACCATCACAGGTAGAGAATCATTCGTTGTGGATCCATTTCCTAATTGACCCTGGCCGTTGCTTCCCCAGGCCCAAACAAATCCGTTGTTCAGCAAAGCGAGCGAGTGATATCCGCCTGCATCGATTGCATTTGCATTTGCAATGCCTTGCACCTGAATGGGGTAAGGCGTGTTATTAAGTGTGCCGTTTCCTAATTGACCGAAACTATTATCGCCCCACGCCCAAACCGTATGATCCGCTTTTATTGCCAAGCTATGATAATCACCGGCACTAATGGAAATAGCACCTGATAATCCGGTTAAGCTGGAGATCCTGGCCGGCTTTCTTCTTTTGTTTAAAGTTGTCCCATCGCCCAATTGACCAAAACTGTTATCTCCCCATGCCCAAACGCTACCATCCCCTTTTAAAGCAAGAGCAAAATAGGATCCCGCACTGATCGCAACAATGTTGGTAAGTGTATCAATTTTGGTGGGAGTGAATGCGCTGATGGTGTCTCCTTTTCCCAGTTGTCCATAGTCGTTATTTCCCCAGGCCCAAACGGTCCCATCGCTTTTGAGGGCAAGGTTGTACTGTCCTCCGGCGCTGACAGCAATGACATTGTTAAGACCGTTCACTGCAATCGGAACATCGCTCGAATAAATAACATTATTCGTATCTCCAAGCTGAAAATTATAGTTATCGCCAAATGCTTTTACACTTCCATCCGTGCACAAAGCGATGGAGTGCGATCCGCCGCCCGAAACCTGTTGGGCGAAAGAAATAGTAGTAATAAAAAATAAAATAAAAACGCTGTACACCAAACGAATCCGTTTGGAAGAGGAGGGGGTAAGAAGACGCATGATGAATTATGTATTAGTGGAAGGCAAATTTAATAAAATCATCTTTAATATGACACCTATATCATAATGATTTATGGAAATTTGATTTATATTGCATCCGCTAACAAGAAACAATAATCCGTTTCGATTCCAATGATTCATTCTCCTAAATTCAAACAAAAACTAAAGGCCATGCTTTCAAAAAAATTCATTCTGGTTTTTTTCGTTCTTTCTTCCCTTATCGCCACAGCGATCGGATTTTATTTATACCCTTCTGTTCCCGGAATAATATTCCCGAAAACAGAACTTCTGATCTTTCCCAAGGGCAGTACGTATGAAAAAGAATGGCTGAAGGTGGATTCGCTGACCAACAAAGGGCTCACGCAATCGGCCCTGAAAGTAGTGGAAGGAATTTATTCCAAAGCAAAGGCCGACAACAATGCTCCCCAGGTTGTGAAAGCGGTCATTCACCGGATCAAGCTGGAATCGTACATGGAAGAATATTCCGTTCAGAAATCCATTGATAAGCTGAATGAAGAAGTGAAGGATTCAAAATACCCGCTCACGCCGGTGCTCCATTCTGTTCTGGCCGACATGTACTGGCATTATTACCAGAACAACCGGTGGAAGTTTCATAACCGGACGCAAACCGTTAACTTCAAAATGGACGACATCAGCACCTGGGACCTGAAAACAATTGTTGACCAGACAGTAAAAAATTATCAGCTTTCTTTAAAAGATGTGGATTCGCTTAAAAGGACACCGCTTAATTTATATGATGATGTGATCATCAATGATGAAGTAAAAAATATTGACAAGCCTGCCGCGACAAGAAAACTGCGTGCCTCCCTGTATGATTTTCTGGCGCATCGCGCGGTGGATTTTTATATGAACGAAGAACCGGACATTATCAAGCCTGCCTATAAATTTGAACTTAATTCTGAAAGTTATTTCTGGAACTTCACTGACTTTTCAAAACTGAAAATTGAAAATAAAGATTCCCTTTCGTTAAAGTTCTACGCCATTAAAATCCTGCAGGATCTGGTTGCGTTTCACAGCAACGACGGAAACCCGGAAGCATTGATCGATGTGGATCTGAAACGATTGAAGTTTGTAAGGACCAAATCCATTATTGAAATAAAAGACAGTTTGTATTTACAGGCGCTGCAGGATCTTGAAAAAAAGTTTCTTAACAACCCGGCCTCAGCAGAAGTTTCCTATGAAATTGCACAGGAATACAATTCAAAAGCCGCAAAATACCAGCCGCTTGTTTCAGATGAGAATAAATGGGAAAAGAAAACAGCTCTTTCAATCTGTGAAGAAACCATCAAACGATATCCGGAATCATTCGGAGCAACGAACTGCAAATACCTTCAATCAGTTATTAAAGCAAAGGCGCTTACGTTTAATGTGGAAGAAGCCAATCTTCCGAACAAGCCTTTCCGGGCGAGGATCCAGTATACGAACGTGAATAAAATTTATTTGCGCGTGATACAGGAAGATGCGGACCGTTTCAGCAAAGACATCGAAAATCTTTATGGAGAAAAACTGATCAAGAAATTTTTATCTGCAGAAGTAGTGAAGGAATGGAGCCTTGATCTGCCTGATGATAAGGACTATCAATCCCATTCCGTAGAAATTAAAGTGGACGGACTGCCCTTCGGCCATTATGTGCTCCTGGCCGGAACAGAAAAGTCGTTCACGTATGAAAAGAACGGAGTGGCTTACGGAAATTTTTTCAGCACGGAGATCAGTTATGTTCAGCGCAGAACAGAGAACGGCGGTTATGATTTTACCGTTATGCAGCGCGAGAATGGAAACCCGCTGAAAGGAGTTAACGCGCAGTTGTGGTTTCAGAGCTATAATTATGTTTTACGCAAATACGAATACAAAAAAGGAGGCAGTTATGTAACCGATGCTGACGGCGCGTTTTATATTCCGCCATTAGGTGATAATTATCAGAACTATACCATCGAGTTTACAAACGGCAAAGACCAGTTATTTTCCAATAACGGTATTTATCTTTATAAAAATTATAAAGAGCCAAAGAAATTTTATCCGCATACGTATATGTTCACTGACCGCGCGATTTACCGGCCGGGGCAAACCATCTATTTCAAAGGCATCATGATCGAAAGCGACGGAGAGATCCAGCGTATCCTTCCCAACAGGACCGAGAGCATCATTCTTTACGATGTGAATTACCAGCAGGTGACTACAGTGAAATTGACTACGAATGAATACGGAAGTTTTAACGGAACATTTGTTCTTCCGCAGAATCTGCTGAACGGACAAATGCATCTGGGCAACGCATACGGCTACGTTTATGTTTCGGTAGAAGATTATAAACGTCCAAAGTTTGAAGTGACAATGCCGCCGATAAAAGGCGTTTACCGGCTCAACGAAAATGTGGAAGTAAAAGGGAAAGCCCAATCGTATGCCGGGGCGAACATTGACGGAGCGGAAGTAAAGTTCCGCGTGGTGCGAAATGCCACTTTTCCGTATTACTGGTACTGGTGGAGAGGGTATTATCCTTCTTCCCCGCAGATGGAAATAACGAACGGTGTTACAACCACAAATGACACCGGCGGATTTGTGATCAGTTTCAAAGCAATGCCCGATCTGAGCATTTCAAAAAAATATTCCCCGCTGTATACCTACACCATTTATTCTGACGTAACCGACATTGCAGGAGAAACACACACCAACCAGAGTTATGTTTCGGTCGGATACAACGCGATGAAGATGGATGTGAATATTTCCGGCAATGTTTCAAAAGATTCGGTTCCGAAATTCAATATCAATACGTCCAATCTGAACGGTGAATTTGAACCTGCCAAAGTGAAAGTGCAGATCTGGAAACAAAAAGAACCGGACCGTTTGTTCCGTAACCGGTTATGGGAACAGGCCGACAAACACATGATGACGAAAGAAGAATATTATGCCGCTTTTCCGAATGATGTGTTTGCGGATGAAGCCAATGTTTATAAATGGGAAAAATCCCAGCAGGTTTTCACCGGTGATTTTGAAACCGTAAAAGACAAAGATGAACTGGCGCTCAGCACCATTGCCCAGTGGCAGCCCGGCGCGTATGTCATGGAAGCCACTTCAAAAGATAAATTCGGAGAGGAAGTGAAAGACGTGAAATATTTTACCGTGTATTCTTCCGGTTCAACAACCATCCCTTTGAATGATTACGATTGGTTTTCCGCTCTGAAATCGGATGGAGAGCCCGGAAAAAAGGCGACATTTCTCATCGGCACAAGATCTCCCGATACAAAAGTTCTGTTTGAGGTCGAGCATAAAAACGAGATCGTAAAAAAAGAATGGATCACGCTAAATGCCGAACAAAAGAAAATAGACATTCCGATAGAAGAAAAGCACCGTGGAAATTTTGCTTACCATCTCATTTTTGTTAAGAACGGACGCGCCTATTCTCACGATGTAACCATCACCGTTCCTTACACGAACAAGGAACTGGACCTTCAATTTGAAACGTTCCGCAGCAAATTAATTCCCGGCCAGAAAGAAGAATGGAAGATAAAGATAAAGGATAAAAAAGGCGACAAGGTTGCTTCTGAAATGCTGGCCGCCATGTACGATGCGTCGCTCGACGCCTTCCAGCCGAACAACTGGTACTTTAATATTTACAATACGTATTATGCGCAGCGCAGCTGGGAAACGTATCCCGTGGCAAAAAACAATACGTCGCAGCTCTTTTACAAGGACTGGAATATTTATTCAACTCTTTTGTATAAGTATTACGATAAGCTGAATTGGTTTGGCTATTACAATTATAATTACGGGTATGGATACAACCGCTATGATTATTACGCTGCTGACGGCGATGTGATGTATGATGAGGTGGCTGCCACCCCGGCGATGGAACAGGAAAAAACCGTGACCACCGAATCAAGGGCCATAGGAGGAGCGATGAAGAAATCCAAAGATGAGGCACCAAATAAAAATGGGGCATTTGCCTTTACAACGGCTATGCCTGACGCAACAAAAGGAGACAAAGCCGGAGAAGATAATCGTGAGTACGCCGAAACAGGAAAAATTTCAGGAGGACAATCGCTTGGAAATATTACGGCAAGAAAGAACCTGGCGGAGACTGCCTTTTTCTTTCCAACCCTTCAAACCGATGAGAACGGAAGTGTGATCATCAAATTCACTATTCCGGAAGCGCTTACGAAATGGAAGATGATGGGAATTGCGCACACGAAGGACCTGAAGTACGGACAAATTGAAAAAGAAGTAGTAACACAGAAAGAGCTGATGGTGACTCCGCACGCTCCTCGGTTCTTCCGGGAGAACGATCACATCACCTTCACAGCGAAGGTGGATAATCTTTCTGCGGCCGACATGAACGGAACCGCGCAATTGGTTTTATCGGATGCAATTACACTGAAGGACATTACCGCATTGCTGATGCCTGGAGACGGAAAGGCCAATCTCAGCGTTAAATCTTTTTTTGCAAAGAAAGGACAAAGCGCTCCGCTTGAATGGGATCTCGTTATTCCGGAAGGGATAGGGGCGGTCACTTATAAAGTAGTGGCAAAATCGGGAAACTACACGGATGGAGAAGAAAACGCGGTTCCGGTTCTCACTAACCGGATGCTGGTAACGGAATCCATGCCGTTGCCGATCCGAGGCAAGTCCGCCTCAGCGGATCCGTCCTCTGGCGGACAAACCAAAACTTTCAAGTTTGAAAAGTTCATCTCGCAGAACAACGGATCAACTACACTGCGCAATCATAAACTTACGCTTGAATTCTCTGCAAACCCGGCATGGTATGCGGTGCAGTCGCTTCCTTATATAATGGAATATCCATACGAATGCGCCGAGCAGACCTTTTCCCGCTTCTACGCAAACTCCATCGCTTCGCATATCGCCAACTCTTCGCCGAAGATAAAAGCGGTATTTGATTCATGGAAATCAAGCAGCCCGGAAGCATTTTTATCCAACCTCCAGAAAAACCAGGAACTGAAATCGCTGATGCTGGAAGAAACGCCCTGGGTGCTGGATGCAAAAGATGAATCGGAAAGAAAAAAGCGTGTCGCGCTTTTGTTTGACTTCAACAAAATGTCGAATGAACTGGATGCGGCATTGAAAAAATTGCAGAAGATGCAGGTTCCAAACGGCGGCTGGCCCTGGTTCGAAGGAATGGAAGATGACCGCTACATTACGCAGTATATCATCACCGGAATGGGGCATCTGGATCATCTCGGGGTGAAAAATATCCGTGAAGATTCCAAAACATGGCAAATGGTAAAAGACGGCGTTCGTTACCTCGATGACCGGATCCGCGAAGATTATGATTGGATCCTTAAACACGACAAAGAGAATATTGACAAAGACCATTTGAGCTATGAGCAGATCCAATATTTGTATGCACGGAGTTATTTCAAGGATATAAACATTGAAAACAAAAATCAAAAAGCATTCGACTATTACAAAGGGCAGGCGCAGAAATACTGGCTCGGAAAAGGAAGATACATGGATGGGATGATCGCCCTCGGACTTTTCCGCTACGGCGATAAAAAAGTTCCGCTTGATATTATGAAATCGCTGAAGGAGAACGCGCTCGTGAGCGAAGAGATGGGAATGTACTGGAAAGAAAACTACGAGGGATTTTACTGGTACGAAGCGCCTATTGAATCCCAGTCGCTGCTGATCGAAGCATTTGATGAAGTTACCAACGATAAAAAAGCGGTGGACGACCTGAAAGTATGGCTCCTGAAATCAAAACAAACCCAGAACTGGGAATCCACCAAAGCAACGACCGAAGCGGTGTATGCATTGCTGCTGCGCGGAACCGACTGGCTCGCTACGGAATTCAACGTGGAAATTTCCCTTGGCGATATGAAGATCGATCCGAAGAACATGCCCGATGTGAAAGTGGAAGCCGGCACCGGCTATTTCAAAACCTCCTGGAGCGGCAGCGATATCAAACCGCAGATGGGAAACATCACGGTAACGAAAAAGGACGAAGGCGTTTCGTGGGGCGCGGTGTATTGGCAATACTTTGAACAGCTGGACAAGATCACGCCACATAAAACCCCGCTGCAGCTGGTGAAAAAACTTTTCATCCTGAAAAATACAGAATCCGGCCCGGTGATCGAACCGATAACGGAAAGTACTAAACTGAAACCCGGTGATAAACTGAAAGTGAGGATTGAGCTTCGTGTTGACCGCGATATGGAATACGTGCACATGAAAGACATGCGGGCCTCCGGTTTTGAACCCACGAATGTTTTCTCGCAGTACAAATACCAGGATGGGCTCGGCTATTACGAAAGCACCCGTGATGCGGCCACCAATTTCTTCTTCGGAAAATTACCGAAAGGAACCTATGTGTTTGAATATCCGCTGGTGATTTCTCACAGCGGGGATTTTTCAAACGGCGTTACGACCATTCAATGCATGTATGCGCCTGAATTCACGAGCCATAGTGAAGGGATACGGGTGAAAGTGGGGAAGTAAAGTTTGGGGGTAGTGTCTCCCGCCGGATGAAGGGGACGCTGTTTGTTTTCATCAGAGTTCCGAAGGGAAGAATCGGATGGAAGCAATCTTATTTGTACTTAAGCCAGTAAATGCAAATATGGATAATCTTAATTGCACTTAAGTCGTTAAATGCAAATAAGAGAAATCTTAATTGCACTTACATCTAATTTGATTTTATGTAATTTTTCCAATTAATTTAACAAAATAAATAAAATGGAATTACATTACCACCATCAAAGACGGTGGATTTCTAAGTCAAATTAAAATGTAAGAGGAAATATTTTAAACCAGAGCAGGCATTAATTAAAAATATCCTTTGTAATTGATGGCTACTTTCTGGCAAAAAGAATCGAAATCTCCTTGTAAAGAAAACATTTTCGGTTTTTCATAAAAATTGAATAAGCGATAAAGGTGATATTTGTCCGATCGCTCTTTTGAAAATTCATATTCATTCTTCGAGAAAAAGATGGGGGCATCCTTACTAAGTTTAGTAGTTTTTACTTCGATATAGCGGTCACTTCCATCTTTGTTTTTGGAAAGAATATCAAAACCAGCACCATCATCATTCTGCGAAATCCATTCTATTTTATCAGCAAGCGCAGATTTATTTTCTTTTATCAAACGCCACTTTTCATATTTCACCACAAATTCTTCTCCTTTCGTACCTAATGAAATATTTTTTTGCTCTCTTTCGAGATAATTTATTTTTATTGGTTTTTTCCCATATTTAATTTCCGGTTCTTGAAGCACACGGTGTTCGGGTGCTGAATCAAGTATAGAATCGAAATCATATTTATGAGGTACAACTGCTGTATCGCCTTCTGAAAACGAGATAAATGCAGGTTCCAATTTTCTTTTTTGCAAAGAAAGCAATTGAATAGCTTTTTCTTCTAAGATACGCTGGTAATTCCAGAGGGGTTTATATCCTTTAATAAATGGAAGACCTAATTTGATTAGAACTGCACTTATATTTTGGTGTTTAAATTCAACTGATCCTTCCGATCGCTTATTCAATAATTTACTAATATTTTTTCTGTGTTCAGATTTATTTATCGGCTTGCCTATAAGCTCATCATTGAGCATTGACAAGTAATCAGCAATGATTAACTCAACTTCTGTATTTGACCAATCTTCAGCCAAGGGATAATTCTTAAATAAGTTAAATTATAAAACGCAAAAAATGAACATGAACAAACTAAGTAAAGTTAATCAAGCAAACGAAAACGAAAACCTTTTGAAAGCAGAAATTTACGCACCAGGATTTCGGGCTTTGTGTTCTTGCCCTTGATCCGGCTCATATTCAAGGAGCGTGTTTTTTTTGAATGGACATCAGCCATAACATAAAAGTAAGAAAACAAGATTTATCTCTTGCTTAGTTTATACTCAATGGCTTGCCAGGCTTGCAGCTAATTGAACATAAACCGGTAGATCTTCCAATCCTCATTTACTTTTTTGAAGATGATCAGCTCCCTGTTCTTATCGGTAGTTTTTTGTTTGGTCTTAATGGCTGTTTTGTCTCCCTTGGAACTGGCTCTCAGGAAAGCCATGTCGCCGGCTTGCACCACTTCCTCGATGGAATACGTGATCTTATATTTATAGGCTTTGAAAAGCTGTTTGTAAGAAGCTTTTATTTTTTCGGAACCCGAAACATTTGCAGTTTGCAAGGGCATATATATTCCGTCCGAAGTAAACAGTGCGGTCATTGCCACCGTGTCTCCGGAATTAAGTGCTTTCTCGTATTGCTTCATTATCTGCCCGGCCGGAGTGATTTCGAGAGCGGCAGAAATTGAATCCTGAGCCAATACGGTTTTAATTTTTGTATCGGTAATTGTTTGTCCGTCTTCTTTTTTTGTTTCTGTTGTCGCCGTGTTCTTTTTATCGTCCGGTGTTGTCGTTGGTTTTTCTGTTTCGGTTTTGGCTGACCCCGGGACAAAAGTCCGTACATAATTTATGATCGTCCAAATATCGTTTTCAGCGGTGATCTTCTTTTCGAAAGAAGGCATATCCTCTTTCCCCTTTTGGATCTTATAAAAAAGTTCTCCATCGGTTTGTGATTGAAATTTCTTTTCGGTGAAATCGCCGCAGGGTGTGTTCAGCTCATTTGATTTCGGGCCGTCTCCCTTTCCTAATGCACCGTGGCAGGACTTGCAGTGCTTTGTGAACAAAGCTTTTCCTGCCTGTAAATTTTCATCCGAAGATTTGACAGGGTTCTTAACTTTTTTTGCAGCGTCGGGAACAGACCAGTCTTTATCTCCGCCGGCAGAAGAAACAGGGGAAGAAAAAGAAGAAGCAAAAACGGCAAACAATAAAATTGCCATTGCTGAACAAACGAGTCGGATAGATTTTTTCATGGAAGAAGTGGTATTACAAAAAATGTTAAAAAAAAAGTACATGCAATTTTAAATACCTGCTAAAGATAAAATCTTTTTTCCCTTACCGGGCGATAGGAAAAAGTATACGAATTAGGAACTTTCAGGATGGAATCATCCGACCAGTATGGCCAGTTCTATCAAAAGGTTGGCGGCTTTCAGGCTTTTGGATTCCATGACGGCTTTATTGAGATCGAACTTAAGGGCATCATCATCGTCAATCACAAAGCTGATGGCCGCGCCTTTCTTGGCAAGGCCTTCGCGTTCGCCGACAATCAGAATGGATTTGTTCTTTGTCTTTTCAATAATGGGTTTCAGCATTGAAGTTTTTGCAGAAGGAATGAATATCATGCTGCACGCAAGGGCTTCTTCCGGCGTAGCGATCACCTTCACCACAATTTTTCTTCCCTTTGCTTTTTTGGTTTCTGAAAGGGTGACCAACTCCTTCTTGATGGGGGATTCGCCTACCACGCCGATCACAAAATCCCCTTCAGGATTGGGCCATTCGATGTATTTCATAAAGTTGTAAAGGAACAGCGTGTACGCTTTATAATCGGCATCCTGGGCGCGAAGGCCCGGTCCTTTCCAAAGAGAAGGAAGCAAGAAAAATACAAGCAGCCAGCTCCATTTTCTGAAGAGGGGCATTTGCTTTTTATTTTTCTCTCTTTTCATTTTTTTTCTACTGCGTACTGCTGCGGCCACTGCCTACTTCTGTTTTTTCTTCCCTGCTTTTATTTCATACGTTGCTTTAACAATAATTTCCCTCGACGGGCCGGGAAGCACAGCGTGATTCCCGTTATAAGGCTGAATGAATCCAAATTCTGAATCAAGGATATCATAACACCCGGCACCAATCGTTAATCCTTTTACATAATTGGTTGTATTCACGAAAAGATTGGCGAGCAGGAGGGCAGAAAATTTTGTAAGAACGGAATTTCCGGCCGTGTCAAAAGAAGTATAGCCATATCGTTCCCCGATAAAGGAAAGCGTAGGGCTTATGCTGAAATATTTTCCTGCTTTGAAACTGGCGTTAAGATTGGCTTTGTGGTTGGGGAAAGCAAGCAGCATGTGTTCATTGCCATGAACCACATAGTCCGTAATTTTTTGTTTCCCGGCAACAGAGTAATTCGAATAATTTAAAATGATATACCCCCACTTATCGCGTATGCGGTATTCCACTTCCACACCCTTGCTGCCTGATCCGCCAAAATTTTTGTAGTTGTCTGTTTGCAGGGAATCGTCATAGAAATAAACGATTGGATCTTTAGTGGTGATGTCAAAGAAGTTTGCCGTAAGAAGCGATTTGCGGGAAAGCTGGTAGCCGGCCTCCAGCTCCATTACCTTTGTAAGTTCGGGTTTCATTCCGTTTGAATCCTGCAGGTTGATATTTTCGATGGAAGGGGCGCGGAATGCATTGTTGTATAGAACTTTGAAATGAAATTTTTTATATTTTTTCGTTAATCCTATGCGCGGAACAAAAGCGGAGCCGAAATCGCTATGGATATCATAACGGGCACCCAGGATAAAATTTACAAACCGGGTCTTCGCGAGGCCTTGCAGGTAATACGCCTGGTTGAGGTAGCTCACTTCTTTTTTACCGTTTGAAAAGAAGCTGCTGTCCACCTGGTCCGTTGCATGATCTTTATAGATCTCTGCACCCGCGACAAAATTTATTTTCCGTGTGAGATTATAAGAAGCGGTGATATTTCCGGTATAGCGCCGGGCGCTTTTGCTGTAATCCTGGATGATGGTAAAATCCGTAAGGGTTTGCCAGGGCGTCTGGGTTTTGATATTCAGCTTCGGCGTGATGATCAGTTTCTTTTTCTTTCCCAGGATAACCGCTTGTTTAATTTCCAGGAAATGAGATTTGAAATCAAGAGGATAAGCGAACGGTTCGTTTTTATCATAGGAATCACGTGAAAGGGTTTGATAGAGATCCATTATCCACCGCATGCTGAACCCTTTATAGCTGATCCCGGCATTCAGGTTTGTAATTTGAAGATCTGAATTGCCTTTCATATTAAAAGTGCTGTCGTA
>JAHEYJ010000057.1 GCA_023251675.1 Bacteroidota bacterium
CACTCCGCAATCTTCCTGAATTTCTTTTTGAAGGCCTTTTGCATAATCTTCAAACCGTTCATTCGCAATGACAGTCAGTTTATTCAAATTTCGGTCTTTCTCCCTGTCTCCGTTTTGATTTACACAGATGCGCAAGCCCCGGCCTATCGTTTGCCTTTTATCCCTTTCGGTATTTAATTCTCTCAGTGTACATATCTGAAATACATTCGGATTGTCCCAGCCCTCTTTTAATGCAGAGTGGCTGAATATGAAACGAAGGGGAGTATTGATATCAAGCAACTCCTCTTTCTTCTGCATTATGAGTCTGTATGTATCATCATCCAATTGCGTTTCACCGCCAGTGTCTTTCACCCTGCCTTTATTGTCCTGGGAAAAATAACCGTCATGTATTTTATCAACCGGGTAAGGAATTAAACCCTTATAAGCAGGTTTGGAAATTTCCTTTTGATAGATTTCTTCAAACCATAAGGCAAATTTTCCTTTTAGCTGGATTCCGCTCGCATCATACTCCCGATAATTCTTCACTTTATCAATGAAGAAAAGCGAAAGCACCTTTATTCCTTTGTCTTTATAGCTCTTTTCTTTTTTCAGATGCTCCTCTACAGTTTTAGTGATCATAAAACGCATTACTTCATCGTTCATTCCTCCTTGCGTTTCTCCTTTTTTCAAAATAATCCCGTTCGTAAGTTCAATCTGCTCATTGCCAAAATCAATTTCATAAATCTTCAGCCCATCATATCTTTCATTTTGATTTGATAATTTGAACAGGTCAAGATTGTTTCCTCCGGCAGTAACAGATTTCCTTTTTATCCCAACATCAGTATTTACATCAATTTTAATTTTTGCTTTGATCGCATTTCCAGTTCTCGTTATATTTTCTAATTGGAGAAACGGAGAATTAAAATCATTTTCACTCACCACCGAATCAACCTCAATCTGTTTTACCAAACCCAAGTCATAGGCTTTTACCGGGTTGAGTGAATACATCAGATTATAAAGGTTGGCATGCGTTGCGGAATAACGAAGGGTGCAAAGCGGCTCAAGATTTTCTATTGCTTTTTTCCGGATCTCGGTTTCCATATTCTGGGGTTCGTCCACGATCACGACCGGCTTGCAGCTTTGAATAAACTCAATGGCTCTTTTCCCGTAGGTATTATCTCTCTGCTGATTGATAATATTGGAGTCTTTGGCGAATGAATCAATATTGATCACCAGTATTTGAATGCTGCTGGCAGATGCAAAACCGCGGAGATTAGAAACTTTTTTGCTTTCGTAAACATCATAAGTAACCGGAACTTTGTCATAGAGATTTTGAAAATGCTCTTCCGTTATCTCGAGATTCTTAATTACACCTTCACGAATGGCAACGGAAGGAACAACGATTACGAACTTTTTGAATCCGTAAAGTTTATTCAGCTCATAAATAGTGCGCAGATAAACATAGGTTTTTCCCGTGCCTGTTTCCATTTCAACAGAAAAATTCCAGCTATGACTTATGATCTCATTTTGGGTTGAAATTTTTAAACCGTTATTTTTCTGGATCCGCTGGATATTTTCCTCCAGTTGATCGAGCCGTGCAAAATCCAGCTTGTTACCAAAACCATTGTCGGTAAGCAATGCACCTGCATGACTGATGGAAAATTCAAAATCACCGCTGTTTAGCGATTGTCCCTCGAAAATATCGGTGATGGATTTGACCGCATCTAACTGAAACTCCTGCTTGCTGTCAAAGTGCAGTTTCATATCGTCCTGAAATCTATGCCAGCGTCTTTCATCTGCAACACTGTATTTGTTTTAAGCTGATCGTTGCCTGTAAAAAGCTTATCAAGCGCAATTACTTTTTGCGGCTTGGCAGAAATGATCGTATCAATTACTTTCTGATTTATTTCTTCTAAAACAATCATAAGCTCACCACCGTTTACAGAGGAATAATTTTTCTTTGTTTCAATCTTGGCAGTAAGCAAATAACCGGACTTTAGAATCAACTCGAAAAGCATGTTTTCCTTTTCACTTCCTTCTTTTACAGGATTAGTAAACACATCCAACTGCGCTTCCAAATTTTCTTCAGTGATCTCATCCCCTCTCCAGATTTTAAAATTGGAAGAGGAGAGTTTAAATATTTTGAACCCCAGATCAAGATTCTTATTCTCTTCCATTTCGCTCAAAAGGTCTTTCTTTTCTTTTTTATCCTTTTCAATTTTCTTTATCACTCTGCGGATACGCTCTTTAGAAATATCTGCAATGGTTTTATATCCGGCTTTGAAAGCTTCGCTTTCCTCAGCACACTTTTCAGGCAGTTGAACCAAAATAAATTTTCTGTTCCCTTCTTTTTTATTGAGCTCTAAAACAGCTTGAGCAGTGGTCGCTGAACCTGCAAAAAAATCAAGAATTATATCCCCATGTATTGTTGTTTGATGAACTAATGTTTTGATTAGAGATAATGGTTTTGAATAATTAAAAATGGTTGCATCAAAAATCTCGCGAATTTCTTTTGTGGCTTCTGAATTCATTCCGACTTCGTTAAGCAAACTTGACAATGGATTAACATCACTTTTTAATTCTGACTTAAATCTTTTAAGCATTGGTCTTTTCTCAGTATCAGAAGGAAATACAACTTTATTCTCCTTTATCAATTTATCCATTGACTCTCTTATGTATGCCCATACTCTATCAGGATTTGGTTTATAAGTCTTCCTAGTTTTATTATCTATTAAATCATAGTATTGATTGGGTCTCATATCTTTAGTCATTCCCACTGTCAAATCGCCTAATGTCCAATCACCTCTTGAATCATTGTCAGGATTTCTGTAAGAAGAATAATCTTTTTGTATTCCGCTGAATGATTTTAATTCGTTTTTATGATACGAAATAACATACTCATGATCTGTTGACACTAATTTTTCAGCTAATGCTGAAGATGCTCTTCTTTTCCAAACAAATTCAGCAATAAAATTTTCCTCTCCAAAAATCTCATTCATCAACAACCGAAGATTATGCACCTCATTATCGTCAATATGGATAAAAATAACTCCATCTTCTTGCAAAAGATTTTTTGCAAGAAACAAACGGGGATACATCATGCTTAACCAATTGCTGTGATAGTGCCCGCTGTCTTTGCTATTCTTGCGAAATAAACCTTCTTTCATCAACAATCCTTCTTCATCCTTGTCGCCGATTCTTTTAAGGTATGTTTCTTTGTTTTCTTTAAAGCTGTCTGGGTAAATAAAACTGTCGCTGCCTGTATTGTAAGGCGGGTCAATGATGATGCATTTTATTTTTCCGTAGTAAGATTTTTGTAAAACTTTTAACACTTCCAGGTTCTCACCTTCAATGAAAACATTTTCTGTAGTGTCAAAGTTGATGGATTCTTCGGGAGCAGGTTTCAGCGTTGCGGTAGTGTGTTGCTGCAATATTTTAAAGGCATCTGACTTACCTGCCCAATTCAACACATAGCGCTCGTTCCGGAACTCAATATTTTCTTTACCAAGCGTTGCCTGTAATTTTTCCCAATCAACTCTCCCTTCAGTAATAGCCTCTGGAAAAAGCTGTTTGAGCTTTTCTAACTGATCTTGCTGTATATCTAAGGATTTACCATCCATTACTGAATACCTGGCTTAAAATGGATTAACAAGTAAAATATATTATAAGTATATTATTTTGTCTTTATACGACAAACATACATATAATTAGGACAGATAACAGGACAGAGTATTTAGGAGATTTGAGGCGTGAAAAAGGCAGTTGGAGAAAAAATTCGCAGGATCCGTGAAAGCAAGGGTTTCAGCCGGGACACAGTAGCTGATGAAATCGGGATCACCCACGGAGCCTACAGCAAAATTGAACGCGGTGAATCCGATCCAAACACACAGCGTTTAGAACAGATCGCCAAGATCCTCAAAGTAGGCATTTCTGATTTTTTTGAAGATGCCTCTTCCTGGCTGAAAGAAGATTCCGGCAAATATGGTTATGCCACCAAAACGGAAGTGGAAAATTTAAGCAGGCTGGTCAATGCGCTGGTGAAAGAAATTGAAAAGCTCAGAAGTGAGTTGACCGAGGTTAAGCATACTTCCGGCAAGAAGAGTAAAAAATAATGAAGGTTTGATTTTACATCGATCTTCTCAATCCAAGAAATAAAAATTTCATGAGCGATATTTCAGAAATCACCAATGCCCTGGTAAAATTCAGGGATGAACGGGATTGGGAACAATTCCATGATTCAAAGAATTTAGCTGCAGCTATTTCTATTGAGGCCGCTGAGCTAAATGAATTGTTCTTATGGAAAGACGTTAGGGAATCTGAAAAAGTCGATAAAGAAAAGATCAAAGAGGAATTGGCCGATGTTCTTGCTTTTGCATTTCTGCTTGCCAACAAGCATAAACTTGATGTAAAAGAAATAGTATTGGAGAAAATTAAAAAGAATGGTGAAAAATATCCGGTAAGTAAAGCGAAAGGGACGGCGAAGAAATATGACGAGCTATGAGTTACAACCCGACTTTCTCCCATAAAATATTTGAATTCCCTTTTCACAAAAAATTAACTGCGCTGGCTTTCCAGGAGAGCAAAAATGTTAACGATAAAGTATCCTGGCCTTTGGTTTACATTATTAGCAATAAGTCTATAAAACAAGCATATATTGGTGAAACCACGGATGTTTTTACAAGAATCTCAAATCACCTAGGTGACCTCAAAAAAAAGGAACTCGAGAAATTGCACCTGATAACTAGCGATCAATTTAATAAATCTGCCACTCTCGATATTGAATCTAGGCTCATCCGCTACATGTCTGCTGATGGGGTTTATAAGCCGAAGAATGGGAATTTAGGAATTATGGATCACGAATACTATGATGACAAAAAATATTCGGAGTTATTTAAAAAAATATGGATAAATCTTAGGAAACAAGATCTTGCAAAACATCACCTCTCAGAGATTGACAACTCGAATTTGTTTAAATACTCGCCTTTTAAAAAACTATTCCCCGATCAAGTTCGAGCATTGAGTAGAATTTTAGAAATAATTTCAGATGGAAAGGAAAAATGCATTGTAGTTGAAGGTGGAGCAGGTACAGGGAAGACAATTTTAGCAACATATTTAATTAAATTACTTAATACAAGTATTGATGATTTATTAGATTTTGACAGAAGAAATTACGATAAGAAAATTATTAAATACATAAAACAGGTTAAAAAGAATTTTTCTGAACCGGATATTGCATTAGTTATCGCAATGACGGCTCTTCGAAGCACTTTAGAAGATGTATTTAGAAATACTAATGGGTTGAGAAGAGACATGGTTATTTCACCCGCATCTCTTAGCAGAAAAAAATACGATATCCTGATTATTGACGAAGCGCATAGATTAAAAAGGCGTCTAAACCTTGGAGCAGACATTGGAAGTTTTGATTCTGTCAATAAAAAATTGCGCCTGGGCAAGGAAAGCGGCACACAGTTAGATTGGATTTTGAAACGCAGTAAAATACAGATTATCTTTTATGATAAAGCCCAATCCATAAAGCCATCTGATATTCCGGAAGCTGTTTTTCTGAAGTTAGTAAGCAAAGCGAAACAAGAAAAGAGTTTTGTTAGCCTTCAGTCACAACTTAGGGTTAAAGGCGGAAAAGACTATATTGATTATGTAGATAAATTACTGAATTGCACACTATCGGGAAAAAATAAAATGTTTAAAAGTTCAGCTTATGAATTTGAATTCTTCGACTCCCTGAAATCTTTAATAAATAAACTCAATAAGCAAGAGAAAAAACATGGTTTAGCCAGGTTAGTTGCTGGATATTCATGGGAATGGAAGTCCGATAGGGATAAAAGTAAATTTGATATAAATATTGAAAAAATAAAATTAAAATGGAATAAAAAAAATGAAAGAAATTGGATTCATTCCGATAATGCAAAAGAACTAAAAGAAGTCGGATGCATTCATACGACTCAAGGATATGATTTAAATTATGCTGGAGTTATATTTGGAAATGAAATCACATACAATCCTTTTAAAAATTGTATAGAAGTTAATAAAAAGAACTATCATGATAAAAAGGGCAAGCAGGGCATAGAAGATATTGAAGATTTGAAACAGTATATAATTAATATATATAAAACATTAATGTTTCGTGGCATGCATGGCACTTATGTGTATGTGTGCGATAAAAATTTGAGAGATTATTTCAAAAAACATGTTTCGATATTTAAAACTGAAAAGGCAATAAAAATAATTCCACTAAATGAAACCAATCCATTTAGAATAATACCGCTGAATGAAGTCGAACCTTTTATTAATAGTGTTCCTTTATATGATATAAATATTGCAGCTGGTGGTTTTAGTGCATTACAGCAGGCGTCAGATTTTAAATGGGTGGAATTACCAAAACCATATATTGCCAAAGAAGAGTATTTTGTTTGTAAAATTGTTGGCGAATCCATGGATAAAAAAATCCCGAATGGCTCGTGGTGTTTATTTCAAAAAGACCCAGGTGGATCCAGAGAAGAGAAAATTGTTTTGGTTGAACATCGCAACATAAATGATAAAGATTTTGGTGCCGGATACACAGTGAAATCATATCATAGTACAAAAGCCGTTAACGAGGATAGCTGGTCTCATATGACAATCACCCTAAAACCATTATCCACTGATTCAAAATACAAAGACATCATATTGAATGAAGATGAGCTTAGCGAGCTCAAGGTTGTTGGAATATTTGTTGCTGTTTTATAGCAATAAAAATAAATCCGTCAAGCAACGTTTTTTTTGAAATCAGCTCCATAATTTGATGGGTAAAAAAATTACGTAACTTTGTAGCAAGGGATTAACCCCTTCAATATGCAAAACAAAACCGGCAAAGGAAGTTTTAAAAACACGAAACAGAACATTGATTTTGAATTTTCGCTTATTGCCTACGAGGATGGGAAATTACAGGTTGTTTATTGCCCAGCACTGGACCTCTTCGGATATGGAAAAACTGAGCGGGAAGCCGAAAAATCATTTTCCATTGTATTGGAAGAACATATCCGCTATACTACCAACAAAAACACTTTTCTGAAAGACCTCAAACAACACGGATGGAAGGTGTCGGGAAAAAAATATTCTGCTCCTCCCCTTGGCCAAATGCTGAAAGAGAATGACCAGTTCAACGATATCTTTAACCACAAAAACTATTTTAAGTATAATAAAACAGTATCTGTTCCGGCATACGCATTTGCAGCGTGAAGCTTTCAAACATCTCCATTAAAGAATACAGGAGCTTTCTTACCAAAGCGGGTTGCAAACAAATACGCATATCCGGTGGCCATGAGATCTGGTCGCGTGCTGATCTGAATCGCCCCATCACTTTTCAAACTCACATTGATCCTGTACCAGAGTTTATCATCAAGAATGGATTGAGAACATTGAAAATGGACAGGAAAAAGTTTTTTGAATTGCTGGAGAGTTGAAATATCCCGGGTAAAATGAAATTTATTTCTTCCACCAATCATCATTACCTTCCTCTTCATCTCCAAAACCATAATCATGGGGTTTACCGTTCTCATCATCGTATTTTGAATCCAAGTGATAAGGATAGTATTTCATCCAATCGTCATCATACTTTTTCTTCAGCCGGGTTATTTCCCATTCCAGCTCTCTTGCCCGCTCTTCTTCGGGTGCCAGGTCTTCATCCACCATATCTTTGAATAGCTCAGCATAAAAAGCGCACTGGCAATATTCTCCCAATGCGCATTTACCGTGCTGAGTGCCGGGTTTGCAATGTTCAAAGAATCCATCATGCCAGCGCTTTATTTTTGCCTGCTGATGAAAGTTGTCACGGATCGCCGCGTATTGGATTCGCTCCGGAACTTCCGTCTGAAGCACGAATGACCAATTGTAAGCGTCCAACATTTTTTTCAAAGCGTTCAGAAGCCGCAGAACTTGATCGTCCGTCAGCTTTTCGTGAGGAGGAAGCTGTTCCTGCCGAATGCCCGTCCACTCTTCCAGGTTACGAACAGGAGCAGTTAGATCTTCTTCATTCGGAGATATCCAATCATGCAAATGCAGTTCGCGCCCGGCAAAAGGCATGCTAACATTTGCAGAGGCGAAATCAATATCAGCAAGCAGTTGTTCGATGTACCTTTCCATGAAGAGATTTATTAAATATCAAAACGCAAATATAAAGAATGACGATTTATCTCAGTCCCCGATAACGGGGTTAGGGTGTACGACAAAAATCCGCTTTAAAATTTGACCCCGAAGGGGTCATATATATGTAGAATGGAAATTGTCCTAAAATCATACGACCCCTTCGGGGTCGAACAACAAAAAAAATAAAAGATGGAGTTTTTGTCCTACACACGCGGGTTAAGTTTGAATAAGAAAATTTAATAGCCAGAGAATTCGGATTCTTATACGCTGATACGTAAAAAAATCCCCCTGTTTCGCAAAGCCGAAACGTCCCCCTTTACAAGGGGGAATAACAGCCCATTCTATTTATACTCTCCGAAAACCTTCCGCATCACATCAGCGATCTCACCCAACGTGGCGTAACTTTCAACCGATTCAAGAATGGAAGGCATGAGATTGGTATTGCCTTTGGCAGCTTTTTCTAGCTTGTCAAGTGCAGCTGTTACTTTTGAATTATCCCTCTTTGCCTTTAGGCTCTTTATCTTTTCAACCTGCAAACTTCGTATCGAATCATCAATGGAGAAAAGATCTCCCTGGGGTTTTTCTTCCACCGTAAATTTGTTCACACCTACGATTATCTTTTTTCCTTTCTCGATATTATCCTGATACTCATACGAAGACCGCGCGATTTCATTCTGCATAAATCCCTGCTCGATCGCCGCGACCGATCCGCCCATCGCATCGATCCGGCGGATATATTCCCATGCCTTCTCCTCTACTTCATCGGTAAGCGCTTCCACAAAATAGGACCCGCCTAACGGATCAACCGTATCCGTAACTCCGCTTTCGTAACCGATGATCTGCTGTGTACGCAAAGCAATGCGTGCCGCCTCTTCGGTTGGAAGACTTAGCGCTTCGTCAAAACCATTTGTGTGCAGCGATTGCGTTCCACCGAGAACGGCAGACAACGCCTGAACGGTTACGCGGACAATATTATTTTGCGGCTGCTGTGCCGTGAGTGTGCTTCCGCCGGTCTGTGTATGAAAGCGCAGCATCATGGCACGCTCATCGGTGGCGCCGAGTTCTTTGGTGATCTTCGCCCACATCCTTCGCGCAGCACGGAACTTCGCCACTTCCTCAAACAAATTATTATGCGCGTTGAAGAAAAAAGAGATCCGTTTTGCAAAAACATTTATATCCAGTTTTCTTTCAAGCGCTGCTTTCAGATAGGCTTTTCCGTTAGCAAGGGTAAACGCCAGTTCCTGCACGGCTGTGGATCCCGCTTCGCGGATATGATAACCGGAAACAGAGATCGTATTCCACTTCGGAACTTCTTTGGCGCAGTACTCGAAAATATCGGTGATGATGCGCATGCTTGCCTTCGGCGGATAGATATACGTTCCACGCGCGGCATATTCTTTCAAGAGGTCGTTCTGAATCGTTCCGGAAATTTTTTTGATATCAGCTCCTTGTTTTTTCGCCAGCGTGATGTACATCGACAAAAGAATCGCCGCCGTTGAGTTGATCGTCATGGAAGTGGTAATATCTTCCAGCTTGATCCCGTCAAAAAGAATTTCCATATCACGCAGCGAATCGATCGCCACACCGGACTTGCCAACTTCCCCTTCCGCAAGCGCATGGTCGGAATCGTAACCGATCTGCGTTGGAAGATCGAATGCAACGGACAATCCAGTTGTTCCGTTCGCCAATAAATATTTATACCGTTTGTTGGATTCTTCTGCAGTGGAAAATCCTGCGTACTGCCGCATGGTCCACAACTTTCCCCTGTACATATCGGACTGAACGCCACGTGTGAAAGGAAAACGACCCGCATCTGTCTCCTCCTCTCCCTTTCCCCCTTTCTCCGCTTCCTGTTGAACAGGAGATCCGGAGATCCGGGGAATCGGAGAAGAAAAATATATCCTCTTGATCTCAATTCCTGAATCGGTACAAAACTTTTTCTCTTCGGTTTTCTCTTCCTTGGTTTTCATTCGTAATTCGGAAATTCGTAATTCGTAGGGTTAGAAGTTATCAGCAAACTCCTTCTTTAAATACTCGATGGCCACTTCGGTAGGAAGTTTTTTTATCTGAGATGTTATTTGGATCAATGATTCTCCGAAATCCAAACCGGTGGCTGATTCAGCTAATTTATTGCCGGTAAGATTGACAAGCTTAGCCGTTTCTTCTTTTGCGGTTTTAATTATTTCCCAGGCCCCGATACTGAGATAAACCTGCTGCGACATGTTGTGTTCGTATTCCGCACGGATCGTTTTAAGTATCTCGGCATGCAGCATATGGGCGGTCATTCCACTCTGATGCAGGCGCATGACCAGGTTGGAGGGTGATATCCGTTCGAGAAAAAGAATGAGCCGTTCGTAGGCCTGTATGCGAAGCGGAGCTGTAATATTGTGGCTCAGCGCTTTGGTCTCCTCCTTTCTGCGTTTTATTTCTTCATTAAAAAATTCCTTCAATACATCCACATAATTTTTATTCATGAAGTAAGTTACGGCAAGGATAATAAGAGAAGGAATGATCAGAATGAGAAGCTGAAGTGCTAGTTCCATAAGGTTTGATTTATGTGTAAATGTAAAAAAAATATACGACTGACTTTACTATGAATACGGTCTAATCCTGCGATAATTTGTACATTTGTTTCATCCCGATAAATAGCGGGACGCAAACACCTGAATAAATAATTATGAAGCTATCTGACCGCATCAACAATATCACCGAGCCGCAAACGATCGGCATGGCGAGAAAAGCACGTGAACTGAAAGACAAAGGGATCGATGTGATCAGCTTAACCCTGGGCGAACCCGATTTTAATACTCCCGATCTCATAAAAGCTGCCGCTAAAAAAGCCATCGACGAGAATTATTCTCATTACACTCCTGTTTCAGGATATTTGGATCTACGACAAGCTATTTCAAAAAAATTCAAACGCGATAATAATCTTGATTTTGCTCCTGATCAGATCGTGGTTTCTACCGGCGCCAAGCAATCCATTGCCAACGTGATGCTTTGTATCATCAATCCGGGAGATGAAGTGCTTGTGCCTGCACCGTACTGGGTGACTTATTTCGAATTGGTGAAACTCGCAGGAGGAACACCCGTCGTGATCCATGCGGCTGTAGAGAATAATTTCAAAGTTGCGCCGCAGCAGATAAAAAATGCCATCACGCCGAAAACGAAAGCCATAATTTTTTCTTCCCCCTGCAATCCGACGGGAAGTGTTTACACAAAAGCAGAACTGAAAGGAATTGCAGACGTGATCATCCCTCATAAAGAAATGTACGTGATCTCAGATGAGATATACGAACACATCAACTTTGTCGGAAAACATGAATCCATTGCTCAGTTCCCCGAAATAAAAGAACGCACCATCGTAGTGAACGGCGCTTCAAAAGGATTTGCAATGACCGGATGGCGCGTGGGATATATCGGTACAACAAAAGAACTGGCGGTGGCCTGCGATAAGATACAAGGACAGTTCACTTCCGCTACTTGTTCCATCGCGCAAAAGGCCATGCAATGCGCGGCGGACATGGATGTCACATTGATTCACCCGATGCGCGATGCGTTCAAAAAAAGAAGAGACCTCGTTTATAATCTGCTGAAAGAAATTCCGGGACTAAAAACAAATTACCCTGATGGAGCTTTTTACTTTTTCCCCGATGTATCAAGTTATTTTGGCAAAGGCGGAATAAAGAATTCAACAGACCTCTGCATGTACTTGATGGAGAAAGGACATGTGGGTTTGGTTCCCGGCGAAGGATTCGGAAACGACAATCATTTACGCATTTCCTATGCGGCTTCAGAAGACAAACTGATCGAGGCAATGAAAAGAATTAAAAATGCATTGGCGCAGTTGAAATAGTATGACAAAAAAAGATCTTCAAAAAATATTTGACTCGTTCTCCAAAGTCCGCGTGCTCATCATTGGTGATGCAATGGTGGATGCTTATATATGGGGAAAAGTAAACCGGTTGTCCCCGGAAGCCCCGGTACCAATCGTAGCTGTCGACAAAAAAGAAACCCGGCTGGGTGGTGCCGCCAACGTGGCCCTTAATGTGCAGGCGATGGGCGCTACTCCCATTTTATGTTCCGTGATCGGCGATGATATGTACGGAAGAGAATTCACTGACCTGATGGAGAAACAAAAACTTTCCACGCAGGCTATTTTCAAAAGCAAGAAGCGGGTCACCACAGTTAAAACCCGGATCATCGGCAACAATCACCATCTCTTGCGCGTGGATGAAGAAATTCTTTCCGATGTTGCAAAATCCGAAACAGAAGAAATGCTCGTAAAAATTTCTTTCCTGGTAAAAAACGCAGCAGTGGATGTGATTGTCTTTGAAGACTACGATAAAGGAGTGATCAATCACGACCTCATTCACAAAGTAGTGATCGAGGCCAGCAAGAAAAAAATTCCCATTGCGGTTGATCCTAAAAAGAAAAACTTCCAGGACTATAAGAACGTAACTCTTTTTAAACCCAACCTGAAAGAACTCAAAGAAGGTTTGAAAGCGGATTTTGATATCGCCAACAAAGAGATCCTTTCTAAAGTCGCTGATGAACTTAAACTAAGACAGGGAATTGACAACATCCTTATCACGCTTTCGGAAAAAGGGATGTTCATTGCCAGCAAAAAAAGCAAGCACATTGTACCCGCCCACACACGCAGCATTGCCGATGTATCGGGCGCCGGTGATACCGTCGTCAGCATTGCGGCACTTTGCCTTGCCCTCAAACTGGATCCGATCCTGATGACCGAACTCGCTAATATTTCCGGAGGGCTGGTTTGTGAGAAAGTGGGCGTTGTTCCTATAGATAAAGAATTGTTTCTTCAGGAATGCATAACGCTGCTTACTCAATAATCCCTTTTATTCAGATCTACCCCGAAGAAATCCTCATATGAGTGTTACTCCCTACGCAGATATTTCGACAGGAAAAAAAGAGCAGGTGGAGAAAATGTTCAATGAGATAGCATTCCGGTATGATCTATTGAATCAGCTTTTATCTTTTGGAATACATAAGCGATGGCGAAGAAAAGCCATCCGGATGATCAACTCCGAACTCATAACTCAAAACCCCGAACTTCTTGACGTGGCCACCGGCACCGCTGATTTTGCAATTGATGCCATGGCATTGAACCCAAGAAAAATCACCGGCATTGATATTTCTGATGATATGCTTTCTTTCGGCAGAAAAAAATTAGAAGAAAAAGATCTTTCCAGAAGGATTGAACTCGTTCATGCGGATTCTGAAAATCTTCCGTTTCCGGATAATTATTTTGATGCGGCAACCGTAGGCTTTGGAGTCCGGAATTTTGAAAACCTGGAGAAAGGATTGGCCGAAGTCTGCCGCACACTTAAAAAGGGTGGAATGTTTGCAGTTTTGGAATTTTCCATTCCGGAAAAATTCCCCATGAAGCAGTTGTATCATTTCTATTTGTCGACCATTTGCCCTCTGCTCGGAAAGAGGATCTCAAAAAATCCAATAGCTTATGAATATCTTTTCAAATCGGTGAGCAGTTTCCCGTATGGAGAAAAATTCAAATCCATATTGCTCACCTGCGGCTTCACAGAAGCACGGGTTTTCCCGCAGACATCCGGCATCGTAACAATATACATTGCAAAGAAATAATTGTGGTATTATTGCGTTGGCAATATCCTATATGAAATACCTCCTGAAAAACATTGCATTTTGCTTCTTAATGATCTTGTTCTCTCAGGCGGCAATTGCTCAAAAAGTAAAACAGCAAAATCTTCCGAGTTACGATAAAGAGAAACTTCATTTTGGATTTTCTTTGGGTGTAAATAAAGCGGATTTTGTTTTGTTCCCGGCGGATGCATCAAAAAAACCTGATTCCATTCTAAGCGTTAATTCTGTTCCTGACTGGGGCTTTAATCTGGGGATCATTTCCGATCTCCGGTTACATGATTATGTCACACTGCGTTTTCTTCCTGCACTTACTTTTCAAAGCAGAACAATAGAATACAATATCCATCCAACTAAAAGCTCCAACCTTGATACCTTTTATGTTTCAAAGAAAAAACTGGAATCTACCCTTCTTGATTTTCCAATCAATCTGAAAATTCGCTCTGAACGTTTGAATAATGTATCTGCTTATCTGCTTGTAGGCGGAAAGTACAGCATCGATCTTGCCTCGCAGGAAAAAACAAAAAATCCCGATATCTTGAAACTCACCAGCAAAGATCTGAGTTTTGAAGCAGGGTTTGGTTTGGATTTTTACCTTGTTTATTTTAAACTTTCCACTGAAATTAAATTTTCAGCCGGTCTGAGAGACAGATTATATCATGGAGACAACACACCATGGTCTTCTTCCATTGGTCGGCTTCCCACTAAGGTATGGCTTTTCTCCCTGAACTTTGAAGGATAAAGGAACAAGTTAAAAGAGAACGAAGAAAAAAGTCAAAAGAAAAATAAATTCCCCTTTTGACCTTTGAATTGAAACCTTTTGAATTTACTTTCCCATTGCAATGTACTGGTTCAGCTCCTTGATGCTGCTTTCAAAAGAGAACGCATTATTTACAAGATAAAAGTTTTGCTTATCAATTACTTTTCCATAAGCGCTTTTAGCAAAATCAAGTTTTGTTGATTCGAAAGAAAATTCATTCATTAAATCTGCAATCTGAGATGAAGTGAACTGATTATACTCCAATGCCTGTTTAGCGATCTGCAACTTGCTGCTTTCAAATGATTTGCTTGCAATTGTATTCTTAAGCTGCATGAACTCTATCTGGGACATATACATTGGCACAGGTACAGATGGAGGATTGCCCCATCCGTTGCCTTCATTACTGCAATTGCTGATGTAACCATATTCATCATCGCAATTTTCATTGTCCCATCCATTACCACTACCTCCGCCAACCGGGGGATAGAAATACGGCTCTACTTTCACAACATCAAACCGGTTGTTACAATCAATACTTGCATATACTACGGATTTGGGAGGAATGGTGATCCATCCTTTATATACTACTTTCTGCATCATTGCATAACCATAAGGCGAAGCATAATAACGGACCACTTTCAACATGTGATATCCAGGTTCAAGCCGTGGAGCACTGAAAAATCCTGACTGTGAACAAGCAGCCTTGTTGTCAAGCACAACAGAAAAATTTCCGTTGTCAAACATTTTAAGATTCAGCGCAGAACTGTAATGATTTGCACTTGCGTTCAGAACAGTCAGACTGATAGCGATGGTGGTGATCAGTGTTTTCATTTGATGTGCTTTTTGGTGATTCGCCAATTGTAATGCAATCGATGTGCCAAAGATGTTTTTAAGGTTTTTTGGAGTTTTTACAGCGTTTAGAATTCTATATTTGCCGTTATGAATTTTCTTGTCCGGTTGATCATATCAACCCTTGCGGTTCTTGTCACTGCTTACATTTTACCCGGCGTGCATGTAGAAAATTTTATGACTGCGGTGATCGTCGCCATTGTACTGGGAGCTCTCAATACTTTTGTAAAACCCTTGCTGATCTTCTTTTCACTTCCGGCAGTAATTTTCACTTTCGGATTATTTCTAATTGTTATAAATACGTTTATGATCCTTCTTACCGATAAATTGGTGGATGGCTTCAGCGTAGACGGTTTCTGGAAAGCATTTTTGTTCAGTATCGTTTTATGGTTAGTCACCGGTATTTTTAACGTAATTAAGAAAAGAGATGAACAGGCGCAGTAAATCAGAAGTCGCTGGTTTTAGGTTTCAAACTGAAAGATTAGTTATGAAATTTTTAGTCCTTTCCATCTGCCTTCTTCCTTCTTCGTTTTCACTTTTAAAAGCACAGTCACATGTTCCACTTACAGTAAATGCAGGAAACAGTACAGGTGTTTGCCCTGGTGATTCTGTGAAAATCGGAGGGAATCCTTCAGCATCAGGAGGCACCCCTCCTTATACGTATTCATGGCAACCCACAACAGGGATCAATAATCCAACTGCTTCGAATCCATATGTTAAACCTTCGGCGACTACAAACTATACGCTCACTGTAAAAGATAGTTCCGGTAATACTGCATCCGGCATAATAAATGTCGCTCTCGATTCTTTGCCTATAGTTAGTGCCGGCAGCGATCAAAGCATTCTTGCAGGAACAGCCACCCTGCTTCAGGCCACTGGTGCAGTCAATTATTATTGGACACCTACCAATCCGCTTATCAATCAAAATTCGGCAAACCCCTCAGCTGAACCAAATGCAACAACTGTTTTTTGCGTGCAGGGAGTAGATGGGAACGGATGTTCAAATAGTGACTGTATGACGCTGTATGTTATTCCGTGTGATTCGATTTTTATTTATAATTCGTTCACTCCAAATGGAGATGGATACAATGATGCCTTTTACTTAGGGAACATTGAAAAATATCCGGAAAACAAACTGGAAGTATATAACCGCAACGGGAAACTTGTTTTTCAGGAATCCCCTTATCTCAATGATTGGTTTGGACGCATTGATGGCACTGACCTTCCCTGCGCCACTTATTATTTTATTTTGACTCCCGGAAAAGGTAAATCAAAAGTACAAGGCTCAGTAACAATCATTAGATGAGAAATCATAAAATAAATATTTCACTTTATAAATTATTTTTCATTTCTATTTGCATTTCCCTTTCTGCCTTCTGCCTTCTGCCTTCTGCTATGTCTCAACAAATGCCGTACTACAGCCAGTTCAAGCCCAATAATATCATGCTCAATCCGGGAGTTGCCGGAACAAAACGAATCATTGACATTCGTACAGATTATCATAACCAATGGACAGGTTTTGATGACGCACCGGTTACCACCTCCTTTGCAGCTAATGGAAGGATATTAAATGGCACCATGGGTATTGGCGCCGCCTTTTTCAGCGACAAAACCGGCCCTTCAAAACGTTCGGACATGTCTTTTGCCTATTCCTATCATGCCAAGTTTGATGACGTGGAGCTTTCAGCAGGAATTGCATGGCATTTACTGACCTATTCGGTAGACGGATCAAAACTGCATATGCATGTTCCTTTTGATAATACCATTGATCTATACCAATCGCAGAAGAAAAAAGTCAATGATGCCAGTGCCGGGCTTTATTTTTACAACGACCGTTTTCACCTTGGATTAAGCATGCTGAATCTTCTTGAGCCAACCGTAAATTATTATCCCCAAAGCGATACCGTTCATAAAACAAAGATTCATATGGTACCTCATATCTACGGAAGTGTTGGATATAACTGGTCCGGGAATTCGGATGTGATTTGGGAAAATTCTTTGCAGGTCCTGTATGCTCAGGCCAATCCCATGTCCATTGATTACAATTTAAGGGTTCATTACAAACAAAAAGTCTTCGGTGGAATATCCGTCAGGCTCAGGGATGCGATCTCCCTTCAGATCGGCGCAACATTTAAGGAGGATTTCCACATAAGTTATTCTTATGATATTGTCACTTCTCCTCTAAGAGCATTTGAGGCGGGGACCCACGAGATCTTCTTAGCCTGGAGTTCAAATATCAATCAGGACAAAAAGAAAAAATATGACAGCAGCCGGTTTAAAAAACAAAAATACGGATTCATGTTTTGATCTTCAATTATGGAAAAACTAATAGTTAAAGGAATGAAGTTCCATGCGTTTCACGGATGCAAACCCGAAGAAGCCATAGCAGGCGGCAAGTACGAAGTAGACATTACGGTAGAGACCGACTTTTCAAAACCGGCCCATACCGATAACATCGCGGATGCCGTAGACTATGTCACCATTTATGAGATAGCTAAAAAAGAAATGTCTGTTCGCTCGCATCTGATCGAGCATGTTGCCCAACGCATTCATGATGCAGTGAAAAAAACTTTCCCTGAAGTAAAAAAAATAGAAGTAAAGGTTGAAAAGCTGAATCCGCCGGTTGGTGGAGAAGCAAAAGGAGTAAGTGCCATTATTTCCAAATAGATTGTAAATTCGCACTCCCAAAAGGTCGGGTGGCCGAGCGGCTAGGCTGAGCTCTGCAAAAGCTCCTACACCGGTTCAAATCCGGTCCCGACCTCAAAAAATTCCTTTCCCGATGAAAACGGAAAGGGATTTTTTATTGCATTCGATTTTCAACGCCAATCAGACGCATGGCTGTACCAGATTTTTCCTGATTTTCAAGAATTGTCTAAGTTTGTCCATGAAGCATTTTCTTCTTTTCTATTCTCTTCTCCTACTTCCATTTATACTCTTTGCACAGCAAAATAAAATCGACTCGCTGGTTCAATTGCTAAATAAAGACAA
>JAHEYJ010000058.1 GCA_023251675.1 Bacteroidota bacterium
AATACGGTTTGAAAATAAATGAAGTAGGCATGCACCGCGCTACTCTCGAAAGCATTTTTTTAAGTTTAACCGGAAAAGAATTAAGAGATTAAAAAAAACATGCTGAACATTCTGCGAAAAGAACTGAAATTATTTTTTGTCGACAAGCGCGCGATGCTGCTTACTTTTCTTTTGCCCATTGCGCTGATCTCACTTTTTGCCCTTGCTTTCGGCGGGATCGGAAAAAATAATGAATCACGGCCTTACGAACTGCCCGTATCTGACCTGGACAGCACCAAAGAATCAATTCGGATTATTGCACTCCTGGATTCAGAAAAAAGCTTGCAGGTTGTTAAATACACGCTATCCGAAGGAGAACATCTGATAAAGAAAGGAAATGAAAGCACCCTTTTGATCTTTCATAAGGGATTTGCCGATTCCATTTTCAAAGGGGCAACGCCGCCGATTGAACTGATGATCGACGAGGCCAAAGAAGCAGAAGTGGGTTTGCTACAGCAGGCATTGTTCTCAAAACTATTTACCATCATTGGTTCCTCCGGGATGAAAAAGAAAGTATTTGCCCAGATCGATTCAAAATACGCCAATCTCAACAAAGAACTCCTGGACAGCATTCACAAACAGATCGAAGAGAATTTTTCACCGGCGGATATGTCCCCCTCCGGAGGGGGCGCAGGGGGAGGAATCACTATAACAAAGCTGGTTTCCGCCAACGCTGATAATACAGCCGGCCTGGTTCAGGCAGTTGCCGGTACCGCCGTGATGATGCTTCTCTTCAGCGTCACAGCGATGGGCGCCAGTCTGATCACCGAAAAAGAAGAAGGAACTTTGAAGAAACTTTTATGCTCCCCTGCCCATCCCACCCACATCCTGTTTGCTAAAATGCTTACTTCGAATATTGTTTCGGTTCTGCAGCTGTCGGTCATGATGGTCTATGCATGGCTGGTCTTCGGATTGAACCTTTTTCAGAATATTCCTGCGCTCATCCTTATTATACTGGCAACTGCATTCGCCTGTTCCAGTTTCGGGACATTTCTTTCTTCCATTGCAAAAACACGACAGCAGGTTCAGGGATTATCCTCCCTGATCATTCTTTCTTTATCAGCGATCGGCGGAAGCATGGTGCCATCGTTCATGATGCCGGAATGGATGCAGAAGATCTCGGTGATCTCTGTCAACTACTGGAGCATACAGGGATTCTTTGATATTTTCTGGAGGCAATTACCTCTGACGGACCCTACTTTCCTGACCCGGATTCTGGTTTTGTTCGGCATCGGATCCATCATGACCATCTTCTCGCTTCAGCTTTTCAAGAGAACGATCCGCAGGATGTATTGATGTGCATGGTTAATAGTTAATGGTTAAAGGTTCTTGGTTTACGGTTAAATTGTTTTTAGTTATAGTTTGGGGCAGATCATTCAGAAAAATCAGCTAACTAAAACCAAAAGAACCAAAACAAACAACTCTAAACCAATAACTAAACTTGATCTACAATTCTCTTCATCTTATTCTAAGCATTGCTGTACGGGCGTATTTCAAAAAGATCACCGTAAAGAAAGCATCTGGCATTCCCGACGAGGGGCCTATGATCATCGTAGCGAATCACCCAAGCACGTTCATGGATCCTGTGGTGATCGGCTTGCAGATGAAACAAAGAATATTCTTCCTTTCCAAAGCAGAAGTTTTCAGATCAGGTATTGCCAAATGGATCCTTCCAAAGCTTAATATCATTCCGATCTACCGCAAACAGGACGATGCAACGCAGATGCATAAAAACACAGAAACGTTTGAGAAATGCTACGAACACCTGGCGAAGAAAGGAACGATCATGATCTTTCCGGAAGGCGTGAGCCTGACCCAGCGCAAACTTGAAAAAATAAAAACCGGAGCTGCCCGCATCGCTTTGGGTGCTGAAGCGGCTAACGGTTACAAACTGGGAGTGAAGATCCTGACGGTCGGGCTGAATTATTCCAATCCACACGAGTTTCAGAGCGATCTCTTCATCAACATGGACAAACCGATCGAGGTGCTGGATTTTGCAGCGCAGCATAAACAAGATCCATTCAAGGCCGCCCACGCACTCACCGACCTGATCCGGCAACGATTGGAACATCATATCATAAATATTTTTGACCAGGATACGGACCGATTGGTCCGAAACATAGAAACGATCTATAAGTCGAAACTCGTCCTTGAGATCGAAGATCCTGTTTTGAAATCCCGTCCGATAAAAGAACAGGATTTTGAGATGACCAAGCGAATCGTTGATGCAGTGAATTACTTCAGAGAGAACCAGCCGCTGCGCGTACAGCGCATTTCATCCATGGCGGATGATTATTTTACATCGCTTGACCGGCTGCATCTTAAAGATCACCTGCTGAGCAATTTCTCAAGGTCACGTTCCGTATTTTTACGAACTACGCTGACCTTATCGTACTTTATTCTTGGGTTTCCTTTCTGGCTATATGGACTCGTCAACAACTACCTGCCATACAAACTCCCCTACTACATTACACGCGCCATTACAAAAGTAAAAGACTGGCATGGCGCTCTTTTTATTTCCTCGGGGATCTTCACCTTTATTATTTTCTATTCCCTGCAGATCTATTTAGTGCACCGGCTCTTTCATGATCCGTGGATCACGCTGGGCTATTTTATCTTTCTTCCTGTTACGGGTTTCTTCGCTTATGCTTATCACCGGAAATTTTCAAACGTAAAGGGAAAATGGCTGGTGTTCACCCTCTTCATGAAACGCGCTACGCTCGTCTCGCAGCTGATCACCACGAGACAGAGCATCGTCACTGAATTTGAAAAAGGAAGGAATGAATTCAATAAGATCCTGCAATAACTTTTACTCCTGCTTCTTTCCGCTGAATCTTGAAATCAGGTTCTCCCCGGCATCCATGAGCTTCTTGAGCGCGTCAAAGTAAAGAGCGATCACCAGCGTGAGGGACATGAACCAGATCACCATCATGTTCACCCAGTAGGTATCAAAGTATCTTCCGAAGAGCGCCTTTGTGGGAGCATAAAAATGAGCGCGTAGAAAACGATTGCGCGGCGGATCCAGGAAAACGGGATCCGAACGCTGAATGAGTTCGCCGTCGCTTTCAAGGATCTTGTTCATGTCATTGTTGTTCCTGACAAGATCGGAAAGGCTTTCGTTGAAATATTCATTTTTGCATTGCAGGAAGCTCTCGCGGTCTGCATCGGTCTTATTCAGTTTGGAGATGAGCGCATCTTTTGCTTCGCTGGAAGCATTGTACAGCTTAACATAATAGCTCTGCAACTGGTCAAAATAAGCATTGGCCTGCACTGCCGCCTCTTCATTGAATTTTCCTAATTCCATTTTATCAAGTACAGTGCATTGTATCTTAGGAGTAAGTTTCATTTCTTTTGTCACTTCATCCTTGATCAGTTTCAGATCACTAACCACATCCTCTCTGAATTTTGCATCGTTGGCATTTGCAAGTGACTTATCTACTTTGCTTTTCAGTTTTGAGATCCAGTAGTTTTTCTTAAAATCCGCATTGGACATCTTCTTGTCAAAATTGTAAAACTGCTTTTCAAATTTATTGCTCTTGAACTGATTCACTGCCAGCGCTTCAAATGCCCAGCGCGAGGTCATGGATTCTCCGGCGAACGGAACATTCTTCTGCGTTGTGATCAGCGGATTAAGTTTTTCGAACTTAACGATCACACCGCTCAGAAGAAGCTGAGGAATCAAAAGAATAGGAATAATAATATAAACGGTAATGGCTGAATTGAAACTTGCTGAAATATTCAGGCCGAGCACGTTCGCACAGCAGGCCGTAGTGAAAAGAACGAACCAATAATCAAAATACATCCCTTTAATAGAAAGTATTGAATTGCCTACTCCGATAAACATAAGCATCTGGATGGCAGAGATCGTAAACAGAATAATGATCTTGGAAAACAAGTAACTGCCCCGGCTGAGGTTCAGGAATTTTTCACGTTTCAGTATTTTTCTGTCTTTGATAATTTCCTCGGCGCTCACCATCATACCGATAAAAAGAGCCACCACCACTGACATAAACAAATAAGCGGTCATGTTCTCGTTCTCACGAAAGATGTAACCGATCTTATTTGAAATATCGGTATTGTAAAACTTCACCATGAACGCCAGGATGAAACCAAGAAGCGGCGCTTCCAGGAAGTTGATCCCCATGTACTGCTTATTGGAAAGTTTCGACAGCACATCACGCGTTACAAACACCTTGAACTGTTTCAGTTTGTTCGGTATGCTGAGCGCGCTGGTAACTGCATCCGGAATTTCTTTCGGCTTGACCAGTTCTTTTCCTATTTGATCTTCATAATGCTTGTTCCATTCCACCGGCGATATCTTCCGGTTGCGGGTGAGGTTTCCGTATTCGTCCAGCACCTTTGATTCTATAATATTGAAGATCTGTTCCGGGTTAACGTTACCGCATTCCGCACATTCGCTTTCATCACTTTTCACATGGTTGATGAGGCGTTTGAAATAAATAATTGCATCCACCGGATTGCCATAATAAATTGGAAAACCACCCACATCAAGAATGATCATCTTGTCAAACATTTTATAGATGTCAGAAGAAGGCTGGTGGATCACCACGAACAATAATTTTCCCTTTCGCGCCAATTCCTTCATCAGGTCCATGATGTTTTCCGAATCGCGTGAGGATAATCCCGATGTTGGTTCATCCACAAACAGAACCGACGGCTCGCGGATAAGTTCAAGCGCGATGTTCAACCGTTTGCGCTGGCCCCCGGATATGGTTTTCTCCAACGGGCTTCCTACTTTAAGATTTCTTGCTTCATAAAGTCCCAGGTCCTGAAGTACGGAATTCACCCGCTCGGTGATCTCGTAATCGGTCAGGTTATCGAAACAAAGCTTGGCGTTATAAAATAAGTTCTGAAAAACAGAAAGTTCTTCGATCAACAGGTCATCCTGCGGGATCATCCCGATAATTCCTTCCGACTTATCTTTTTCGGTATGAATATTTATTCCATTGATGAGGACATGGCCTTTGCTGGGTGTTTCGTTGCCGTTCAGCACATTGAGCAGCGTGGATTTTCCAGCGCCGCTTCCTCCCATAATGCCGATCAGCTTTCCTGACTCTTCGTAAATATTTACATTGCGAAGGCCCACTTTTCCGGTAGGAAATTTATATTCTTCAATTTCAGCAACGAAGGTTGTCTTTGCTTTTGATGTGTCGGCAAGGAAACATCCGATGATGTCACTGTAATAGATCGGGTGAACGCGCGGACTGCGGATCGAAGATCCTTCGGTGAGAATATATAATTTATCCTGCCCGATAACCTGTCCGTTCAGATAGAGCGCATCCGTCCCAAAATATTTCATGATGTACATGCCTACGCTCTGGATCTGCAGAACACGGATCTGCCCGGTAAGGTGAGTGGACTGAATATGCTTTACATTGAAATTCGGTTTGGCATCTTTATTATCTACCACCAGCAAATAAGGAGAATCAGGGATTGAATCTAATTTGCTTTTTACAAATTCGATCATCCGCTTGAACTCATCATCGCTGATATTAAACGTTTCGGCTACCGTCTGAACAAATTCAAGTTCCTGCTGTGAGATTTCGTTGTTGGAGAAAATGAATTCCAGCAAGCGTACAAATACAACCACTTTCTGCTTTTGCTCAAGCTCCGTATTGATCTGCGTACAGATCTTAAGGATCTTCACTGAACCGAGAGAAGTCCTTTTCGCAGCTCCTTCTTTCTTCTGAGAAACTTTGTGGTATTCTTCCAGGTACTGATCAAAGATCTTAAGGTATTGCTCAACCATTTCCTGGTTCAGCTGCTGCTTGAGAAACGCCTGTACAATGGTTCTGCCTGTATTGTTAATGCCATCCACTTTCGCAATGATGGCGAACATCTGCATCAGGGCCTTTAATATCCTTTCACTCATGGGTTAAATCAGGGTATAAATTATAGGGTATAGGAAAATAAGTTAGTTAGAATTGTTTTTTTGAGACTGTACAAATTTAATATAACCGTTCAATGTAATTTTTGCATCTTCCACTACTGCTTGAATCCTATCAGCACCACAGCACATCCGGACTGGGCTCCTCCCAGCGTTGCTTCCAGGATCACATCCATTGTCGCATTCACTTTAAAATCCCAGTAAGGTGCGTTTTTAAAATCTTTATTTGAGAAAAGCAGATTTCGTTCTTCATCAAAAACTGAAAAAATAAGATTGCCGTCCTTCAGGCCGGTACAGGCCGCTATACGATAAGTGCCTCCGCCATAAAAGGTGGTATGAAATTCCGCATTCTGATCAGCGAGAAGAAGGGCGCGGTATTGCTGTCCGTCAGAAATGAAAGGCGACATGATATGTTTTGCACAAACCGAAGCAATGGTATCACATTGCGCGTTCGAACGAATGACAAGTGAAAGATGGAAGGCCAGAAATGAAAGGATCAGTATTTTATTCTTCATGGCAGAATTTTTTTTCGTTAAATATTTTTTAAGCAGTAATTAAATCCCGGATGGCCGCTATTTTTTGCCCGATCACATCCAGCATTTGCTGTGTAATCACAATGTCTGATGTACTGGTAATGGTCGTTAGCTTGTTGACTTCATCCGTTACAGGGCGCTCGTATTTATACATGTACTGGACTTTATCGTATTCCGATTTAAGGTCCGTCAGTTTTTGGATCAACTCGGTATACTCTTCATTTCCCTGGTAGGCGGAGAGAAGAGAAATCAGGTTATTCAGGGTATTTTTCTGCTCCGCAATCCTGCGTTTTACATCATCATTGTTCTTTGTTTTCTGCACTTTGACAGCAAAATTGAGTGTTTCGATCCAACCGCCGGCGATAATCAGTGCCGCTTCTTCATTTCGCTCATTGTTCTTCAGAAAATCATTGCTGGAACGATAAGCGGCCGAAACCAAAACCAGCATGGAATCTTTGTTTCCAAGATTTTTTTGAAAACGGCTTAACAGACTTTTATCAAATGCGCTGGCAAGGCCCAGTTCATTGGCGATGCTGTTGGTGACATTGAAATAGCCGATAGCGTCCTGGGTCTGATCATAAAGGGTAGTGTAGCCGAGATCCGCACCGTAAATGCCCAAGTTAAGGCATTTCTGAAATTTTGTAGAGTAGGAGTTGGATTTTGTTGTGGCGTTCAGCATGCCTTTATCGTACTGCGCTCCGCTTTTCTGAATCAGCAATGCAGTCTGGATCGGTGAAGGAATGATAAATACTTTTCCGCTTACGCCAAGTGCCACATTGTTTGAATCGATCATCTTATCAATCTGCTTATCCGCTTTTTCCGTGTCTTCCGTTCCGTTTCCGCATGAAGACAAAAGAAGGCAAGAAGACATCAGAACACAGATACCACTTTTAAAATAATTAATGCGTGTGGTTGATTTCATTTTCATTAGGTATTGATTGAAATGATTTTTGCGAACGAATTGACGCCAAAAGTAACATTTTTTTACAATTTCAGCATACAAGAAAAATTAATAACGGTGGATAACTTTTATGCCTGATTTGCTCTATGAAACGGAAGGTCATCCGATCTTGTCAAACCGGCGTTTCTTCTCAACGGCTTCTTTCACTTCCAATGCTTTTCCCCTGTGCTCTTTTCCGTTAAGTGTTTCTATTGCTTTGAGGGCATCGGCCTTTTTTTCAAACTCCACAAATCCGAATCCTTTTGACGACCAGTCGGCACGGTCATAAATGATCTTTGTGGATAGAATTTCACCGTAAACGGCAAAGAGGCTTTCCAGCTCTACTTCGTTCACGTCAGGATGGATGTTTTTAACGAATAGTTTCATTTTCTAAATTGATTTTACACAGAACTTACGTATTAGTTTATTGTTTACTGGTTTTGAGTTATTGTTGATTAGTTTTTGGTTTTAGTTCGGATGCGAACCACAACTAATAACTGAAAAACTATAACCAACTGACTAAAAACCATAAACTGAGCAATTTATGATTAAATATTTTTTTCGATGAATCGTATTCCTAAATTTTCAAGTTCAGCAAGAACGGGATCATAAATTTCTTTCACCGTCGGGATCCTGACACCGGTAAGGTTTATTTTTCCGTTCAGAATAAGTTTTGTAGAAATTCCCAGCGGCAGTCCTACGGTTTTTGACATAGCCGTATTCACCTGGTCATCTCCGATCACAACGAGCGATGAAGTAATGCGGCCTCTCCCCTTGCGTCCCCTCTCCCCAGGGAGGGAGGAATGAGGGGTGAGGCTGTACTCAAACTCATGCTTCATCACCACCATATCCTTGTCCTGCGGTTTTAAACTCCATTTTTTCATCAGCAGGTCAAGAAGGATCGCTGCCGGAGATGCATTGGGCAGATTTATCTTCTGATCCTTAAAGATCCCAAGCCAGTCCAGTTTTTTCATTACCGGTGACGTTTCTTTTTCTTTAAGAAACTTTGCCATTTTCTTTTTTAAAGAACCGCCTTTGGATTCGGGAAGAAACGATTCGATCAGTTGCGCATACGTTGCTTCTGCCGAATCCGGAATTTTGCAATTATCATCGGTAAGTCCCAGTTGTACAAATGCATTCCAGGCACGGCAGTAACCGGGCATACGAAGGGTGCCGCGAAGCATGTTCTTTACATTTTGCAATCCGTAAAGTTCCATATAAGAAAGCGAATCGCGGTTGGCATAGGCATCGAATTTTCCCAAGCCATCGACCGAGATCGTTTCAATACTTGAAAACAGTCTTGAGTAAGGAACATATTTTGATTTTCCGTTTTTCAGAAACTGTGCTGTTGCACCGGCGCCTTCGGCTGTTTGTCCGGCCACTACTACCGAACGCGGACTCCAAGTAAATTTATATCCCCACGGATTGTCATTTGATTCAGGCGCCACCAGTCCGCCGCAATACGATTTAAATGTGACCATGGTTCCGCCTTTTGCTTTCACTTCGTTGATCACTTTCATGGCCGACATATGATCGATCCCGGGATCCAATCCGGATTCATTCAGAAATATCACTCCCGCCTTTTTTGCTTCCGCATCCAGCTCTTTCATCGGCTTTGAAACATAACTTGCGGTAACAAGATGTTTCTTTTGCTTCAAACATTCTTTTGCAACCGGTAAATGCATCGTAGCAGGCAGCATGGAAATTACAAGATCTACTTTCGATATCTCATTCACCCGCTGTCCTTCATTATTAATATCAAATGCAATTGGAAACGCATTCGGATGGTTTCCTGTTTTTTGCTTTGCCAGTTCAACCGATAGATCAGCAACCGTGATCTTCCATGCTTCTTTTTGAGAATGATCCAGAAGGTATTTAATCAGGGTGGAAGCGGAACGCCCGGCACCGATGAGAAGAATGTTTTTCATATCGAAAGATAAAAGTTATAGGGTATAGGGTATAAGATATAGGAACGAGAATTAAATTGAAGATTAACAGGCTATTCCTATACCTTATACTTTATACCTTATACCTATTCATCCGGCGAAGTTAAAAGTTTTACTTTTGCATACGATTTTATGGCATAACAATTGTCTTGCTCGGAACTAATCTTTAAAAACCAATCCAATGAAAAAAATTCTACCATTCTTAACTTTTTCTATTGTCATGCTGAACTCGTTTCAGCATCTCTTTGCTCAGAACGACCTCGTTCTCTTCAGCGAACAGGGCGAACGTTTCTACGTGGTCATTGACGGCGTAAAACAAAATCCAAAACCTGAAACCAATGTGAAAGTTACAGGATTGATGCAGCCCATGGTCACTGCAAAAGTTATTTTTGACGGAGGCAAATTGCCGGATGTTGACCAGAAGATATATTTCATGTGGGAAGGAGAGAAAAAACAAGGATGGGAATTCACATACGCAGTGGTGAAGAAAGGCGATGTTTATAAGATCAAACCCCGAAGCGGCGCGCAGATCGTGCAGACGGCTCCTCCGGCAGGACAAACCGTTATCGTTTATTCAGCTACTCCTCCACCGGTCACTGAATCCACTACCACCACTATTTCTACTACTACTACCGGAGCGGCTCCTGCAGGTAATAATATGAATGTTGGCGTGAATATGAATGGAGTTGGTATTAATATGAACGTGAATGTGAATGATCCGAACATGAACGCAACTTCCACCAGCACTTCTACAATGACATCGACAACCACTACTTCTTCTACAACAACAAACAGCGGAGCTGCTCCAAACGGGGGCAATGTATATGTACTTCCCGGCTATAACGGACCGAATAACTGCAACTGGCCCATGGCGCCTGGAGATTTTGAAAGCGCAAAAGCCAGCATCAAATCAAAATCATTTGAGGACAGCAAGTTCACCGTAGCAAAACAGATCCTGGGCTCCAACTGCATGCTTTCATCACAGGTAAAAGAAGTCATGCAGCTGTTTGATTTTGAGAACACCAAATTGGATTTCGCCAAATTCGCCTGGGGAAAAACATTTGACCCAGGAAATTATTTCAAACTCAACGATGCCTTTCAGTTTGAGTCAAGCATCGATGATCTGAATAAATATATTGAAGGTCATAAGTAAGGCAGGAGGAATAAGGAATAAGGAATAAGGAAATAGAGAATGCAGATGCAAGTAATTTGACAATGAATTTAAACCCCCATAAAATATGTCAGAAAAAGAAAATTCACGCAGAGGCTTCCTGAAACTTCTTGGCTTAACTGCCGGCGCTACACTGGCAAGCAAAAGTGTACTGGCTGCTTTTATTGACAAAACGGAGATCAAAAAATTAGATCCGAAGCAGCAGGAGTTCATGATGCGTTACGGAAAATGGATGGACGAGTTCATTGAAATGATACGTGTGCAGAAAACCGATCCGAATAATATTACCAATCTTAAAAAGATGGTGGAACTATCCGATAAAGCCGAAGCATTGCAGCCCGAGCTTGCTGAATTTATGAAAGACAAAACCTTTGCGCTCATCTATCATGCTTCCATCGAGCGGGTGAGCAGGGAAATAGAAGTTAAAAATTATTATTCTTAATTCTCTCCGAAAACTATTGCATAGTCATCCGCTTCGTCACAAAATTAAATCTGAGGAAAAGTAGAATTGCTGCCAGCGTAAGGGCAACGGTGAGTCCGAGCCAGATCCCCTGCACACCGAGATCGAATTTAAATGCCAGCAAATAGCAGCAGGGCAACCCAATGATCCAATACGAAAGAAGTGTGATCCACGTGGGGACAACAATATCTTTTATTCCGCGCAGCACGCCCAGCCCCACGATCTGGATTCCGTCAGAAATCTGAAACAAAGCGGCAATTAATAATAAGGAAGAGACAATTGCCTGCACATCGGGTTCGTGGTTGAAGATGGAAGGAAGAACGAACCGCAATGAAACAAATAAGACCGCAAAAAATCCCTGCGCGATGATCACCATGGTGAACGCACTGAACACCGCTTCGCGAAGCGAAGAAATATTCTTCACCCCTAACTGATTCCCCACACGCACACTGGCTGCAGCGCTGATCCCGCTTGCGATCAGGTACGTCATGGATGCCATCTGCAATGCGATCTGGTGCGCCGCCTGTTCTTTTTTTCCGATCCAGCCGATCATCACCAGCGCAAATGCGAACGCGCCCACTTCAAACACCCACTGCAGACCGGACGTAGCGCCGATGCTGAAGATCCGTTTCATGCGGGCGAACGAAATATTCCTGAATACTAACGCTTCGCGGTATTTTCTAAAATGGCGGTCGTAATAAAAATACAGGAACATGGCAACGGCCATTACCAGCCGCGAATAAAAAGTCGCCCAGCAGGCGCCCATCATCCCCATAGGTGAAAAACCACATTTGCCGTAGATCAAAATATAGTTCAGCAGAACATTCAAAAGATTGGAGCCGATCGTGATAATCATGGCAAAGCGTGTGAAGGAAAGCCCTTCGGCAAATTGTTTGAACGAAGCGAACACCGCCAGCGGGATCATTCCAAGCATCATGACATTGAGATAAGGAATGGCCAATTTCACCACATCTTTCGGCTGATCAAGAAAATGAAGCACCGGCGATGCAGCGAGCAGAAACAAAAATAAAATTATGTTCACCACCACATTGACAATCAGCGCATGGTTGATCAGTTTTTTATTTTCATCAAGGTTGCCTGAACTGTCGGCTTCGGCAGCCAGCGGGGTTACTCCGTAAGCAACGCCCAATCCGAAGACCAGCACCAGGAAATAAACACTGTTGGCCAATGAGATCGCCGCCTGCGCCGTGGTTCCGCTATAGCCGAAGACATCCTCTTTGATCCCTCCCACCATCGCCACATCCACCACGCCCACCATCACATTGCCAAGGTTGCTCAGGCAAACCGGCCAGGCCAGCAATAGTGTCTTGCGAAAGTGTTCGCTGAAATTTTTTGTGAACATAAAGTTTGCGAAGATAGTGAAGAAGCTATCTCTGTAAAAAATCAATGGTTGTCAGAGAATCCTTAATAACTGGTCCAATAAAAATTCTTTTAACAATTATTTTTTACTTACATTTGGCATTGTAAATTGCCTCGTACATTCTAAAACCCCCATACCAATGAAGAAACATTCGTTTGTTTTCTTGTTGTTCGCTTTCATTTCTTTTTTCTCAAAAGCACAACTTACCTACAAAGACGTAGCAGGGATTTTTTACAGCCGCTGTACTTCCTGTCATCATGAGAACCAGCACCCGCAGTCCATGATGAACTACAGCGAAACGCTGCCGTGGACAACCTCCATCCAGGCTGACCTGAACAGCGGAAAAATGCCGCCGTGGTCGCCCGACACAACGTACACGCGTTTTTTTCACGAGCGAATTATTACGGCTTCAGAAAAAAATACCATCCTGAACTGGATCAGTTCCGGCGCGCAGAAAGGAGATACCACGCTTGCTCCGCCAGCGCCGACCTATACGCAATATCAACTTTACGGCACACCCGATCTCATTCTGAAGATCCCCGCATTTACGAGCAATGCTTCTTCTGTGGATGCGTATGATTGTTTTGCGCTTCCAACAGGATTAGCTGCCGACCGGATCATCCGCGCCTATGAAGTAGTGCCGGGCAACGCCTCGATCGTTCATCACGTGGTAATAAAAGTGGATACGACAGGAAGTGTCAGCAGCGATCTTTCAGGCGGATGTTTTACTGAACCGGGTAGTTTTGACCTGGGTGTTTTTGCACCCGGAGCAGCTCCTACCATTTTTCCGGGGCAAGCTCCTTTAAAGATGGGCATCCGGCTAAAAGCAGGTTCAAAAATTGTTTTGCAGATCCATTACCCTTCCGGAACGGCAGGGCAGCAGGACAGCACACAGATCCGTTTTTATTTTTATCCTGTAACTGCGACCGGGATCCGAAATGTGTTTGTCACAACGCCGTTACAGAATTGGAGCATGGCAATCCCTGCCAATACAACCACTACGTTCACAGCAAAATACCCCAGCAGCGGAGGATTGACCGTTCCAATTTCCGTTTATTCCACTTTTCCTCATTCGCATCTTATTTGCAAATCGATGCTCGTAAATGCCGACAATGGAACGACTACGATCCCGCTCATCCGTATCAACAAATGGGATTTCAACTGGCAGGGATTTTATACGTTTCCAAACCTTGTAAAAATACCGGTTGGGTACACGCTTAAATCAAGCCACTTGTTTGACAATACCACAAATAATCCGAACAATCCGAGCAGTCCTCCTCAATTGGTTACTGCCGGAACCAGCACGACCAACGAAATGCTTTTTGACTCCTTCATGTATCTTGTCTATCAGGCAGGTGATGAAACCATTAACATCGGCAGTTTATTCGCAAACGATACGCTGCTCAATCCGGCAGCAACTTCCGTGAACGAAATTTCTGGTTCGTATGTTTCATCATATTCGTATCCGAATCCGTTCAGTGAATATGTACGGATCGGATATGAGCTCAACCGACCCGCCGATGTTTCCATTTCGGTTTACAATATCTACGGAAGCGAAGTGAAAAATATTATTTCTCAATATAATCCGGCCGGGACCTATTCTGTAGTTTGGGATGGAAGGAACGAAAGCGGAACAAAAGTTACGCCCGGAATTTATTTCTACACGATTCACGCCGGAAAATCACAGAGCAGCGGAAAAATCATGTTAATGCCGAAATGATATTCTAAAAAAAATATTGCTATTCATCTTGCAATAGATTCAGCCGGCGCAGTTGTCAATAGTCGGAATATTCCTGGAACATGGCCTGAAGGAAACTTTTGCCTTCTTTTTCCAGGCGGAATTTTTCTTCAGGAGAAATTGTTTTTTCAAACAGGTAATTATTTCCGGGATGGGAGTAAACCAAATATTGCTTCGGCCGGACAAATCCAAATCCATCGTACGTTTCGTAATAAGCAAACTCCGGTGTGTGCGGATTGAAAAGATTCTTGCTCCACGCGTACTTATCAGAAGATAAACCAAGCTGGTGTAAAAGTGTTGCCGCCAGGTCAAGCTGTGAACAAACTTTTTTATTCCGATATCCTTTAAACTCATCCTTGATCACATTCCCATAGAACATCATTGGTATTCTTCTGTACTCCGGCTGTTGCTGGATCCAATGGCGAGGTGAACGGTGGCTATGGTCGGCAATGAAAATAAAAAGCGTGTTGTCGTACCACTTTTCTTTTTTTGAATTCTGAATGAACTCAAATAATTTCTGATCGGCATAGCGGATGGAGTTCACATAATCCGTTTCATCGTCGCCCCATTTCACTTTGTCTTTCTCCTCCATGGGCATATCGTACGGCGAATGGCTGCTGGCAGTGAACATGGCAGCAAAGAAAGGTTCCTTTTCATTTTTCAACTCCTGCAACTGTCGCGCATACAAATATTGATCATGCACTCCTAATTTGCCGCGGGGGACCTCACTGCCAAAATCTTTTCCTTCCAGAATGCGTTCGAAATTATTGTAGTAGATATAGGCTTTTATGTTTCCATAACTGAGTTGTCCGCCAAACAAATACGATGAATGATATCCAAGTTGGTGAAACTCGTTGTTCAGACAAGGAAGGTGATTGTATTTTCCCGGCTGGGCAATGATCGAATTAGCGGCAGGCAAAGCCGGAAATCCGCTGAAGATGGAGGTCATTCCCTGGTCGGAAAGATCGCCGCTGGCATACACACTGTCGAACATAATTCCCTGAGAACCGAGTTCATCAAAATGAACGGCAGCACGGTCATATCCGCCTATAGATTTTATCATATCCGCCGACCAGCTTTCAAGGATCACGAGTACAACATTCGGCTTTTGTGTTTTCAGGAAAAGAACAGTTGTATCTTTTTCTGTTTTATAAAGTCCGGCGACGATTTTTTTTGCTTCTTCCTGCGGATAAAAAATATACGGATTGCCTTCCATGTATTTCCGGTTCTCCCAGATACTTTGCCCCAGGTTCCAGCCGGAATTAACAGATGCCAGATTCAAAACATTATGTTTGGAAAAGTACGCATCACTTTGCTGAATGGGAATCTGCTGCCATCCTCCGCGCAAACCCAATCCGATCGCTGCCGGGACCACCGCTAAAAAAACTATTAAGCTTCCCAGCCTATAGATCAGTTTTGTTTTTAGTGGATCTTGAAAAATGCGTAAAGGAGATAGTTGCTTATAGAGGAACATTCCAAACCAGGTAAGCAAACCAACAAAAAGAAATCCGAAGAATAGGAACTTCGTCGAAGTAGAATTGATCACCTCCGATGGATGCTGCAGAAAACGCAACCCTTTCACTGTAAGTTTTGTCCCCCATTCATCATATGTTTCCAGTTCAGTAACGGTGATGATCGAAAATAAGAACAGGATAATACCGACATAAATATGATGAAGGATGGCAATCATTCGTTTAGGAAAAAAAGCATAAACAGCGATCACCAGAAAAGAAAAGGCAAGGAGGTAAGAGGCCATGGACGTATCGAGATAAAAGGCGTTCCAGTAAGCAGCCATGATCTCCCCGAACTCGATCATTTTAATTTCATCATAATTGTAAACAATAAAAATGGTCCTGCAAATAAAAAAGAAGATCATCCAGAAGAAATACTGGCGAAGGATCGATATGAAAAGGTTCCTGAGCATTAGCGGCAAAGGTAATCGATAACAATCAATCAGGATTTTTTTACATTTGCCTAATTGTGAAAAAACCTAAAAATAATATCATCATCGCCGGAATTTCAGGCGCATTCTGCGTTGCCTTCGGAGCAATGGGCGCTCACCTGTTAAAAGAAAAAATTCCGGCTGAGAACCTGCAGACCTTTGAAACAGCGGTCAGGTACCAGTTCTTCCATACACTTGCGCTGATTCTTGTTGCTCTTCTTTCTGAAAAAATTCCTTCCAGACTGCTGAACTACTCTTCTGCTCTATTTATCACCGGAATCATTCTTTTTTCTTTCTCACTTTACTTTCTCGCACTTCGTCCTTTATTAGGAATAAGCAATGAAGATCTTAAATGGGTCGGCGCCATTACTCCCTTCGGAGGAATAAGTTTCATACTGGCATGGTTACTGCTTTCTTATGCTGGTTTTAAATCTGAAAATAATTCAAATAATAAAATATGAAACCAAACATTCAACTGGCAGTAATAATCGTCATCTTAGTTGCATTTATTTCATGTAAAAACAAGAAAAACACAACTACCTCTGCTACCTCCTACAGCACTGCTCAACCACAGAATAACTCTGCTGCAACCTCCCAAACAACGCAATCAACAAATCAACAAGTCAACCCCTCAGGAAATAATTCCAACGAAACCAACCCATCTGCTTCTTTGCCAAAGGATGATAAAATGCGTTTTGTAGTTTCGTTTTACAGTATAGGTGAAGGCATTGATCTCAAAACACATGATGCGTTTGTAAAATTTCTCGATTCCTATTCTAAAAAAATTGCTTACGAACCCAAACACCATGGCCGTGAAGGTGAAGTAGATTATTGCTTGGGATTAAAAGAACTTACGCCTGCTGAACAGAATGAATTTGTTTCAAAAGCAAAAACATTGCTTACCGGATCAAAACTTGTTCACCAGAAAGAAAATGGCAATTGCGACAATACCAATTGGGATTCCGCCATTATCCCTGCTACAGGAGATTCATACCGGCTGGTCGTATCCTTTTACAGCGTTTCTTCTGGAATCGATCTGAAAGGAAACGAGGATTTTGAAAAGCTTCTTTCTGCATATCCTAAAAAAATCGCTTATGAACCTACCCACTGGGGACGTGAAGGGGAAAAAGATTATTGTTTAAAACTTTCTGAGTTATCCACCGCCGAACAGGCAGATTTCGTAAAAAAAGCCAAAGAATTGCTCAGCAAATCAACCCTTGTTCATATCAATGAAAATTCCGATTGTGTTCATAAACATTGAGTAAAATCATATTCCGTTTTTATTGATTTCTTTAGTTTCGCTTCCTAAATTTAAAATCATGAAAGCGAATAATACAGACGGACAAAAATGGCTCAACACAATCGGCATTAACCATGCGGATGCGCAGTGGAATTTAACACCGGCCCAGCTTACTGAAGAAACATTACGCCTGAAACAGGGCGAACTCACCGACAAAAAAGTTCTTACTGTCGACACCGGGGAATTTACAGGGCGCTCACCGAAAGATAAATTTGTAGTGCTTGATGATAAAACCAAAGACACGATCTGGTGGGGCGATGTGAATTTTAAATTCGACTCTAAAAAATTTGATGCGCTGTATAATAAAGTAGCCAAATATCTTTCTGGAAAGAAAATCTATGTTCGCGATTCCTATGCCTGTGCAGACAAAAATTATCAACTATCCGTTCGCGTTGTAACCGAACTTCCGTGGTCCAATCTTTTTGCAAATAATCTTTTCCTGCGCCCGACGAAAGAGGAACTGGCTTCTTTTAATCCGGAATGGACGATCATTAACGCCCCCGGGTTCCACGCGGTAGCCGCTGAAGACGGCACACGCCAGCATAATTTCACTATGCTGAACCTGACCAGGAAAATAATTCTTATCGGCGGAAGCGGGTATACCGGAGAGATCAAAAAAGGAATTTTCACTTTGTTGAATTACATTCTTCCTCACGAAAAAGGCGTTTTATCCATGCACTGTTCTGCCAACATCGGTAAGAAAGGCGACACCGCTATCTTCTTTGGCTTGAGCGGAACCGGAAAAACAACGCTCTCTGCCGACCCTCACCGCGGATTGATAGGCGACGATGAACACGGATGGGCCGAAAAAACAATTTTCAATTTTGAAGGAGGCTGCTATGCGAAATGCGTGAACCTCACTGAAGAAAAAGAGCCGCAGATATTCAATGCTATCCGCCCGGGGGCGCTGCTGGAGAACGTACGCTATTACCCCGGAACAAAAAAGGTAAACTATGAGGATATTTCTGTAACTGAAAACACG
>JAHEYJ010000059.1 GCA_023251675.1 Bacteroidota bacterium
ATTCCTGTTTTGTCCTTGCGGCGGGAATATTCATTCAGCATCTGCTGATATACATTGCTAACGCGAAGATCAGGAGCGTTACGCGAGTTAAGCGTAATTTCCAGCACCCCGTTGTTATTGAAAAGAATGAAATCGGGAATTACCGTGATCATGGATTTCTGTCCGTCTCTTGCCGAACCGCCGGGGCGCGGATTCAGTTTCAGTATTTCATCCAGCGCAGCTTTCAGCTCAGGACTGCTTTCATCCACATTAAAATGTTTTGCGATTTTTGAATAATGCTTTCGGGAGAATTCTTCCATCTGGTCTTCAATGATCTTCAACGCAAATCCGCGCGGCTCGGTCCATTTTTTCCGCTCGAGCTGCAGCTTCAAACATTCCTGGAGATTCCGCGCGCCGATCCCTACCGGTTCGAATTCATCCTGTATCATTTTCAGAACGGCTTCGAGCGCTTCGGTGGTCGTAGTGACGTTCTGAGAAAAGGCGATGTCATCCACCACAGAAGCAAGTTCCCTGCGGATATAACCGTCTTCGTCGATACAACCGAGTAAATATTCGGCAATGATGTGCTCCTGTTCGGAAAGTTCCAGGTTTTGAAGCTGCACGGTAAGTGTTTCCTGGAAACTCACTGTTGATGCCATGGGCATCTCACGGTCGTCATCGTCCTTGCCTTTGTTGTTTACCTGCAATTTGTAGTAAGCGATATCATCGTCGTCATCAAAATAATCTTCAGGCGAGAATTCTTCTTTGGCTGCTTTTTCATCGTCTTCGTTAGTGGTTTCTTCTCCTTCTTCTTTTATTTCGTCGGACTCTTCATTTTCATTTTCTTCGCTTGACAATTCTTCCTCGGCATCCGCACTGTCTTCCAGCGCCGGATTTATTTCCATCTCTTCTTTGATGCGCTGCTCGAGTGACGTAATGGGCAGCTGCAGCAGTTTCATCAGCTGGATCTGCGCCGGTGAAAGCTTCTGAAGAAGTTTTTGCTGGAGAGTTTGCCTTAACATGGTTACGAATAACGAATCGTTACGAATCTACGAATAATTTTTTTTTATCTGGAAGCTATCTCAAAAATACTTTCGCCACTAAGGCTCAAAGGCACAAAGCTTCACGAAGTTGGTTTTCTTAGTGCGTTCTTCGTGTCTTAGCGTCTTTGTGGCCTGAGATTTTAGAAGTCAGTCTGGCAATATTTCTTGCTGAGAAAAACAACATCACACCCGCCAGCAAAAAAAATACCGAAAAAGGATTTTTAAATATTGCTCTCCCTGATCCCCAGTTTGCCTTTAAAAAGAATTCTGAATATTCTCCACGAAAAATCAGTATCACTCCTGCTACTATTACTGCGCTGCTGATAACAAAGATCCATCGCTGTGTTTTAAGTTCTCGTTTCATTTTATTGATTTCGCTCATAGTTAAAACCCGGCATTCTTCGGCGTTCGCGGGAACGGGATCGCGCCGCGTATGTTGGCCGTTTGTTAAATTTATTCTGCTTTTTATTTCAGCAATCTTGCCGCGTGATGCACACGGGAAATGATCACTTCTTTGCTGTTTAGTATATAGTAAACGATCCGGTAATTGCCTTCGATCAATTCCCGGATATTCTCGTTTTCAAATTCGGGAACCACTCTTCCGCTTTTCGGGTGCTTTGCAAGAATGGATGTCCTGGTAAATATTTTTTCAATGGTAATGACAGCATATGCCTGCGAATCCTGAGCAATGTATCCTTCAATTTCCCGAAGATCGTTCTGTGCAAGTGGTGTCCAGTTTATTTTGACCATTTTTTTCTGAAACTTTCCACTACCTTGTTGTGTTCGGTGGTCTTTCCGCTTTTGGCCTGAGCAATACCGTGTTCCACTTTCTCTATGAATATAAGCCGCTCAAGCAATTCCTCAAGATTAAACTCTTTGGGAAACTCATTGATGGTATTTAATGCAGTTTGTTTTTTCATTATAAATATTTTTTAAACTATCTTTTTACAAAGGTAAGGATTGAATTGATGTAAACCTCCCCGCTCGTTGTTTTTAAAACTCTGCGTTCTTCGGCGTTCGCGGGAACGGGATGACATCGCGAACATTGGTCATTATTTTTTCAAAAGGGTTTCTACTTCTGTTTTCAAAAAACTTACATTTTGATTTCAATGCCCGTTTTTTTTATTTCGCTGATAAAGGGGTCGCCTTTTGAAAAATACTTTCTTGAAAAGGTGTGTGGTTCTATTATGGAGAAATGAATGTTCGCCTTCACAATTTTTTTGCGGTCGGCAAGAGGGAAATCGGTAAAGTCGTCAGATACCAGCGCCACATCAATGTCTGAATATTTTGAAAAAGAATTGCTGGCATAGGAGCCAAACATTATGGCTTTATCAATATGAACATTCAGCATGCTGCAATAACGAATGTATTTCTTTACGATTTCTATTGCAGTTTCTCTTTTAGACATTTTGTGATGGATTTAATTTGTTTTATATACTGCTCTGCCAAATGTTTTGTTGTTTCTTTAACGAGGTTGTTTACATAATCGGGATACCTTCCTTCAATCTGAAACCAATTTAGAATATCCAAGAACTCCATATCATTATCTTCCAATTTTATTTCTGATAGTTCGAGTATCCGCACCAGGTTATGAATCTTGGGAGGATAATTTTCCTTATTATTTTTCACCCATAATGCTTTGGCAAGTTTTTCCAAATACAAATGTCCGAAGAACAAAGCGTGAACATATTTTCTTCCCTTCATCAGGTAATTCATTACTTCCCAATCCTTCTATGCGCTCTCCAGCCAATAGGTGATATGTTGCTGTTTATTCATTTTTGTTTTTAACCAACACAAAGATAAAAATTACATTAGAATTCCGCATTCTTCGGAGTCCTCGGGAAAGGGATCACATCGCGCACGTTCTGCATGCCGGTGACAAACAGCACTAAGCGTTCCAATCCTAAACCAAATCCGGCATGGGGACAGGTTCCGAACTTCCGTAGTTCAAGATACCACCACAACGTTTCTTCTTTGATCTTCATCTCTTTGATCCGCGCGAGCAGCTTATCATAATTCTCTTCACGCTGCGATCCGCCGATTATTTCTCCGACATAGGGAAACAAAACATCCATGGCACGAACGGTTTTTCCGTCTTCGTTCTGTTTCATGTAAAATGCTTTGATCTCTCTCGGATATCCTGTAACGATGACAGGAACTTTAAAATGTTCCACCAAATAATTTTCATGTTCGCGCTGAAGGTCGATTCCCCATTTAACCGGAAATTCAAATTTATGTCCTGATTTTTCCAGCACTTCAATTCCCTCCGTGTACGCGATGCGTTTGAAAGTCGAATTGACAACCATATTCAATCGGTTCAGCAATTCCTTATCATACATCGTATTCAGAAAGGTAAGATCATCAATACATTTTTCCAGCGCGTACTTCACTAAATATTTCAGCATCTCTTCCGCCAGGTCCATGTTATCATGGATATCGTAAAAAGCCATTTCAGGTTCGATCATCCAGAATTCAGCGAGGTGCCTCGGCGTGTTTGAATTCTCCGCGCGAAACGTTGGGCCGAACGTATAGATGAGCCCGATGCCGGTTGCAGCGGCTTCTCCCTCGAGCTGGCCGGAAACCGTAAGATTGGTTTCCTTTCCGAAAAAATCTTTCTCGAAATCTATTTTGCCTTCCTTCTTCGGAGGATTTTCCAGGTTTAATGTTGTAACATGGAACATCTCCCCAGCACCTTCCGCATCCGAACCGGTGATAATGGGCGCATTCAGGTAAAAAAATCCTTTATCGTTAAAAAATTTATGAATGCCGAATGAAAGATGATGGCGGATGCGCAGCACCGCACCGAATGTGTTTGTACGCGGACGCAGGTGCGCGATCTCCCGGAGGTATTCCAGTGTATGTCCTTTCTTCTGGAGCGGGTAGCTTTCATCTGCCGTTCCAATTACTTCAATTTTATTCGTGTGAATCTCAGACGATTGTCCTTTACCCTGCGATTGAACCAATGTTCCCGTGATGGCCACACAGGCTCCGGTAGAAATGGACTTCAGCAGTTCTGCGTCGAACTTGCTTACTTCAACAACTGCTTGTATGTTATGGATAATTGAACCGTCGTTCACTGCGATAAATGCAATGGATTTGCTTTCGCGTTTGGTACGTACCCAGCCCTTTACGGTCACCTCATGGCCGAATTTGGCGGATTTTAACAATTCTGAGACTTTTGTCTGTTTCATATATAATAAGGTATAACTCCTCACAAAAATAATCTTTTTAGGGCTTCTTGTAGTTAATGGTTGATTGGTCATGGTTGAATCTGTTATTTGTAGTAGTTAATCGGTTCTTTCGGCCAGGTGCTGGAATTAAAACCAGAAACTAAACAACTAAAACTACCCAACTAAAAACCACTAACTGCTTAATTCCTTGATTAAAAGCAAGAAAAAAGTTCATGGAAACTATAGAAATGTAAATAGTTTCCATAGTTTTGCACCCCACAATGGATACCAAAGAACACATACTGAAATCGGCCGAAGAACTTTTCTTCCGCTACGGCGTGAAGAGCGTAACGATGGATGATATTGCGTCACACCTCGGCATGTCCAAAAAAACTATTTACAACTTCTTTAAAGACAAAGATGAGTTGCTGAGTGAATTTGCAAAGACATTTGTCGACCGGAACTCCGGCGCTTTTGAACACGTCTGCAAATCGGCGCACAACGCCATTGATGAGATCTTCTGCGTGATGAAACATTTGCGGGCCATGATCCAGCAAATGAATCCGAAATTATTTTTTGAACTGCAGAAATATTATCCGCATGCCTGGCAGCAGCTGCGGGATTTCAGGGAAAAACACGTTGCGGAGATGATCCAGAAAAACCTGGAGCGGGGAATCAAACAGGAACTTTACCGCGCGGACATTAACATTATTGTGCTGGCAAAGCTTCGTTTGGAAGAAATCGATATGGCCATGAATAATTCCATATTCCCGATCGATAAATTTAATGTTGCGCAGGTGCAGCTTACCTTGTTCGAACATTTCCTTTACGGGATCTGCACATTGAAAGGGCATAAACTCATTAACAAACACAAACAAATCACTGAAGACGAATAGTTATGAAAAAATTACAAATTACAAATTACAAATTACAAATTGTTGCAACCATTTCATTTTTATGGCTCTCGCACATTTGCACGGCTCAAACTCCGAGGGACACAGGAAAATATTCCTTCTCGCTCCAGCAGGCGATCGATTTTGCAATGAAGACGCAGCTCCAGCTTCAAAACGCATCGTACGATGAAAAGATCGCAAGCGAAAAAGTAAAAGAAACGGTTGGGATCGGCCTTCCGCAAATAAGCGGCAGCTTTGATGTAAAGGATTTTGCAGATATCCCAACAACTGTATTGCCGGATTTCATCACCCCGGCTGTCGTCGGGATCAACCAGGGATATTTCGGACTCCATCCGCTTTTTCCATACGTTGCCGGCGATGGAATGCCCGTCAAATTCGGAACACAATACAATGCATCAGCAGGTATCAGCGCCTCGCAGCTTCTTTTCAGCAGCGATTATCTTGTTGGATTGCAGGCAACGAAAACATACCTTGATCTTACCCGCAAGGCTACGCAGCGAACAAAGATCGATGTTTCGGTTGGAGTTACCAAAGCCTATTATTCCGTTCTGATAAACAATGAGCGCATCAAAACGATGGATGCAAACATTGAACGAATTAAAAAATTAATGGACGATACAAAAGCATTGAATGAAAATGGCTTCGTGGAAAAAATCGATGTTGACAGGATCACCGTTACGTATAATAATCTGCAGGTTGAAAAAGAAAAACTTCAGCGCCTGCTTGGCTTGGGATCTTCTCTTTTAAAATTCCAGATGGGAATGGATCAATCCGCAACACTTGCACTTACCGATAAACTAGAAGATGTAAAGTTTCAGCCTGATGTTGCGGCTGATAAATTCGATTACGGAAAACGGATCGAATATTCTCTTTTTGAAACGCAGAAAAATATCGCCCAGTTGGATCTCAAGCGAAATAAAATGAGCTACCTGCCAACTGCAGTTCTTTATGGAAGCGCAAGTGAAAATGCATACCGTAGCCAATTCGATATTTTCGCAAAAAAGCCATGGTATCCAACTGTAGTGATAGGAGGAACGATCAACGTTCCGATCTTTGACGGCTTGCAAAAAAATTACCGCATTCAGCAGGCTAAATTAAATTTACTTAAAGCGGATAATAATTTAAAATCCGTACAACAAGCCATCGATATGGAAAGAGCAAGCACGCAGATCAACCTGCAGAATGCATCTTCCACGCTTGACAATCAAAAGAAAAATATTGAGCTTGCCGAAGAGGTTTATAAGGTTTCAAAAATTAAATACGAACAAGGGATCGGATCTAATCTTGAAGTAACAACTGCAGAAACCGCATTGAAAGAAGCGCAAACCAATTATTTCAGCGCCCTGTTCGATGCGCTGGTTGCAAAAGTAGATTACGATAAAGCAAATGGAGTTATTAAATAAAAATAAATCTAATACATGGTATTTATGAAAAAGATTCTCTCGATAATGATCGTTCTCTCGCTCTTAGCGGCATGCTCTTCTTCCGACAAGAAAGCTCAACTGGATAAACTCAAAGAGAAGCAGGCTGCGCTGAAGGAAGAGATCTCCAAACTGGAAGCTGCCATTGCAGCGGAAGGAGATTCAACCGCAGGAAAAGAAAAAGAAGTCGGCGTAATAACTGTAACTCCTCAGCCGTTCAAACACTTCATTGAAATACAGGGAAGAGTGGATGCCGATGAAAATGTAGCCGTTAGCTCAAAAATGGCAGGAGTGGTCAGCCGGATCCTGGTGAAAGAAGGCGACGAGGTGACCGAAGGACAGACCCTGGCCGAACTGGATAACAGCGTGCTTCTTCAAAGTATGGAGGAATTAAAAACAGGCCTTGATTTTGCGACCAATCTTTACAACAAACAGAAAAGCCTTTGGGATCAGAAGATCGGAACAGAGGTTCAATATCTTTCAGCAAAGAACAATAAAGAAAGTCTTGAGAAAAAACTCTCCACGCTGAACGAGCAGTTGGACATGATGAAACTGAAATCTCCCATTAACGGAGCCGTGGATGCGATCGATATTAAAATAGGCCAGGCGTTAATTCCCGGCTTGCCTTCCATCCGCGTAGTGAACTTCAATAACCTGAAAGTAAAAGCAGAAGTTTCTGAAACGTATGCATCAAAAGTTAAAAAAGGAAATAATGCGCTGATTTTCTTCCCTGACCTGAACAAAGAAATTCCTTCAACGATCACCTATGCTGCGAAAGTGATCAACAACTTAACCCGCACATTCACCGCAGAGGCCGCGCTTTCATCGGATAAACAGGATTATCATCCTAATATGATCGTTGTGCTAAAGATCATTGATTACCAGAAAGACTCAGCCATTGTGATCCCGGTCAATATGATCCAGCGGACAGAAAAGGCGCAGTTCGTTTATGTCGCTGGAAAAAAGGATGGAAAAAACATTGCACAGAAAAAAGAAATTAAAATAGGAGAGATCTGCAATGGCAGCGCCGAAGTGCTTTCCGGTTTGTCAAAGAATGACAAACTTATTACTGCTGCTTATTTAGATCTGACAGACGGAATGATCATTAAATACTAAAATTATATTTTGTGGACAAATTCAAAGAATTCAAACTGACAAGCTGGTCGATCGACAATAAGACCGCTATTTACGTACTTACTATTTTCATTACCCTGGCCGGGATTTTTTCCTATATCAATATTCCAAAGGAAAAATTTCCCGACATTATCATTCCTACAATTTATGTAAGTACGGTATATCCGGGCAGTTCGCCCAATGACATTGAGAACCTGGTTACGAAACCACTGGAAAAACAAATAAAATCCATTTCCGGCATTAAAAAAATGACCAGCAATTCCATTCAGGATTTTTCCAATGTAATTGTCGAGTTCAATACCAACGTGGAGGTTTCGGTTGCCAAGCAAAAAGTAAAAGACGCGGTGGATAAAGCGAAAAAAGATCTGCCGAAAGATCTGCCTGCCGATCCCGGCGTAGTAGAAGTGGAGTTTTCAGAGATGCCCATACTGTTTGTGAATATTGCCGGAGATTACGAGCTCAGCCAGCTAAAAAAATACGCCGATGATGTTCAGGATAAAATTGAGTCGCTGAAGGAAATTACACGGGCGGACATGGTGGGAGCGCCCGAACGCGAGATACAGATCAACGTGGATATGTACAAGCTGCAGGCGGCTAAACTCACCATGAGCGACATTGAACGCGCTGTTGCTTCTGAGAACCTGATCATTTCCGGCGGTGCACTTACGATGGATGAAATGAAAAGAACGCTCAGCGTTTCCGGAGAATTCAAGGATGTGGAGACAATAAAGAACCTGGTCGTCAACTCGATGGCAGGAGCCACGGTTTACCTGAAAGATGTTGCAGAAATAAAAGACAGTTTTAAAGAGCAGGAAAGTTTCGGGCAATTGAACAAGAAAAAAGTGATCACACTGAATGTGATCAAACGAGGCGGCGAGAACCTGATCGAAGCGTCTGACAAGATAAAAGCGGTCATTGATGAAATGAAAGCCAATTCACTTCCCAAAGACCTTATCGTTACGATCACCGGCGACCAATCCAGGCAAACGCGCAGCACGCTGCACGATCTGATCAACACGATCATCATCGGATTTATTCTCGTGACCATTGTGCTGATGTTTTTCATGGGTGTTACGAATGCCGTGTTTGTCGGCTTATCCGTGCCGCTTTCCATGTTCATTGCTTTTCTTGTTCTGCCCGGAATCGGTTTTACGATGAACATGGTGGTACTCATGGCCTTCCTGCTCGGTTTGGGAATTGTCGTGGACGATGCCATTGTGGTCATTGAAAATACACATCGTTTGTTTGATAACGGAAAAAAGAATATCGTAACCGCCGCCAAACAGGCAGCCGGGGAGATTTTTCTTCCCGTACTATCCGGCACGATTACTACGCTGGCTCCTTTTATCCCGCTTGTGTTCTGGCCCGGCATCATCGGAAAATTTTTGCACTACCTGCCTGTGACCATGATCATCACGCTTCTTGCGTCACTCGTCGTTGCCTATGTCATCAACCCGGTTTTCGCAATTTCATTTATGAAACCGCACCTGCTCGCTCCAGCAGAAGAAAAAACAGGCTTGAGATCCAAATGGACCAAGGGAGCGAAAATAACCACACTGGTGTTATTATCATTAGCCACTCTGTTTTATATCTCCCGGTTTTTCGGAATGGGAAATCTTGTTTTGCTTCTTCTTCTTTTGAATATGCTTTACCGTTTCTTTATTGAAAATTGGGTTAAAAGTTTTCAGACAAAAGTATGGCCTGCTTTTCAAAATCAATATGCGCGGTTCCTGAACTGGGCGCTGAACCGCCCTTACCAGGTGCTGATCGGAACGATCGCCTTGCTGATCCTGTCCATAATGATAACCGCCCTTCGAAATCCTAAAATAGTTTTCTTTCCTAAAAGTGATCCCAATTTTGTTTATGTGTATGCGACACTTCCCGTAGGAACAAAAGCAGAGACCACGGACTCCATTGCAAAAATCCTGGAGAATAGAATTTACAAGGTCATTGGTGAGAACAATCCCATCGTTGAATCGGTGATCACGAATGTGGCCATAGGCGCTTCCGAAGCCCGCGACGACCGCGGAGTTTATTCCAATAAGGCAAAGATCGGCGTTGCCTTTGTTGAGTATGGAATGAGGAAGGGCGTTTCCACAAGAGATTACCTGGAAAAAATAAGGGAAGAAGTCAAAGGAATTCCGGGAGTTGAAATGGCGGTCGATCAGGAAGCAAACGGGCCTCCTACTCAAAAGCCCATTAACATTGAAGTGAGCGGGGATAAGTTTGAAGACCTCATCGCTTCCTCTCAAAAATTGAAAAGACGACTGGATTCCCTACAGGTTTCGGGAGTGGAAGAGATCAAATCAGACCTTCTGCTGAATAAACCGGAGATCCGGATCAACATCAACCGCGAACGGGCCAACCGCGAAGGAATATCCACCGCGCAGATCGGCATGGAGATCCGCAATGCGGTGTATGGAAAAGAAATTTCCAGGTATAAAGATGAGAATGACGATTATCCCATCATGCTCCGCTACGATGAGAATCAGCGAAACAACATTGATGAGCTGCGAAACCTGAAGATCACGTATCGTGATATGAATATGGGAGGCGCCATCCGCCAGGTTCCCTTATCCGCTTTTGCAGATGTGGATTACACAAGCACGTTCGGAGGAATAAAAAGAAAGAATCAGAAACGGGTCATCACACTTTCATCCAACGTGCTTTCCGGTTTTAATGCAAACAAAGTAATGGCAAGCGTGCAGTCAGCCATGAAAGGTTTTAAAACGCCGGAAGGAGTAACAGCAGAACTGACCGGCGAAAAAGAAGAACAAAAAGATGCGGCAAATTTTTTAGGGCGGGCGCTGATGATCTCCATTTTTATTATCCTGATGATCCTGGTCGTGCAGTTCAATTCGTTCGGAAAAACAATGATCATACTTTCGGAAATTATTCTAAGTATTATCGGCGTACTTCTTGGCCTCGCCATTTTCAATATGGATCTTTCCATCGTGATGACCGGCATCGGGATCGTTGCGCTGGCAGGTATCGTCGTTCGGAACGGGATCTTGCTCGTCGAATTCACCGATAACCTGATGGAGCAAGGGCTGCCGTTGCGGGAAGCCGTCATCAAAGGCGGCCGGATCCGGATGACACCGGTGCTGCTCACCGCTACCGCCACCATCCTGGGAATGATCCCGCTTGCGCTCGGATTCAATATTGATTTTGTGACCCTGTTCACAGAACTGAATCCGCACATTTATTTCGGAGGCGATAGTGTTGCCTTCTGGGGACCGTTGTCGTGGACGATCATCTTCGGGCTAAGCTTTGCAACCTTCATAACATTGATCCTGGTTCCTGTAATGTACCTGATCGCTGAACGAACAAAAGAAAAAACAAAACGAATCCTCTCCGGCTCAAAACAAAAGACAGCGGGAATGCAGAATTAAAAGAACCATTAATTTTTTTATTGATGAAAAAAATATTTTTTGTACTTCCGTTGGTTGCTGTGATCAGTTCCTGCAACAACAACAAAAATGATTTCGATGCCGCCGGCGCTTTTGAATCGGTTGAGACCATCGTCTCCACCGAAGCATCCGGAACCATCAAAGAATTTAAGATCGAAGAAGGGCAGATCCTTCAGCCCGGGCAATTCATCGGCTATGTGGACAGCACGCAACTGTACCTGAAGAAAAAACAACTGGAAGCGCAGATCAAAGCCGTGCTCAGCGGATTACCCGATGCACCAAAACAGGTTGCCGTGCTTGAAGAGCAGCTGAAAAATGCCGAGAAGGAACAACAGCGTTTCGGGAATCTGGTAAAAGCAAATGCCGGCACGCAGAAACAACTGGATGACATCACCAATCAGATCGAAGTGATCAAAAAACAGATCGAAGCGCAGAAATCAATGCTGGGAATTTCTTCTGCAACTATTTCCGAACAAACCCTTCCGCTCCAACGGCAGATCGAACAGCTGAATGACCAGCTTGCAAAATGCCGGATCGTCAATCCTATTCACGGAACCGTGCTGACCAAATATGCGCAGGACCATGAAGTGGTAATGCCCGGAAAAGCATTATATAAAATTGCGGAGACCGATACCTTGATCCTAAGAGCCTACATTACCGGCTCACAACTCTCCGAAACAAAACTGGGTCAAAAAATAAAAGTAAGGATCGACAAAGGAGCAAAGGAATACGGCGAGTACAGCGGAATTATTTATTGGATATCCGATAAATCTGAGTTTACGCCAAAAACCATTCCCACCAAAGAGGAACGGGCGGACCTGGTTTATGCTATAAAAGTAAGAGTGATAAACGATGGGTTCTTGAAAATAGGTATGTATGCTGAAGTGCGGTTCTGAGTTCTATGAATTATCCTGAAGGGATTCCTTCGGAACAAATTGGCTGATTAGGAAGGTAACCGTGGTTTTCGTAATTCGATAATTCGTAATGAGTAGGAAAAAATGGCTGCCATTGAATTAAAAAACATCACCAAAACGTATAACAAAGGAAGCATCCTCGCGGTAGATGATGTTACCTTCTCGGTGAATAAGGGCGAACTGTTTGGGTTGATCGGCCCGGATGGCGCCGGTAAAAGTTCCCTCTTCAGAATACTCACCACTTTACTGATCCCGGATAAAGGAACTGCAACCGTAGGCGGCTGCGATGTGGTGAAAGATTTCAAAAAGATCCGCCACATTGTTGGCTACATGCCCGGGCGGTTTTCACTGTACCAGGATCTGACGGTAGAAGAAAACCTGAATTTCTTCGCCACCGTTTTCAATACTACTATTAAAGAAAATTATGACCTGATTAAAGATATTTATGTGCAGCTGGAACCATTCAAGGACCGGAGAGCTGGAAAATTATCAGGAGGGATGAAGCAAAAATTGGCTTTATGCTGCGCGCTCATTCACAAACCTGAGGTTTTGTTTTTAGATGAGCCAACTACCGGCGTGGATGTAATGTCGCGTAAAGAATTCTGGGAGATGCTGAAGCGGTTAAAACAACAGGGAATTACAATTATGGTTTCTACTTCCTATATGGATGAAGCAACGCGCTGCGACCGTATCGGATTAATCCTGAACGGAAAAGTATTATCGATTGCCAGCCCCGAAGGCACGATCCTGTCTTATCCCGAAAAATTGTATGCGGTTAAATCACAAAACATGCATAAGCTGCTGACCGACCTGCGCAGTTTCAGAAATACGGTCAATTGTTATACGTTCGGTGAATACCTGCATCTTTCAATCTCATGCAGCGAAGAAGCGGTGAAAGAATATTTAAATGAAAAAGGATTCAGCGAACTTGTTTTTCTGCCTGCGATCCCGACAGTGGAAGATTGTTTTATCCGGTTATTAAAAGAACAAAATGAGCGAAACAGTAATAAAGACAAATAAGCTTACCAAACGGTTTGGCGATTTTGTGGCGGTGGATGAAATATCATTCGAAGTGCACAAAGGAGAGATATTCGGTTTCCTGGGAGCGAATGGCGCCGGCAAAACGACCGCCATGCGAATGCTTTGCGGATTATCGTCACCGACTTCCGGTGAAGCTACTGTCGCGGGATTTGATGTTTTCACGCAGCCGGAAGAAATAAAAAAGAACATCGGTTATATGAGCCAGAAGTTTTCGCTGTATGAAGACCTGACGGTGCTGGAAAATATTCAGTTCTATGGCGGGATATATGGCTTGACCAACAAAGAAATAAAAGAGAAAAGTGCTGAGCTTACTGAAAAATTAGGCCTGCATAAGGAAGCAAAAAAATTAGTCCGGGCGCTTCCGTTGGGGTGGAAACAGAAATTATCTTTTTTAGTGGCCATCGTGCATCAGCCAAAAATTGTTTTTTTAGATGAACCCACCGGCGGTGTGGATCCCTCCATGCGAAGAGAGTTCTGGGATCTTATCTACGATGCGGCCGATAAAGGCATCACGATTTTTGTGACTACGCATTACCTCGATGAAGCGGAATATTGCAACCGTGTGACGATCATGGTCGACGGAAAGATCGAAGCGCTGGATTCACCTTCAGGATTAAGGGAGAAATTTGGAGTGGCAAAAATTGACGAAGTGTTTTATAAACTGGCAAGACAGGCAAAACGTTCGGCAGATTGATACTACTTGCCATGTGCTTTAGCACGTGGAATAAGAATGAGAAATAAAAATTGGTTTTAGCCAAAAAACATGACACCTATGACGAAATTCAAACAGTTTAGCTCAACATTAAAAAAAATTGATGGGTATATTTATGCTTTATGCGAAATCAAAGGAGATAAAAGAAATCCTTTTTATATCGGCAAAGGTAATGGAAACAGATGCCTACAACATTTAACAGATGAAACTAAAACGGAAAAATCAAACAAAATAAAATCGTTATTAAAAAACAAATCACTGGGTATAGACATTTTACGGCACGGCATTAAAGATGATTCAATTCTGAAATTGATTGAAGCTACTTGTATAGATTTACTTGGAGTAGATACTTTAACAAATGAAGTGCGTGGCCATGGCACAGATATGGGAAGAATGTCTTTGGAGGAAATTGACAACATTATTTCGGGTAAAACAGTTACAGTTGCCAAAGAACATTCAGGTTTGGCATTTTTATTAAACGATACTTATAAATCAGGGATGACTGAAGAAAACCTTTTTGAATGTACGAGAGGAATTTGGGCGAACATTCCAAGAGATAAAACAATAAAATATGCTTATGCAACTTATGGGGACGTCGTTAAAGAGGTTTATAAAATACATTCTTGGGTAGAAGCTGGCACACAACAATATTTTACAAGAAATATTTCTAAAATGGCTTTAGAGAAACGATGGGAGTTTATAGGAAAAATAGCATCAAAAGAAATTAGAGAAAAATATAAGGGAAAAGTTATTGAAAGACCGCGAAGTTATGGATATGGATTTGTAAAAGTTGGAGGTTAACTATGTGTGATTTCGGCTAAAGCCGTTTTAACATTATTAATCTCAATCCACGACCTGAAGGTCGTGGCAACCATGAAAAAACAATTGCCACGTGCTTTAGCACGTGGAACAAGAATGAGAAATAAAAATTGGCTTTAGCCAAAAACTTAAAAAATGCCTTACACAAAAGTGATGATTCATTTTATCTGGTCAACCAAGAACCGGAATAAAATTATTTCCAAAAAATTAAAGCCCTTGCTTTTGAATCACATTAAAGAGAACAGCATTGCCAAAGGAATTTTTCTTGATTCGCTGAATTGCGTAGAAGACCATATCCATTTATTGATTTCTCTTGGAACGGAACAAACCATTTCGAAAGTTGCAATGCTCATTAAAGGAGAATCTTCATTTTGGGTAAACAAACAAAGAATACTAAAAGAAAAATTTGAATGGCAGGATGAATACATTGCATTATCGGTGAGCGAATCCGGAATTTCAAAAGTTCAGCTATACATTGCAAGTCAGGAAGAACATCATCACAAGAAAACATTTAATGAGGAATATGAAGAATTTTTATCTGAGCACGGATTCAACAGGAATAATTTCGGCTAAAGCCTGCTCTTGCTGTAATCATTAATCCACGACCTAAAGGTCGTGGCAACTATGAGGGAAACAAATAATTGACACGGGTTTACGACAGAGAAAGATGGAAAAAATTAATTGTCACGAACCTTAGCAAGAGGAACAATGAAAAAAATTAATTGTCACGAACCTTAGCAAGAGGAACAATGAAAAAAAATTAATTGCCACGAACTTTAGCAAGCGGAACAATGAGAAACATATAATTGCCACGAGCTTTAGCAAGAGGAGCAATGGAAAAAATTAATTGCCACGAGCTTTAGCTCGTGGAATAAGAATGGAAAATAATATTTGGCTTTAGCCAAAGGATAAAAAAATGAAACAATTGTTCTCATTCATAAAAAAAGAATTCTACCAGGTCTTCAGGGACCCGAAATCCCTGGTGATGCTTTTCGGCATGCCCGTTATCCAGATCGTTCTTTTCGGATTTGCGCTTACTAATGAAATAAAACATGCCCCTGTTGTGGTGGTCGATAATGCAAAGGACATTGCCTCGCAGCAGATCATCCATAAGATCGCAGCCAGCAATTTTTTCAGCGTGCAGAAAACATTAATGAGCCCCTCGCAGATAGATGCAGCATTTAAGGAAGGAAAGATCAAACTTGCAGTCGTATTTCCTGTCAACTTCAATTCCGATCTTCTGCATCTGAATAAAGCATCCATCCAGATCATTGCCGACGCGTCGGATCCGAATACTTCCCTTACCCTTTCCGGTTATATCACGGCCATTGTCATGGATTATCAGTCACAGTTCTCCCTGGGAAAGCCCGTTCCGTACACCATCCGGCCGGAAGTGCGCATGCTGTATAATCCGGACCTGAGAGGGGCGCCCAATTTTGTTCCCGGTGTAATGGCCATGGTGCTGCTGCTGGTCTGCGTGATGATGACTTCGGTTTCCATCGTTCGGGAAAAGGAAATGGGCACCATGGAAATATTGCTGGTGTCTCCGGTCAAGCCGCTGATGGTGATCGTTTCAAAAGCAATTCCCTACCTGATCCTTTCTTTGATCAACCTTACAGCCATTCTCCTGCTGAGTGTTTACGCGCTCGAACTTCCCATTAAAGGGAGCTTGCTCCTGCTGTTCGGGGAGAGTACGTTGTTTATCATCGCGGCGCTTTCCTTAGGATTATTAGTGTCAACGGTTACTTCTTCGCAGCAGGCGGCCATGTTTATTTCTTTTATCGGCATGATGCTTCCTACCCTGCTGTTAAGCGGTTACATGTTTCCAATAGAGAACATGCCGGTGGCGCTGCAGGTGATCTCCAATATAGTTCCTGCAAAATGGTATTACATAATTGTGAAAGCAATTATGCTGAAAGGACTTGGGTTTGCTTCTATCTGGAAAGAAACCTTGATCCTTGCCTGCATGACCGTTTTCTTTTTAATAGTCGCTCTGAGAAAATTTAAAATACGACTGGAGTAAAATGATTACAGAGATTTTAAAAATAGATTATACAGATCAACTTCTGGTTTTGATTGCTGTAATCTTCAAATAGGAAAATGAAAATATTCGTAATTCGGTTTAATTCGTAAGATAACAATGAGGCCGCTTTGGTTTTTATTGCAGAAAGAATTCCGGCAGATCTTCCGTGACAGGGGGTTTGTGGGAAGGCTATTCGTCATGCCTACCATACAGCTGATCCTGTTGCCGATGGCCGCTAATTTCACGATCAAGAATATTAACATTGCCATCGTTGATCACGATCATTCTTCCGTATCGGCAAAACTTTCAAATAAAATCCTATCGTCAGGATATTTTAAACTTGCCGATTACACGGATTTTAATTCAAAAGCATTTGAACTGATCGAACACGATAAAGCGGATATCATTCTTGAGATCCCCCCGAAATTTGAAAGCAACCTGATGCGCGAAGGCTTTCAGAAAATTGCCATTGAAGTGAATGCCATCAACGGCGTAAAGGCCAGTGTAGGATTTGCTTACCTGAACAGCATTATCAGCGAATACAATAACGCCATCCGTTTGGAGCTGATACATCCTGAACGATTCAACCAGCAACCCGTCATAGAAGTTATTTCTTCCTATTGGTATAACCCGGCATTGACCTATTATATTTTTATGGTGCCTGCAATTATGGTTTCTCTTGTAACCGGAATAGCAGGTTTGTCGGCTGCATTCAACATCGTTAAAGAGAAAGAGATCGGCACCATCGAGCAGATCAACGTAACTCCAATAAAGAAATGGCAGTTCATGCTTGGCAAGCTCCTTCCTTTTTTGATCATGGGGATCGTCGTCTTCTCTTTCAGCCTGCTGATCGCGCGCGTGGGATATGGAATAGTGCCTATAGGAAATCTTGTTACGCTTTATGTTTTTTTAATTGTATTTTTATTTGCTATTCTTGGTTTCGGCCTGCTGATTTCTACTTACAGTGAAACACAGGTACAAGCCAATTCGCTGATGGTGCTGTTCATGATGATCTTTAATATGATGAGCGGATTGTTTACGCCTCTTGAAAGCATGCCGGAATGGGCAAAGTTCATAGCGCATCTTTTCCCGGTAAGTCATTTTATAGAGGTCATGCGCATGGTGGTCATCAAGGGAAGCGGGCTGTATGATATACGCATGCAGCTGTTGTCTGTATTCCTGATCGGGCTCGTGCTGAACACCTGGGCGATTTTGAATTACAGGAAAAGGGCCTGAGTTCCTAGTCAGCCGATGTTGATTAAGAATTATTTCACTGCCTGAGAATCCGGAGATAATTTTTACATTTATACTTCCCTTATGAAACGGCTTATCCCCCTATTTTGCCTGGTATTCTTTTTGTCAAAAAACTCCTTTTCCCAGAACATTACCCTTCCAAAGGATACGTTTGATTATTACGAAATGTCGCTGGAGCAGTTGCTCACGATGAAAGCGCACGGGGTTCCTTCAGAACTCGAAGAGCTGATCAACCAGCTGATACTTGCCGCCTCCAAACGCCCGCTCACCGCACGTGAATCACCGGGTATTGTAACACTCATCACCGATGAAGAGATACGAAACTCCGGCGCTCGCGATCTGATCGATGTGCTTCGGCTGGTACCCGGGATCGATTTTGGCGTTGACGTGGAAGGCGTAGTAGGAATCGGCACACGCGGATTATGGGCACATGAAGGAAAAATGCTGTTGCTTCTCGACGGGCAGGAAATGAATGATCTTT
>JAHEYJ010000060.1:0-3763 GCA_023251675.1 Bacteroidota bacterium
AAAATATTTATGCGTGAAGGATTAATGATCACACTCACGGGAACCGTTGCCGGGTTAGTACTTGGACTTCTCCTCTGCTGGATCCAGATAAAATTCAAACCCGTTCCGTTCAGCGAAGGATTTGTAGTGGATGCGTATCCCGTGAAAATAATGTTGACAGACTTAGTACTCGTGTTCTCAACCGTAATGCTGATTGGATTTTTTGCAGCGTGGTACCCCGTGCGGCTTTTTACAAAAAAACCGAACTAGCACTTTTCATATTTCCAGTTACGTTTCTTTCCTTCACCGATCCATTCCACAGCTATGGCAAGCCGTGAGTTGCGTGTTTCCTCGGTCTTGGCTTCCGTTACCCACATTATGTATTCTTTCTTACAGGAATATGAGAAATCCTCAAAAGTCTTTAGTGCTTTCTTATTTTTCTTAACTGCATCCAGAAAATAAGGAGGGATCACCAATGCCACCTGCGGCTTTTTCGGTTTTGGTGGAAGCTTCACGCCTTCATCATTCAGTTTTTTTGCCTGCTTTATGAAATCGAGGATGACTTTGTCCGGCGGAAGATCTTTCAACGAAGCTAGTCTTCCCAGGTTGCCCATCGCATCTCCTCCTTTATTGGAACGCTCGCCAATATATCCTTTCGGGTCCTTCAGCAATTTATATTTCCAGAAACCGAAAACGGCGTGCTGTTTGAACGCCGCCATGCTGCAGAACGGACCTTTGTAATCGAAAGACGCAAAGCCCCATTTAATTGTTTCAACAACTTCGGGATTTCCTTTATGGATCAGCGCACGGAGTTTTTTCAGGATGGGCTGAGCAAATGGCTGCGCTTTGGCAATATAGGCATCAACCCGTTTGTCTTTTTTAACCATGATAAAATATTAAATTGGTATTAATGTTCCGTAAGTTTCCCTGACATGTTCCAGTGTAGAAAAAATTTCCTCCAGCGAAAACGAGGTAACCAGTTTCATTCTTGTTTCTTTAAAGTTTGGCAGTCCCTTGAAATAATTTGAATAATGACTTCTCATCTCCACAATACCCGTCTTCTCCCCTTTCCATTCCAGTGATTTTTGGAGATGAACAAGAGCGGTATCAACCCGCTCATCGATCGTCGGTTTGGCGCGATGCGTTCCGGTTTCAATAAAATGTTTTATCTCACGGAAGATCCACGGATATCCGATCGACGCCCTTCCGATCATCACTCCATCCACACCGTGTTTGTTCTTCATATCGATCGCGAACTCCGGTGAAGCCACATCTCCGTTTCCAAATACAGGAATCTTCATTCGTGGATTGTTTTTAATCTCTCCGATCAATGTCCAGTCCGCCGGACCTTTGTACAACTGCTTTCTTGTGCGGCCGTGAACGGTTAACGCCTGAATCCCGATATCCTGCAAACGCTCCGCAACTTTCACAATATTTCTTGTGTTCTCATCCCAACCCAAACGTGTTTTCACCGTGACAGGAAGTTTCGTTGCTTTCACGACTTCTTCCGTGATCCGAACCATTTTATCTACATCCTGCAGCAATCCGGCACCGGCGCCTTTGCACGCAACGCCTTTCACCGGGCATCCGTAATTGATATCGATAAGATCGGGCTTCGCTTCTTCAATGATCTGCGCGGCTTCCTTCATCGATTCAATATTGCCTCCGTAGAACTGGATGCCGATCGGACGTTCGTACTCGAAAATATCCAGCTTCTTCAAACTCTTTTTTGCATCGCGGATAAGTCCTTCGGAAGAAATAAATTCAGTATACATCACGTCCGCACCGTTCATCTTACACACGTAACGGAACGGCGGATCGCTCACGTCCTCCATAGGAGCGAGAAGCAATGGGAAACTTCCTAATTCTATGTTGCCGATCTTAATCAATCTGTTAGTTAATTAATGTTAATCCGTCCGGAAACTTCTTCGAATTGTTTTATGTTTGCCTCCGTTAATACAAAAATACGAACAAATGACGATTCAATCTACTATAGAACGATTTCACCCGGCCGGTAAATTTTTATTGCTGATCGGCTTGTTCATGATCTTTCTCGGTGTGGCTTCCGTGCTGCAGGTCATTATTCTGGCTTCCTATTCTGATATTCAATCCATGAAGGATATTGCCAAACTGGAAGACTTCTCCAATCCAAATATCCTAAAAGCCATGAAGATCGCACAGGCGGCAAGCGCGATCCTGACCTTTATTATTCCCTCTTTATTTTTTGCCTGGCTTTCTTCCGAAAAAAAGATCGGTTATCTGAAAATGAACACTGGATTTCATGTAGTGATCGGAGCGGTAGTCATCATTCTTGTCTTTACGTTAATGCCCCTTATTAACTGGACCGGCGAACTCAACAGTCATCTGACTTTGCCCGGCTTTATGTCGGGAATAGAAAACTGGATGAAGAACAGCGAAGAAAGTCTGAAGAAATTAACTGAGGCGTTCTTAAAAATGAATGGAATTGGTGATGTTATTGTGAATGTGATCGTAGTCGCGCTGCTTGCCGCCGTAGGCGAAGAATTATTTTTCCGAGGAGCCATGCAGAATGTTTTTCTTGAATGGACAAAGAACAAACACACTGCAGTTTGGGTCACGGCAATTGTCTTCAGTGCGCTGCATGCCCAGTTCTACGGATTTCTTCCCCGCATGCTGCTCGGTGTAGTGCTTGGCTACCTATATATATGGAGCGGATCGCTGTGGCTATCCATGCTTTTCCATTTCCTTAACAACGGAATGGCAGTTGTATTTTCCTATCTCGTTGGAAAAGGTTCCGTGCCGGCGGAAACAGAAACGATCGGCTCCGGGGACAGCCCAATTTATTTAGTACTGATAAGCTTAATTGTAAGTGCCGGGCTGATGTATTTTATATACAAGAACAGATGCCCCACCCCTGCCCTCCCCATTAGGGAGGGAGAATAATAAAACCATTACGGATAGAAAATATAATTTACTTAAGTCCTCCCCGAAGGACAAGCGAAGCTGATTTAGGAAGGGCTTAACAACTTTTTCACCATTTCAGAAATAATTTTCCCATCTGCCTTACCGGCCATTTGCTTGGTTGCAACGCCCATTACTTTTCCCATATCAGCAGAGGTTTTGGCTCCAACCTGAGCGATGATCTGAGTAAGAATTGTTTTTATTTCATCCTCACCCATTTGTTTGGGAAGATATTGTTCGATCACAGAGATCTGGAGAAGCTCTACATCCGCCAGGTCTTTGCGGTTCTGCTGCATGTAAATATCAGCAGACTCTTTCCGCTGCTTCACCATTTTCTGAAGCGCTTTGATTTCTTCATCAGTAGAAACCGGCTTTCCCGATGATTTTAATAAGAGAAGTGCTGCTTTGATCCCGCGGATCGCTTCCAGTTTTCCCTGGTCTTTTGCAAGCATGGCTGCTTTGATGTCGGCGTTTACTTTTTCTTCTAATGTCATTGTCTACGAATTACGAATTGAAAACGAATATACGAATTAATTTTCCCAGCAACTTATACTACATTCATTTTGATTCCATTATTTTTACTTCTAAGTGTTTCTCAGTGATCTTAGTGCCTAAGTGGTAGAGGTATTTTCACCACTAAGTCACTAAGCACACCAAGATTCACTAAGAATACAAAGCACCCAATATATTACAAAATGTATTTTTATTACGAACACATAAATTCGATTATAAAAAGAAAATGGTTCGTACAACGAACCATTTTCACCCTTACCCGCCGGTTGGCAGGATTTTCAACACTAACAACTCCGGTTGAGCGGAGAATTTCTATCAGTCCGGACGATCG
>JAHEYJ010000060.1:3773-5372 GCA_023251675.1 Bacteroidota bacterium
ATCGTGCAGAAATGAATTATCAGGACGCAGGCTCGGTGTTTTTCCTGTTCCGCCGTTCGCATTATTTTCTGTTCCTAAAGTAAGCCGCGAAACTTCTGATTCAGAAGAATGAGGCGTATCGTTCAGCACCACGTTCTTGCGTTTGTAAGCAGGTTCATTCTCCAACTCTGCAAGTCCGCCGGGTGTTTTCACTTTGAAGCTTAACTCACGCAGTTTCTGGATCTTTTCCTGCGCTTTTCGTTTTGCCTCTTCATCTGAGATCGGTGGAACATTCGTCAGCTGGATATCTGCGATCTTCGTAACCTTTGATTCATTATTGTTATCGTTGGAAGGATTGCTTGATGAAGAAATAAATGACCGTTTCACATCCATATTCACGGGAGGCAGTTCTGCTTTCTGTTCAATTTTCTCCTCTGCTTTCATTTCCGGGACTTCAGTCTTCACTTCTGCCTTCGGTGTTTCAGTAAGATCGAATTCGATGCTTTTCTGTTCAGTTTCTTTTACAAGAAGGAATGGCTCCACAAAAGCCTCTTCATCCTTTTCCTCAACTTTCGTTTCAGCAACAGGAGTAACTTCTGCGATAGGCGTAACTTCTTCCACCACTTGCGGGATCTCTTCCGCCACAGGGGCTACTTCAGCAACGGGAAGAATTTCTTCTGTCACCGGCTTTACTTCTATCACAAAAGGTGTTTCTTCAACTGCCGGAGGATTCACTTCTACAGTTTCCTCAATCGCTTCTCCGATGAAGTCTTCCGCGACAATCTCAGGAGGAGTAGTCTCTGCAATTACCGGAGGAACTTCTTCATTAACTTCTGATACAACAGGTTCAAACTTTACTTCAATACGTTTTAACTCAACCGGCTTCTCTTCAACTTTTTTAAGTTCCATCATTATCTCTTCTTTTTTCACTTCAGCAACGGTTGGCTCTTCTCTTTTCAGGTTGACCGGAGCTTTATCTTCTACAACCTGCGACTTTAACATCGGCTCGGTCATCTTTGATATCTCCACTTTAACTACTTCTTCCTTCACTGCAATTTTTGCCTCCGGTTTAATTTCTTCGAGATGAACCATCTTCACTTCTTGTTCAATAGCTTCGAAACCGATATCTGTATTCTGTTTTTCAAATCCGCTGGCGATCACGGTTACGCTTACTTTATCTCCCAGCACATCGTTCGTGCCGTAACCTTTTATCATTTCGGCAGTTTGTCCGGCCGCTTCCTGAACATAATCGGTGATCTCCGCCAGTTCATCCATCGTCAGTTCATCTTTTCCTGATCCGCAGGTAATGCTGACCAAAACGTAACGCGCTCCGCGAATATCATTATCGTTCAGTAAAGGAGAATTGAGCGCCTGCGTAACTGCTTTAAGCGCGCGTCCTTCACCGGTTGCGACAGCTGATCCCATGATGGCAACTCCGCTGCGTTCCATCACCCTGCGCACATCGTTGAAGTCAACATTGATGGTGAGCGCCACATTGATCAGCTCGGCTATACATTTTGCAGCAGAGCTCAATACATTATCCGCATGTGCAAATGCTTCGGTAACTTTCAGGTTGTGATAGATCTCACGCAGTTTGTCATTTAATATGACAAGAACCGA
>JAHEYJ010000060.1:5382-7538 GCA_023251675.1 Bacteroidota bacterium
CCAATCCTTCTTTTGCCTGTTTCATTCTGAGCTTTCCTTCCCAGGTGAACGGAAGCGTGCAGATGGATACGGTCAGTATGCCCATCTCCTGCGCGATTTTCGCGATCACGGGAGCTGCACCGGTTCCGGTTCCGCCGCCCATGCCGGCGGTAATGAAAAGCATTTTTGTTTTGGCGAGCGCTTTCTTGAGTTCTTCTTCATTCTCAAGGGCAGCTTGCTTGCCCATTTCCGGCTTTGCACCGGCTCCAAGTCCTTCTGTTAAATTAGCACCGAGTTGTATCTTCAACGGCACGGGGCTTGAATCCAGCACTTGCCTGTCGGTATTGCATACGATGAAATCAACATCTTTGATTCCCTGTTTAAACATGTGGTTGACAGCGTTGCTGCCTCCTCCTCCTACTCCGATTACTTTGATGATGGAGGATTTTTCTTTTGGTAGATCAAATTGCATAGTGAGTTGAGATTTGAGATCTGAGATCTGAGATCTGAGATGGCGATTTTCGCACATCTCACATCAATTGTCTCACATCTGTTTGTTCCCGTAAAATTACGCGGAGATAGGCTTGAAAACAAGTGTTGCCGTCAGACTTATTCACTATCAATTGTGAATTACGAAATGAACGTGTTTTCCCTCTGGAGGGGGATTAAGGGGGAGGATTTTGGGCGTTCCCCCTCGATGCTCGGGGTCAGGCTGCTCCGGGGTTCCGTGGCGCGAAGCGCGCCACCACGCCTGCCCTGCGCATCCTTAACGCAAACAACAAAAGAGCTCGAACATTCCTGACCTTGTTTTTAATTTTCTTACCTTTGAATAAATAACCCCATATATGGAAGTTACCGTAAAAATAAATGATAAAAAGATTTACGATGCATTGGTGAATTTTCTTAAGTCATTGCACATTGAGGTTATTACAAAAGAAAAGAACACCGATGCAGAGCAATGGCAAGACCTTTCAAAAGAAAATCTTGCACGCGCTTATTCCAGCGATGAACCCGATTACCCGGCAAGCATGGTGAAAGAACCCAATGCACAGTATGAAAGAAGGTGACATTGTATTAATTACGCTCAAGGAACTCTTGGATTTTGATTATTAATTCCTCGTACTCACAAAACAAAAAAGCCCATCCAACAGGAAGGGCCTTTTTTATTGATCGCAGCAAAGCGAAGATCCCGATAGCGCCAGCTCATCGGGACGAGGACCTGCATTATTCTTTAAATTCCTCATCTCCTTCATCAAAAAGTTTTTTGGTTTTTGAGAAGAGTGCGTCAAAGAAATTGCCGCGCATTTTTCTGGAATGTGTTGTGACTTTATCCGTATCGGTAACCGATTTTGTATTCCTGGTTTTTTCCAATTCAAGTTCCTCAAACCCCTGCAGCACCAGCCCAACGCCTGTGGAGAACAACGGGCTGGTAACATCTTCAACACTCTTTGAAAGATGCTCGTTCGGATAGCCGATACGCGTATCCATTCCGATGGTGTATTCCACCAACTGCTTCATGTGTTTCAGCTGCGCTCCGCCGCCGGTAACAACAATTCCGGCTATGAGTTTTTTCTCGTATCCTGAATTTTTAATTTCAAATGCCACGAGGTCCAGGATCTCTTTCATCCGCGCTTCAATGATGGAAGCGAGATTTTTTGTGGAGATCTCCTTCGGTGTTCTTCCTTTCAAACCCGGAATAACAATGATCTCATTATCCTGGTTTTCTTTTGCCAGCGCCGAACCGAATTTTATCTTCATTTCTTCCGCGTGTTTGGCAAGAATGGAACAACCTTCCTTTATATCTTCTGTGATCACGTTTCCTCCGAAAGGAATAACTGCCGTATGGCGAATGATCTTATCGTAAAAGATGGCTATATCTGTCGTGCCGCCGCCGATATCCACGAGCGCAACACCCGCTTCTTTTTCTTCTTCGCTCAACACAGCTGCTGACGATGCAATGGGTTCCAGGACGAGATCAACCACCTGCAATCCTGCTTTCTCCACGCACTTCTTGATATTCTTTGCGGCAGCCATCTGCCCGGTAATGATGTGAAAGTTGGCTTCGAGACGAACGCCTTCATGTCCGATCGGATTTTTTATTCCGGATTCGCTGTCGATCGTATATTCCTGCGGAAGTACGTGAATGATCTCCTCTCCGGGAAGCATCACCAGTTTGT
>JAHEYJ010000060.1:7548-18217 GCA_023251675.1 Bacteroidota bacterium
ATAAGCGAGTCCACATCTTTCTGCGAGATCGGCACATCCACATTTTCACGGATCCGCGAGCCGCTGTGCTTCAGGCTTTTTATATGCTGGCCGGCAATGCCGACATGCACGGTCCGAATATCAACATTTGCCTTTTTCTCAGCCTCTTCAACAGCGGCGCGGATCGCAGCAACGGTCTGTTCGATGTTGGCAACCACACCCCGTCTCACGCCAAACGATGGCGTTTTTGCTACGCCGAGTATCTCGATCTTACCGAATTCATTTTTTTGCCCGACCAATACGGCAATTTTAGTTGTACCGATATCCAATCCAACGATGAGGTCGGGATTCTGAACAGAGGGTGTGGAAGTTTCTTTTGACATGATTAATGAGTTGAAGGATTATGAATTATCGTTTTTACCGGTATGAAATTTTTCTTTGAGCAGACCACTTGATTATTAAATTTAAGATTCAGCGTATCGTAATTTTCCCACCCTGCATAGTTCAGGCCTTCTTTGTAGAAAGTCTTGAGCTTCCAGAATTTTTCTTCCATCTCTCCTGAATCTCCAAAAATAATTTTATGATCACCCACTTTAGGTACCAGCTCAATCTCGCCATAGTTGTTTATATAAATCTGTTCAACATGTGCCGACCAGAATTCATCCGCTAAGATAAAGCGGGCCATTGCGTATAAATCATCGAGCAGGGTACGAGTTTTCAGCGTATCGTTGTTAACTAGTTCATCCATTGTCGTGCGGTTCCACTCTTCAAAAGAATCTTTTATGTGCCCGCTGGCCACCAGCATTCGCGGCGTAAAGGCGGGAGACCATAGCATCAGCCTTCCCTTAGAATCCATATAATAACTTTCACCCTTTTCATTGATGATGCGAAGAATGGGCTGACGCTGTTCAATCTCAATATTTACGACGCCGTTAATGGTAAGGTAGACATCCGCCTGAGCCACCCAGGGATTTGTATACATCAGGCGCTCCAGGTAGTTGACATCAATATTTTTCAAAGGCGTATTTTCAATCTGTCCGAAATTCTTTGCTACCAGCTTCCGAATATCGTCCTCTTCGATAAAAAAGTTTTCTTTGAGCGGATCTCGTTCTATGCTGATGTTGACTTTACTGCAAAGAAGCTGGCCCTCCTGCTTCTGGACGAATGCGAATACCGTCCCCAATCCGGCTATCAAAAGTACCCAGAATGAGATGCGCAGTATTTTTTTGAATAGTTCCATATTTTGAATCGATAAACTAATGCTAACGATGCGAATTGACACTAATGCTGCGAACAAAAAACAAAACTCGTTCGTAGCATTTGCATAATGTTCGCATGATTTGCATTATGTTAACCCTATTAGTTTTTATTTACTCTTAACATTAATTCATTCTTAATCGGCTCGACCAATGTATCGATATCCCCTGCACCCAGCGTGATCAGCACTTCTACTTCCCGTTCTTTAATTTCTTTTACCAATTCTTTTTTGGAAACAAGCTTCTTGTTCTTTGTTCTCACTTTTTCCAACAGCATTTCCGACGTCACCCCTTCAATTGGTTTCTCACGGGCCGGATAAATATCCAGCAGGATGAGCTCATCCAGCAATTCAAGACTGCGTGCGAACTCATTTGCAAAATCGCGGGTGCGTGTATAAAGATGCGGCTGAAACACGCCGGTTATTTTCTTCGACGGATACATTTCCTTTACGGCAGAAATGCAGGCGCGCAACTCTTCCGGATGATGAGCGTAATCATCGATATAAACAAGATTATTCGTCTTGACATGATATTCAAACCTGCGTTTCACTCCTTTGAACGTTGAGATCGCATTTTTGATATTCCCAGTAAACACATTCATGTGCTGCGCGACAGCAACCGCTGCCACCGCATTTTCCACATTGTGTTTGCCGGGCACGCCAAGCACCATTCCCCGTATTGCCTGCTCTGATGTTACCACATCGAAAATATATTCTCCCTTCTTAATGGCTATTTTTCTTGCATAATAATCCGATGACTGATGAAGCGAATAGGTAAGAACCTTTTTCCCCGACTTTTCGAGCACCAGCACTTTATCAATTCCCTTCTTTATTATAAGTATGCCTCCTTCCTTCACTTGGTTGGCAAACTGACTGTAGGATTCTTCCATTTGTTTTTTATCGCCGTAAATATCCAGGTGATCTGCATCTACCGAAGTGATGACGGCTATATCCGGATGAAGGGTAAGGAACGAACGGTCATATTCATCCGCTTCTACAACGGTAATGGGTTTGATCCTTGACTTTCTTTTCTTCAGTTTTTCGCTGAGAAGAAGATTGGTACCGTAATTCTGTGTGATACCGCCCAGGAAAGCGGTGCAGTCCACTTCCGATGATCTTAAAATATGTGCAATGAGGGATGAAGTAGTTGTTTTACCGTGCGTACCCGCCACTGCAATGGTAAATGACTGGTCGGTGATATCGCCAAGAACTTCTGAGCGTTTTTTTATTGTGAATCCGTACTTCTGAAAATATTTTAATTCAGAATGTTCTTTTGGAATTGCAGGGGTTAGTACAACCAGCACTTCCGAAATTGCATTTTTAATTTCCGGCCTTATCTTTTCAACGGAATCCTCAAAACGAATTTCAATTCCTTCGGCTACCAATTGATCAGTTAATGCTGTTTGCGTTTTATCATATCCGCTTACTGATTTACCCATGGCATTAAAGTAACGGGCCAGCGCGCTCATACCGATCCCTCCTATGCCAAGGAAATAAACGTATTTTATATTATCAAAATTCATAGCACTACGAATTACGAATCGAAACGAATTACGAATTTGTTGTTCATTTTTTTCTTTTTCTTATTTCTTATTTGCGATTTGCATTACTTCTTTAGCAATTGCCACTGCCGCATTCGGAAATGCCAGCCTTGAAATATTTACACTGAGTTTATTTTGCAACTGAACATCATTCATCAATGCAACGATCTCTTTCCCAAGTTTCTCTCTTGCTTCGCTGTCCTTCACAAAAAGAGCCGCTTCATTTTTCACCAGCGCCATTGCATTTTTCGTCTGGTGGTCTTCCGCAACATTGGGAGATGGCACCAGGATGCATGGTTTTTTTACGATTGCTAATTCAGAAAGCGAAATGGCCCCCGCCCGCGAAACAACCACATCGGCACAAGCATAAGCCAGGTCCATTCGTGAAAGGAATCCGTACACACGAACGCCGTTATCTTCACCGGGCAAGCGTGTCGTGACTTCAGTCGCAAAAGGCAAATAGGATTGTCCGGTCTGCCATATTATCTGAATATTATTGTGAATAAGCAGCTCCATGCAATCCGAAACGCTTTGATTGATCGTGCGCGCACCCAAACTGCCGCCAAGGAAAAGCACCGTCTTCTTTTTGGGATTCAGCGAAAACGATTTGAAGGCTTCTGCTTTTTTTCCTTCCACAGACATAATATCCTGCCTGACAGGATTACCGGTCACAATTATTTTTTCTTTCGGGAAATACTTTTCCATTCCTTCGTAAGCAACGCAGATCCTATTTACTCTTCTTCCTAAAAATTTATTTGTAATGCCCGGAAAAGAATTCTGCTCCTGGATCAGTGAAGGGATCTTCATTCCGGAAGCAACACGCAGCAGCGGGCCGCTGGCATAGCCGCCGGTGCCGACCGCCACATCGGGCCTGAAACTTTTAATTATTTTTTTTGCCTTCATTATACTTACTATCACTTTAAAAGGAAAAGACAAATTATCCAAAGTGAGTCTCCTTTGCAATCCACTTATCCACAACCCTTCTATTTTATATCCTGCAGCCGGAACCTTTTCCATCTCCATCCTGCCTTTCGCTCCCACAAAAAGTATTTCCATATTCCTATCCATTTCCCTCAGCGCATTGGCGATGGCAATGGCTGGAAAAATATGCCCGCCTGTTCCGCCTCCGCTGATGATTACCTTCATACTCTAATTTTTATACTGCCGCTGCCACTGCCTCCTGCTCCTCATTTATCTGCTTTGGTATTTTCTCTTTCTCCAATTCCCGGCTTGCACTTAATATCATTCCGATCGCAAAACTGGTGAACCAGATCGAAGTGCCGCCCATACTCACCAGCGGAAGCGGCTGCCCGGTAACCGGAACCAGGTTCACCGCAACCGACATATTGATCATTGCCTGGAAAACCAGGATAAAGGAACATCCGATCGCCAGCAGGCTCGGAAAGATCTTCTGGCACCTGGTGGCAATGCGTACCGCCCGGTATAATAATATAAGGTAGAGGAAAATGACAAAGACCCCCATCCACAATCCGTATTCCTCAATGATGATGGCATAAATGAAATCCGAATAAGGATGCGGAAGAAAATTCCGCTGTGTACTTTTTCCAGGTCCTTTGCCAATAATTCCGCCGGTAGCGATGGCGATTTTTGCTTGTTCTACCTGGTAATTCACTTCACTTTTTCCGTTGGAGAAATTCTCGATCCTGGCTTTCCACGTAGCGCCGCGGTGAATGGCATTCGGAAAATTCCAGATCAATACCCCCAGAAGACAAACCGCGACAATTCCGACTCCAATTACCGATAATATGTATTTGAAATTTATTCTGCCGATGAACATCAGCACAAGGCAAGTCGTAAATAACATGGCTGCCGTAGAAAAATTCGCGGGCATGATCAGAACACAGACCATGACTACCGGAACAATGATGGGCAGAAATGCACTTTTGAAATTTTTAATATCATCCTGCTTGACGGCGAGCGTTCGTGCCACATACATGATGAGCGCGATCTTTGCAAAGTCGGATGTCTGGAACGTAAGGTCGATCACAGGGATCCTCAACCAACGGCTCGCTTCATTAATGTTCGAACCGGAAAGTAGCGTAAGCAGAAGCATCGGGATTGCAACGATCAAGGCGATGATCGCCACGCGTGAATAAAAACCGCTTCTTACTTTATGTGCGAGATACATTAAAAACAAACCAAACATAATAATCGTCGTATGCTTCAGCAAATAATATTCCGTATCACCCGCCTTGTATTTGTAGGCGAGTGTGACGATGGAACTGTAAACAGCGAGAATAGACAAGATGGACAGCAGCACTACCACTGCCCAGATCGTTTTATCTCCCTTTATTTTTTTAAGAAAGTTTTTCATAGTTCAAATTTTTCCGGTTACCAATTAACGAATCAATTACGAATAGTACGAATCAGACATGTATTCATTCGTTATATTCGTTGCAGATTCGTAATTCGTATACAGACAAATCCATTATAGTGATTTTACCGCATGTTTGAATTTCCTTCCCCTGTCCTCATAATTATCAAACAGATCAAAGCTGGAGCAGCAAGGAGAAAGCAGAACCGTATCTCCTTTTGTTGCCAAACGGGCTGCTGCACGAACGGCTTCATCCGCTGTTGTGGTTTCCACGATCACATCCACTACTTTTGAAAAAGCTTTCTGTATTTTCTTATTGTCAGTGCCGAGGCAAACGATTCCTTTCACTTTCTGCTTTACAAGTTCCTTGAGCATGCCGTAGTCATTTCCCTTGTCAATTCCTCCAACGATCCAGACCACCGGGCTCTGCATGCTTTCCAGTGCATACCAAGCAGAGTTTACGTTGGTTGCTTTTGAATCATTGATGTATTCAACGCCATGAACTTTGGTTACATATTCAAGACGGTGTTCGATATTCTGAAAATCGGATAGACTTTCACGAATGTCTGATTTACGGACTTCAACAACGCGCGCAGCGATACCGGCGGCCATTGAATTGTAAATGTTGTGTTTTCCCTGTAGTGCTAATTCTTCTACGAACATATTGAGTTGTGTTTGTCCCGAAGGGATCCCCCGGGAGTTGTTTATATTGATCTTTATTTTTTCTTTTTCTAAGTGCGCGCCATTTTTTATTTTCTTTTTTATTGAGTAAGGGAACAGGCGTGCAGGGAACCTTCTCTTTTTAATTTCTTTTTTTATTACTTCATCATCTGCGCAGTAGATAAAAGCGTCTTCCTTCGTCTGATTCCGAGTGATGCGGAACTTGGAGTTGATATAGTTCTCAAACCGGTAGTGGTAGCTGTCCAGGTGATCGGGCGTAATGTTGGTGAGGATGGCTATGTTGATTCTTGTCCTGAACATTCCATCCAGCTGAAAACTGCTGAGCTCCAGCACATAGTAGTCGTGCTTGCCTTGTGCCACGAGCATCGCAAAACTTTTTCCAACATTTCCTCCCATCGCCACATTGTATCCTGCTTTTTTCAGAATATGATAAATGAGAAAAGTGGTAGTCGTCTTACCGTTGGTCCCTGTGATCCCAATGAGCGTTGCATTTGTGTATCGCGCCGCAAACTCAATTTCAGAGATGACCGGAATTTTTCTTTTCCTTATTTCAATGACCATCACCGCCTTTTCAGGTACACCGGGGCTTTTCACTACTTCATCCGCATTCAGGATCAGGGAAGCGGTATGCTTTCCTTCTTCGAAAATGATTCCATGATTTGAAAGAACTTGCTTGTACTTGTCTTTTATCTTTCCTTTATCCGAAACAAAAACATCCCATCCTTTTTTCTTTGCCAACACGGCGGCTCCTGTTCCGCTTTCTCCGCTTCCGATCACTACCAGCCGTTTCATTATCTAAGCTTTAGCGTTACGATCGTCATTATCGCCAGCATGATCCCGATGATCCAGAAGCGGGAAACAATCTTTGATTCGTGCATTCCGAGTTTCTGGTAATGGTGATGCAGCGGCGACATTTTGAATATTCTTCTCCCCTCTCCAAATTTTTTCTTTGTGTATTTGAAATACGCCACCTGTATCATCACCGATAAATTCTCAATGAGAAATATTCCGCAGAGGATGGGAATCAGCAATTCTTTTCTGACCGCAATGGCAAATACGGCGATGATTCCTCCGAGGGCGAGGCTTCCCGTATCTCCCATAAAAACCTGGGCGGGATATGCATTGTACCAGAGAAATCCAACGCAGGCGCCGATGAGCGCGCTCGCAAAAACCACGAGCTCTCCCGTATTCGGGATATACATGATGTTCAGATAGTTTGCGAAAATGATGTTGCCGGATACATACGCGAATACAGCGAGTGTCACGCCGATAATGGCGGATGTTCCGGTGGCAAGTCCGTCAATTCCATCCGTAATGTTGGCTCCGTTCGAAACAGCCGTGACAATAATGATTACCGCCAGGATGTAAATGATCCATGTATAGCTGCGAAATTTCTCTCCGAACATCGCGAGGATGGATGAATAATTAAATTCATTGTCTTTAATAAAAGGAATCGTTGTATTCGGAAGTTTCCGCTCAAGCATATAATGCGTTCTTCCTTCCGTGTCTTCAATGGCTTCGACTTTGGATTGTTCAACCTTCGAAACAAGATCAGCGGGAATTTCAACTTTGGTTTGTATGTCAGGATGGAAATAGAAAGTAGTCCCAACAATTAACCCCAACCCGATCTGCCCGATCACTTTGAATTTTCCGGCAAGCCCTTTCTTATCTTTCTTGAAAACCTTGATATAATCATCCATGAAACCGATGAAGCCAAGCCACACCGTTGCAATAAGCATGAGGATCACATAGATGTTGTGGAGTTTTGCGAAAAGCAGCGTAGGAATTATTATTGCAGATAGAATGATGAGCCCGCCCATCGTCGGCGTTCCCTGCTTTTGTTTTTCACCGGCTAATCCCAGGTCGCGGATCGTCTCCCCTACTTGTTTCCTGTGAAGAAGATTAATGATTCGCTTTCCGAAAAGAAGAGAAATGACCAGAGAAACAATGACCGCCATGGCTGCCCGGAAAGAAATATACTGAAACACCCCCGCTCCAGGGAAGTCGTGATGTTTATGCAGGTATTCAAATAAATAGTACAGCATTATCCGGCGAATAATTCAAGATTTTCAGTTAATATTTTTACATCGTCAAACGGATGTTTCACTCCCTTTATCTCCTGGTATTTCTCGTGTCCTTTTCCTGCGACAAGAATGATATCGCCGGTACTTGCCAGTGAACAAGCGGTTTTGATCGCTTCTCTCCGGTCGGTGATCAACAAAACTTTTTTCTGATGGGAGCGGTCCACGCCTTTCTGCATCTGGCGGATGATTTCATCCGGATCTTCGCTCCTTGGATTATCCGAAGTGAGAATTACTTTATCACTTTCCTCACAGGCGATCTGTGCCATTACCGGTCGTTTCAATGCATCCCGATCGCCTCCGCATCCAACCACGGTGATTATTTTTTCCTCACGGGTCCTGATGTTCCGGATTGTTTTGAGCACATTCAGAAGCGCGTCCGGCGTATGCGCATAATCCACAATTCCAAAAATTCCGTTAAGTGATTTCACTTGCTGAAACCTTCCGTCAACGGCGCCCAGGTTGCTGAGCGCCGCAAGCACTTTTATTTTATCCTGGCCAAGAAGCATGGCTGTGGAATAAATTGCAAGAAGATTGCTTGCGTTGAACGAACCGATGAGTTTGCTCCACATTTCAACTCCATCTATATTCAGCAGCAACCCGGAGAAGTGGCTCTCGAGCATCCTGCATTTGAAATCGGCGGAAGACCGGAGGGCGAATGTTTTTTTTATCGCCTTCGTATCCTGAAGCATGACCGCCCCGTTCTGATCATCCTTGTTCACCAGCGCGAATGCTTCAGCATCAAGGAAGTCAAAGAATTTTTTCTTTGCCTTGAGATATTCCTCAAATGTTTTATGATAATCGAGGTGGTCATGCGTAATATTGGTGAAGACGCCTCCGGAAAACCTCAATCCGGATATTCTTTTCTGAACAACCGAATGCGAACTCACTTCCATAAAACAATATTCACATCCGGCATCCACCATTTGTCTCATCAGCTTGTTCAGCTGAATGGCATCAGGCGTAGTATGTGTTGCAGGAAATTCTTCTTTTCCGATTTTATAGGCCACGGTAGAAATCAATCCTGAATTATAGCCGAGGGCAAGAAAAAGATTGTTGAGAAGTGTAGCGGTCGTTGTCTTTCCGTTTGTCCCGGTGATCCCGACCAGTTTTAATTTTTCAGAAGGATTATCATAAAAGTTGGAAGCAATGATGCCCAGTGCCGCTTCGCTGTCATGTACCTTTACATAGGTGACCTTCGGATTTTTTTGCTTAGGGAATTTTTCACAAACAACTGCGGCTGCACCGGTTGCTGCGGCCTGTTCGATATAATCGTGACCGTTGGTTTTCGTCCCTTTCACCGCTACGAACAATGCGCCTTGCACTGCATTCCTTGAATCAAAACAGATGGAAGAAATTTTCAGCTGCGTAGAGCCAACGACTTCTACCAACCCGGCTTTATACAATATGTCTTTCAGTACATTCATTACATCAGTTCAAGTGTGAGTTCAGTCCCTTTTGTAAACCGTATTCCTTCATTTATAGATTGTGTTTTTATCATTCCGCTGCCGATCACTTTTACTTTCAATCCAGCATTTTCCAGCAGGTAAAGCGCATCTTTCAGCCCCATTCCGCGGACATCCGGCATGATCCTGTTGATCAGCGACTGGTTGATGTTGTTGGCAGTAAAAACAGAAGTAGAATCCTTCTGCATCACCGCATTCACATACATGGAGGAGGAGGCATTGACATTGGCAGAAATATTCAGCGCATTGCAAACGGTCTGGATATCTTTTCGCAAGCCTCCTTTTATTGAAGGAACTTTGAGATCAAGGGCTTCGCTCTCTTTGACCTCGCTGTGTATGCCCAACAGCGATGAATAAACCTTATCGGCGATCTCTTTAAAAATAGGGCCCGCCACTGCATTTCCATAGTAAACTCCTTCAGAAGGGGCATTCACTACCACGATGCAGGAATACTTGGGATTGTCCGCAGGAAAATAGCCTACGAACGATGCCTGGTAAGTTGTGCTTTTGCTGTTCTGTCCGTATCCGCCGTCGCTTTTTGCTATTTGCGCCGTTCCTGTTTTACCTGCGATTTTATAATCTGCATTCTTCAGATTGGTCGCGGTTCCTTCCATCACCACTCCTTCCATCATCTCTTTTGCTTTCTTGATGGTTGCCATGGAAGCAACGTGAGGGTGTATTACTTCTGACTCAAATGCTTTGATCGCTTTTCCCTGCTTCCGGACTTCACGCACAAAACGGGGCCGCATCATCGTACCGTCGTTTGCAACTGCATTATAGAAGGTCAGTATTTGCAGAGGCGTCAGGCGCAATTCATAACCGAATGACATCCAGGGAAGTGAAACAGCAGACCATCTTTTATCTTTCGTGGATTTAATATCAGGGCTGCCTGAACCTGCAATATCCAGTTCAGGATTCAGGTTGATTCCCATTTTGTAAAGCCGGTCTATGAACTGCTGTGGATTTTTTCCGTAGTATTTATAAATTAATTTGGCAGTACCCACATTGGAAGAATGCTCAAACACTTGTTTCACATTCAGTTTTCCCAAACCGCCTTCGTGTGCATCTCTCACTTCCTGCGTCAGGAATTTCCATCTTCCGTTTCCGGTATTGATGGTATCGTTCAGATCAAATTTCCCGTCTTCCATTCCGGCCATCAGGGAAACAAGCTTGAAAGTGGAACCCGGTTCAGTACTCTGGCCGATCGCATAATTGTACTTCTCAGAATAATTCGCTGTATCCACTTTTGAAAGATTGGCGATTGCGCGGATCTCTCCGGTAGCTACCTCCATCAGTATCACGCATCCCCAGCCGGCCTGGTGTTTTTTAAG
>JAHEYJ010000061.1:0-7479 GCA_023251675.1 Bacteroidota bacterium
ATATCGGCAGTGGGGATCTCCATTTTCATGGTGTAATCGATCGTCTGGTCAAGGGCCGTGGAGCCGAACATGTTTCCGGCTACGCTTCCGCTCTTGAAAGGAAATTCATCAGTAGATATCTTTCCGTCTTTGATATGGTAAGTGATCATCAGATTCGAGAACTCTGCTTTCTTGAATTTATCCATTCCGCCGAGTACATCCGCCAGTTTATTCAACGGTTCAAATCCCGCCACCACTACATTCTTTGTCTGCATTTTTCCATCTCCATTCATGGTTTTCATATCGGGCATCATGGTCGCATCCAGGTTGGAAGAATATTTCAATTGGGTAGAAAATTTCCCGGTAGTGTATTTTGCAACCGGTGCGAGTTTCTGTACGGTATTGAAATATTGGAACGTCATCGGAATATCAAAATCAACAATGTTCAGATCAAAATTTACGGCCGGGACTTTCGGATTTACCGTGCTGTAAGTTCCGCTCATCACCATGGCTCCCTGCATGGTATTCATCTTCAGGTTATTCATTTTTACCATTCCGTCTTTCACCAGCACACTGCCGTTCATATTGGTCATCTCAATTTTATCGTAGATGAGTTTTCCGATAGATGAGTTCAGAATGAAATCAATATTTTTCGGAACCACGATCACGCTCAGGTGAGAAGTGTCCGGAGTGGCAGTGGCAGTTGGAGTAGACGAGGGCGTCATGAATTCGTTCAGATCCATCAATGATGATTTCATAGAGAAAGTTCCCTGCAGCAATGAATCCTTGAACACATACTGCAGAATATTTTCGATCATCCCGTTGGCCTGGATATCGCTCTTGCCGATCTTGCTGTCGAAACCTCTGAGTTCAACATATTGCGGCGAGAAATTCATGGTCATCGATTTGATCGTCATCCCCTGCGGCAGGTCAGCGCTTTTATAGTTCATGTCCATGATGATGACCTGGCCTTCCGCGTCAAACTCATCGTATTTTTCTTTTTCAATGCTTGACATTTTTCCTTTCATCTTCACATCGGCGGTAACATTCCCGTTCAGGTCGCTTCCTTCCATCGGCACGATGTCTTTTATGCTTGCCAGGTTGAGTTTTCCGATAATGGCTCCGTTAAGATTCGGATCGCTCACGGGAGTTTCAATGTGCATGGCGATATCAACAGGATTGCCGGCCATTTCCATATGGAACTTATTAATATCCGTAATGGTATGATCCGGCACGCCGTCTGCATTTTTAACGGACACATCGATAACAATATCATTCACTGATTTTGGCAGCGCCGGATACTGGAACATGGCATCATCCACTTTGATATTGGCACCAAAGGCAGGCATTCTTTTATCGTTATAGATCCCTTTTACAAAAGCATCCAGGGAAAATTTACCCGCTGTTTTAACAGAAGCAAAATCTTTTGTGTAAACGGAAGGAATAAGAGAAAGGATATTCTTAAACTCGGTCTGGTTGGCTTTGAACTTAATATCCATATCCATGTCTTCTTTGGGCATGGCGAAGAAACCATCAATGCCGAGTGAAAGTTCATTCAGGGATATCTCATTTTCCCTGAATGTGAATCTGAAATCGGGCATATCCGCTTCAATAGCGGCTTTCACGGCAGTTTTTACTTTGCTGAGATAAGCAACCCCTCCGTATTTCACTGTAAGCTGATCGATGGTCATGTTATTTTCCATTTGGAAATTATCCTGAGTGAAATCGCCGCTCATCGTGTAATTGAAGTTCTCCAGGGCGGAATAAACCCCCAGCGAAGCATCATCATAAACGATATGTGCATTTTTTATTTCCAGTTTTTTCAAACTCATTTTGAATTTTGTCGGTTCCGAGGAAGTGGCCGCCTTGGCTGTGGTATCGGGTTTGGTAATATCCCAGTTGGCCTTGCCGTTTGCCAGCACTTCGGCACGAATGCGAGGGCTGTCTAATGTGATGCTTCGGATCTTGTACTGGTCGCCTTTGATCACGCTCATCAGGTCAACGGTGGCAGAAAGATTTTTTACCGACAGGAGTGTATCGCCTGCAAACTCGCCAACATTCGCAACACTTACGTTGTTAATGCTCAGTGTGAAAGCAGGAAAGCTTTTAAAGAGCGTAAGATCAAATTCCCCGAAATCAACTTTTGCGTTGAGCTGTTTGTTGGCTTCTTCTTTTACAATGGCGATAATTTTATCCTTAAAAATAAAAGGAGCCGCAACGATGAAGATGATAAGCAGCAGCAATACGATGCCGAGCCATTTGAGGATTTTTTTGAGAAGTTTCATTTTATGGAGATTGGTTTATTTGGAAGAGTAATTTCAAAGAGTTATTTCACACCTGCAAAGTAAAGATATTTTTTGTCCCCGCTGAAATGGAGAAAAAGAGAAAAGGAGTGAGAATTGTCACACCCTGATTTAAAAAAGTTATTCAAATGCTGTTGACAAGTTAAAAGGAGCAAAGATGCAATTCGTATATTCGTTTTAGATTCGCTCAGAAGGGTTCCTTCGTAATAAATTCGGAAAAAGAATGAAACAATATCACGACCTGATGAAGCATGTGCTTGAACACGGAGTTCAGAAGCACGACCGTACCGGTACGGGAACGATTTCGGTTTTCGGCTACCAGATGCGGTTTGATCTGGATGAAGGATTTCCGCTGCTTACTACAAAAAAGGTTCACACCAAATCGATCATTCACGAACTGCTTTGGTTTCTGAAAGGCGATACGAACATTCAATATTTAAAAGATAACGGCGTCGGCATCTGGGATGAATGGGCCGACACAAACGGAAATCTCGGTCCTGTTTACGGCTATCAATGGAGAAGCTGGGCTACACCCGACGGAAAACACATTGACCAGATCGCCAATGTGATCGATCAGATTAAAAAGAATCCTGATTCGCGGCGTTTGATCGTGAGCGCATGGAATGTCGCTGACGTCGATAAAATGAAACTGCCACCCTGCCATGCTTTTTTTCAATTCTATGTTCTCAACGGAAAATTAAGCTGCCAGCTTTACCAGCGAAGTGCGGATATCTTTCTCGGCGTTCCTTTCAATATCGCTTCGTATGCGCTGCTGACGATGATGATCGCGCAGGTTTGTGATCTGAAAGTGGGAGAATTCATTCACACGTTCGGCGATGCGCACATTTATTCCAATCACATCGAGCAGGTGAATCTCCAGCTCTCGCGTGATTTCCGTGCGCTTCCAACTATGAAAATAAATCCTGCTGTGAAAAGTATTTTTGATTTTAAGTTTGAGGATTTTACAATAGAGAATTACGATCCGCACCCGCATATCAAAGCGCCGGTAGCTGTATAAAACAAATGCTTGCCCCAGCCCTAAAGGGAGTTTAAGTGCCGACCATTTCACCCTTTAGGGACGGGGCAAATGAATTAACCATTACCTTTGTTTTTTTTAAAACCCCCACTCCATGCGTTCATTCTTCAACATCACTGTTGCCGTATTTCTTATTACAGCAGTCATCACTTATTTCTGGAATCCGTTTGCATGGTCGCTTGTGCTGATTTTTCCCGTAATTCTTATCGGCATTATTGACATCACGCAGCCCAGGCAAACCATCCGGAGGAATTTTCCCGTGATCGGAAGATTCCGCTATTGGGCGGAATGGATGCGGCCGAAGATCTATCAATATTTCGTTGAATCGGATACGGACGGTGCGCCGTTCAACCGGCAGAACCGAAGCGTGATCTACCAGCGCGCGAAAAAAGTAAATGACACGACTCCGTTCGGAACGCAGTTGAATGTGTACGAGGTCGGCTACGAATGGCTGAACCACAGCATCACGCCCCTCGATAACAAAACAATTGACCACAACCCGCGTGTTTTGGTCGGCGGGCCGGAATGCAAACAGCCTTATTCCGCGAGCATTCTGAATATTTCAGCTATGAGTTTCGGTTCGCTCAGCCAAAATGCGATCCTTGCGCTGAACAGCGGCGCCAAACTCGGCGATTTCGCTCATAACACGGGTGAAGGCGGCCTCAGCCCGTATCATCTTCAGCCGGGCGGGGATATCATCTGGCAGATCGGGACAGGATATTTTGGCTGCAGGAATAAAGAAGACGGAACTTTCAACTATGAAAAATTTGCTGAACGCGCAGTTCTCCCGCAGGTAAAAATGATCGAGATCAAACTTTCGCAGGGTGCAAAGCCCGGGCATGGCGGAATCCTTCCGGCAAAAAAAGTTACGCAGGAAATTGCTGACATTCGCCTCGTTGAAGCAGGGAAAGATGTTTTGTCGCCGCCCTATCATACGGCATTTAAAACCCCGGTAGAGATGATGCATTTTATCAAGCGGCTGCGAGAACTTTCAGGCGGAAAACCGATCGGCTTCAAGCTTTGTGTGGGAAGAAAATCGCAGTTCATTGCTATCTGCAAGGCAATGGTGAAGACGAACATCCTTCCCGATTTTATTACCGTGGATGGCGGTGAAGGAGGAACAGGCGCTGCGCCGCTTGAGTTTTCCAACTTTGTGGGCATGCCGTTGCGTGATGCGCTTGCTTTTGTAAGCGATGCGCTGAATGGTTTTGCCTTGAAGCGACACATTCGCATCATCGCTTCCGGGAAAGTTTCAACGGGATTTGAGATCGTGAAAAATATTTCACTTGGCGCGGATATGTGCAACAGCGCACGCGCCATGATGCTTTCTCTTGGATGCATACAGGCGCTCGAGTGCAATACGAATAAATGCCCGACCGGAGTGGCAACGCAGGACGCAAATCTGATGAAGGGACTCGTAGTGGAGGATAAAAAGATCCGCGTGAAAAATTTTCATGATGAAACTGTAAAAAGCGCTGTGGAGTTAATGGCAGCGGCAGGGCTTGATCATCCCCGGAAACTGCACCGTTCATTTATTTACAGAAGGATCAGCGCAAGTCAAATACAAACGTATGCAGAGATGTATCCGTATATGCTTCGTGGCGCATTGATAGAACCTCCTTTTCCGGCAGGATGGGAACTCGATATGATGCATTCGAATGCAGAAACTTTTGAGGCAAGTATTTCATACGCCTGAAGTGTAGATTTGTAGATTTGCATCTGTAGAAATCATTCAGCAGATCGAAATAATGAAAATTTCACTCATTGTAGCCGTTTCTGAGAACAATGTGATCGGAAAGGATAATTCGTTGCCATGGCATCTTCCGGCAGATGTGAAATTTTTCCGCGATACGACGATGGGGCATTGCGTGATCATGGGAAGAAAAAATTATGATTCCATTCCGGTAAAATACCGTCCGTTGGATGGAAGAACAAATATTGTTGTTACTCGACAGAAGGATTTCAAAGCGGAAAAATGTGTTGTGGTTCATTCAGTAGGCGACGCGATTAAAGAAGCAAGTAAGAAGGGCGAAACAGAAGCTTTCATTATCGGCGGTGCGGATATTTACCGGCAGACCATTGATAATGCGGACAGGGTTTACTACACAAAGATCCATCATTCATTTGACGGCGATGCATTCTTTCCGGAGATCGATGCAAAAAGATGGAAACTTACGAAGCAAACGGACGTTCAGCCGGACGCGAAAAATAAATTCCCGTTCTCGATCTGTGTGTATGAAAAAAAATAGAAGATTATATTTTCAGTTCAACCGCCGGATCCCAGAAGTATTTTTCAAAGTTCACGATCTTGTCGTTCTTCACTTTTATTCCTTCCTTCTCCAAAAGTTTTTGCATCAGCTTTGGATGTCCGAAGTGATTCTTGCCTGTGAGTTCTCCGTTTCGGTTCACCACCCGGTGTGCCGGAACAAATTTCTTCTGTGAATGAGATCCGTTCATGGCCCATCCGACCATTCGTGATGAACGGGCTGAGCCGAGATATTTTGCGATCGCCCCATACGAAGTCGCTCTTCCTTTCGGAATATGCCTGGCCACTTCATAGACTAACTGGAAAAAATCATTGCCTTTATTTGAGGAACTCATTGTTAAATATAATAGACCAAATTTACTACGAATTACGAATACACTAATTACGAATAATACACTTTCTGATTCGTAATTCGGCAATTCGTGATTCGTAGAGTTAAGAGAACTTCATTGCTTTTACCGGTGTGATGTAAGTGATTATATAGGAAGGAATGATCAGCATCACAAAACAGAGTATGAAAGTTCCGGCGTTAAGGAATAAAATATGAAGTAAATTAAAATTAATTGGAATAGAGGAGAGGTAATACGTGGATTCATCCAGCGAAACGAGGTGAAAATGTTTTTGAAGAAGGCAAATGGAGATTCCCAGAATATTACCATACAACATTCCTTTCCCGATCAGATAGGAAGCATTGTAAAGAAAAACCTTCCGCACACTCCAGTTCTTCATACCGATCGCTTTCAGCGTTCCGATCATGCTGGTCCGTTCAAGAATAAGCACCAGTAGCGCCGATATCATATTGATAGCAGCGACCAATGCCATCAAAAGTATTACGACTACGGCATTGATGTCCTGAGCATCCAGCCAGGAGAAAATGGGCCGGTTGATATCTTTGATGCTGCGGGCAATAAAATTAAATCCAATCGCCCCGTTCACATAAGCAGTGGCTGTTTCTAATTTTTTATAGTCATTGAGCAATATTTCAAATCCTCCTATGGAATCCTTGTTCCATCCGTTCAGTTTCTGAATGTGAGCTATATCGGCAAGCACATAGATCTGGTCGAACATTTCGCCCAATCCGGTTTCGTAAATTCCACAAACGACAAACTTTCTTGCGCGTTGCTGCTGGTTCTGGATGAAATAAATGATCAGCGAGTCGTTCAGCTTCAGTTTTAATTTTTCCGAATGATATTTAGAGATCAGGATTTTATCTGATTTTACTGAATCGGATACGATGAAAGGTTTTCCTGCGATTATGTTCTTTTTGAAAAAATTCCAGTCGAAATCACTTCCGATCCCTTTCACTACCACTCCCTGCAGTTCATCTTTTGTTTTAATGATGCCGGCTTTGGTTGCAAAGCACTGAATGTGGCGGATGGAAGGATTTTTATTCAGAACCGGAATGAACGATTGATGGCGGTTGATCGGCGTGCCTTCATAGGATTCGTTGTTGTCATAATTGGAGATCTGGATATGTGAACCGAAGCCGATTACTTTATCGCGGATCTCCTTCTGAAACCCGGTTACAATGGCCAGTGTAAGGATCATGATCGCAAGGCCCAGCGAAATTCCGAGAATAGCTATATTTACAATCGGTTTTGAAAAACCTTTGTTGCCGGAAATTATTTTTTTTGAAATGAAGAATTCTGTATTCATCTTCTAAAACCTAATCACTACGAATTTACTAATTTCAGTTATGGTAAGATTAATTAAGAAATGCCTCCTTATTTTGTTCTGTGTTCTCCTTGCCGATTGTACTTTTTCCCAAACGGTTGTTCCTATGAAGGTGCAGGATAAGACATCTGCTGATTTGAAAGTAGGGGCCGAGCGCACAGAAAAATATTTCCCCCTTTTAAAAGATAAAAGAGTAGCCGTAGTGGCCAACCCAGCATCGA
>JAHEYJ010000061.1:7489-18131 GCA_023251675.1 Bacteroidota bacterium
GGTGAAACGCATGCATTTGGTTGATACACTTGTAAAAGCAGGATTTAAAGTCAAAAAGATTTTTGCCCCCGAACATGGATTCAGAGGGGAATCAGAAGCGGGAGAAAAAATAAATAACGGAATTGACACCAAAACCGGGCTCCCGGTGATCTCTCTTTATGGAAAGAACTTTAAACCGAAACCGGAAGATCTGAAAGATGTGGATCTCGTGCTGTTTGATCTGCAGGATGTAGGTGCCCGGTATTATACGTATATCTCCACCCTTCATTATGTGATGGAAGCATGCGCGGAAAATAAAAAACCGCTTATTGTACTTGACCGCCCTAATCCGAATGGTAATTATGTTGATGGGCCGATCCTGGAGCCAAAGCAGAAATCGTTTTCAGGGATGCACCCTGTTCCCATCGTACATGGAATGACGATCGGTGAATATGCGCGCATGATCAACGGAGAGAAATGGCTTGCTAAAGGAGTGCAATGTAAGCTTGAAATAATTCCTGTAGACCGATACACGCACAATGACCTGTATCAGCTTCCCTCCAGGCCTTCGCCCAATCTCCCCAACATGTCTTCGGTTTATTTGTATCCGTCACTTTGTTTGTTTGAAGGAACCATCGTAAGTGTCGGAAGGGGAACAGATAAGCCTTTTCAGCAGTTTGGCTACCCGGACCTGGCGGGCGGAAATGCAATGTTCACGCCGGCACCCATTAAAGGAGCAAGCGAAAATCCTTTGTATAATGGCCAGCCGTGCCATGCATTTGATGTGTCAGATTACGGAGAAGCGTATATGAAATATTGCGGGAAGTTAAATCTGTTCTGGATCATCAATCTGTACAAGGAATGCAAAACAAAAGATAAATTCTTTAATGACTATTTTAATAACCTGGCGGGAAACGAAACCCTGAAAAAACAGATCATGGAAGGGAAATCAGAGGAAGATATCCGGGCTTCCTGGTCGGAGGGGTTGAAAAAGTTCAAAGAGACAAGAAAGAAATATATTATTTATAAGGATTTTGAGTGATGTTTTTTACATTTGTATAACGCTGTAGTTTTCTCTCCCCCATCTGCGTTTGCAATAAAGCAGTATCTTATAATTAAAACTTAAGGATACATGCTGACTTTTTATTATCACTGGTGATAGATATAAAGGCATTACAAACCAACGACTGACATTTTCGAAAAAATAAATAAGAATAATCATAAACTTTTCTCAATGAAAAAAATCCTTTTATCATTATTGATCTTTTTTGCAGCAACTTGTTTGTTTGCAGAGAACAACCTACAATCTGTTGTTGATTCAACTTCCGGGGATTCTTCAAAAAAGGGAAATACAGAATGCAGGCATGAAATCAGTCTGGGAGCAACAAATTTATCTGACAGGCTGTTTCCTTTTTTATATTGGGATTATTTTTATAGTAGTTATTATGATTTCAGTGATTATTTTTTTGTCACAGCAAATAATATGACGGTTCCTACTTATGGCCTTTCTTATAAGTATCATTTTAACCGATTGGCAATTCGAGCAGGCCTGGATTTTAATTCAGACAGGAGCAATCTTAAAAAAACCCGTGCTTCCGGCAACCCACTGCCAACAAGCAAGGAGGAATATTGGTTCAGCCGTTTTGGGGGGAGGATTGGTTTGGAAGTAAAAAAGGACGCAGGAAAAACCCAATGGTATGCCGGCGGGGATCTGTTCTTTGAATATTTTACTACAAAATATCAATTTACAGATTCAGGTGTGATCGATGATTATAAATTCATCCGCTCTACATTTGGAGCAAGCCCGCTGATTGGAGTGCGTTATTATTTAAGTAAAATCATTTCTGTCTCGGCTGAATCCAAGCTGAATATATTTTACAATTCATACACCATAGATTATTCGAACACTAACTCGTATCCTTCATTTTATACATATAAAGGCAGTGGGTTCAGCATGAAGATAAGTCCCATCGGCCAGATCGGGGTCAACATTCATTTTTGATCTCTCAGCATTTCTGCAACCTTCTTATCGATCGGCAGTGTAAATTCAGCACTGTTTATTTTTGAAAGTGAAATCCATCTGAAGGACTGGGCGCCTTCTTTTTTCCCCTTGTTAAACGGGTGGTTTTGTTCGTGTTTCTCCTGAAAATTTATGGCCGGCGCAAAGTCCTTCAGCGATGGCGCACGCACTAAATAATAAACGCTGATGATCTGGTGTTCGGTGTGAAAAGCGGATAGCTGAAAATAATCGGTCGTGTAGAAGTGTTGCAGGACTTCAATTTCGCAGCCCAGTTCTTCCCTGAATTCACGTTTGAGGCAATCGGTCATCCCTTCTCCCCAGATCAGTCCGCCGCCCGGAAATTTTGTGATCTCTGTTCCAACCCTGAATTCATCCGTCACGAGCACTTCGTTATTTTCATTGATGAGAATACCATAAACCCGGATATTGAAAATGGACATACCTTTGCTTTAAGTAATCAAAAATACGGCTTCTTATGATATTCAAGTCAAAACGGGAAATGCTTTATGTGATTCTTTCTATGTTTTTTGTAACGAATGCAATTGTTGCAGAAATGATCGGAGGAAAACTTATTGACATTCACCTTTTAGGATTCAGTTTCAAATTCAGTATCGGTATTCTTCCGTGGCCCATCGTTTTCCTTTCCACCGATCTGATCAATGAATATTTTGGAAAACAAGGGGTACGGCGGTTGTCAATAATCACTTCCTGCCTGATCGCTTATGCATTTATTTTGCTGTATGCCGGCATGAAAGTTCCGGCCGCAGGTTTTTCGCCGGTTCAGGACCCGGCGTTTACCAATGTTTTCGGCCAGTCGATGTGGATCATCGCCGGCAGCATAACCGCTTTTCTTGTTTCGCAAATGATCGATGTTTTTATTTTCTGGTATTTCCGGAACAGAACGGGAGGAAAGATGCTTTGGCTGCGCAGTACCGGGTCAACCGTGATATCGCAGCTGATCGATTCGTTCATAGTTCTTGGGATAGGATTCCTCCTTCCCGGAAAGATATCTCTTTCGGATTTTATCAATGTTGGCCTGACCAATTATTCCGGAAAACTGATCATCGCAATCGTTTTAACGCCTTTTATTTATATCGGCCATTACATGATCGATAAGTATATTGGGGATAAAGAATCTCATAAGATAGTGGAAGCGACCGCCGCAGAAGAGATCAGGAAATAGTACTTCTTAATTGAAGCAGGATTATAAAAAGTAAGAGAATCAGAATTTTGAACGGGAACGTTTTCTGTACATTACTTTGTAGCCAACTGTAAACATGCCGAACATGTATGCATCTTTATCCGTATGGTCGCCTCTTTGTTCTCCCACGCAGGGATAACAATAACCGGGAACAGATTGATCCGTTGGGTTTGCAAAATAAATGGCTTTTGGATCGCCATTAAATATAGAAGGGTCGGCATAATTAGTACTAGTATCATCAATATAATCTGAAAAAGTTTTTCTCATTCCGAATTCAAAGCCAATACCCCAATACCGGTTTATTGCAAAACGAAAGCCGCCACCGGCCGATAAAATACCGGTAACTCTTAAATAGTTCACTCCTTCGGTATGATATTGATGTAAAGGATACCAGAATCCATCTATGTATTTTCCTTGTGGATTAAAATATAAACCGCCGCCGCCTACAAACAGATAGATCTGCCTGTCTTTATGCTGCATTCCCCGAACGCCTTTGATTTTATAAATATGTCCCTTTTGTTCTTTAATAAAATTGAATTCCAGTTGCCCGGAAAGTTCAACGAGGGGAGACCTGAAATTTAAATTTCTTTTGTGCCTGAATTCTTCAAGGGTAAGTTTATCATCTCCCCGAACAATGCCACATACCAGGTTTCCTTTTAAAGAAATGAATTGCTGAACTTTAATACGCATACCGAATCCAAGGGAAGGGCGGGTAAGTACGTATTCAAGATCTTTTATACCGTTTGTACCAATTTGATTGGCACCGCCTAAGTCACCTAGGAAATTGGCCGCTCCTAACATGCCAATCATTTCGTAGCGGTAGGGTGGTTTTTTTTTCCCAAACGTGCTGCGCCTGCGCCTGTGTTGAGCATCTGCTTCGTATGCAAAAAAGCATAAAATAAGGGTGAAGAGCAATAATTTCCGCATTATGCCAACAAAAGTAAAGAAAAATATGTTTTATCGAAATATTAAATTTAAACAAAAACAATGATTTTGTTTAAATAAATGGATACAATTAATTTAATTTCAATTATTAATTATACACTACCACCTAATTAGCAATGTTCGCGCGATCCAGCTGATAGCGGGACACAGATTATTCCATTCTGGCTTGTCGGGACGCACCATCATTGTGCGCCACAGTGGCGAAATCTCCAACCAAATCTACGAAGATTTGAAAGAACTGTATAAATTAAAGGAAATTATTAAGGTTCGAGTCAGGTAAACAATCTAAAGGCATTTTCCATTAACCCTTGTTCGACCCTTGAAATACCAATCTTACTGGCAATTATTTTCCAATTTTTTACAGAAACATTAATATCATTAATTATTTTTTTCATTTGTTGATCGGTCAGTTGAAAATACTCCCCAACGTTTTTGGCTAATTCAATATCCAGCGAATTATTTTCAGTATCAATATTCAAAGCCAGACCTTCCTTGTCCACCGAAGGGTTAATGTCGTAAGCGGGCGATAATTGCCATCCGTCACGTTGCAGTATAAATCCATGATTTCGTAAATGATCATCTGTATTTGAGACAGCAATATTGAAAACGAGCCTGCGCCACAACTGGTGAAGGTCTTTGGTATTATCAGATTCATTGAATTGAATGAACTCAGCTATGTCAAGATAGCTGGCAGAATGTGCTTTCAAGATTTCTTCGTTGTTGCCCGTCATGGTCATAGCAGAAGCAAAGTGAATTCTCCTATCCTTATTGCGGTCGAACCGTTTTGTAAAAAATGTATTGTACTTGCCGGACACTTTCTGGATCTTAGATTCAGTCATTTCAATACCGGCATCCAACGCCAATTTGTAACAGAGAAATTCCCATGCTGCTTTATCTATTGTATCGTTCTTTGATGGGAATTTTGCTATCCATAAATTACCCTTCTCATCTATTACATTGGCTTTAGGTCTGGCTCCACCCAAAGAAGATCCGGGAGCCAGTAAAATATCAAGCCATTTTCTTACTTCTTTGTTATCCTTATCAGATTCGATTAAGGAAACCCCATGCTGTAATTCCCTAATAGATGACCACGGAGGCGTTGGATGGGATTGATCATTATTTAAAAAGACTCCATCCTTTTCTAATTTGAATCGCAAAGCGCCCATTCTTCCGGCATCATTTACTCCAAGTAAAAAATCAACATCGTAAAGATTCTTTGCCTGCTTGCCCAACTCGTTTGTTTTCAGGGCTGCCCGTCTTTTCATTAAGGTTCGCCCCCATGTATCCGGCATAGCGTCAAGAAATACACCAAAATTCTCTTTTCCATTTGGAAACTGATCGCCTGAATGCCAAGCTATGTCCGGGTCAAGAAAAAGTTGTTTCTCCATTTCTAACCATTCAGCATCGTATCTGAAACTAAATGCCTTTCGCCCCTTTCCCTGATGCGCGGAAAGGATTCCCATTAGTTTGGCTTCATTCATTTCAAGCCAATGGGCGAAAACAAATATGTCAGTTTTTTTATTTGTCATTTTATTTATTACCCAACAATTTTAAATCCTGAAGTTTTTTCCCAAGATCATCCTCAGCCGCCAAGTGTTTAAAGTCATCCTGTAATCCTAATACTCTTAACACATTGAAATAGGCTCCCAAAGAGACGCGGGGATTTCCCTTCTCAATCTGATAAAGAGTTGTTCGGTCAATGCTTGCTCGTTGAGCAGTCTCAATTGTGGTCAGTTTTCTCCGTTTCCTTGCAAGCCTGATGTTTTCGCCTACCTCTTCAAGTATTTTTTGATACTTCGGGAAAAGTATTTGCTTTTTGGGCTTCATTGATTAATGTTGAATATTATCCACAAAGATAATCATTTTGTTGATAATAAGCATCATTATTTTCACTTACGTCTCCACTGTAAAATAAGGATATGTATATATTTGTCACAAATATCTAAACCAATTATACAAATGGCAAATAATCCTCTGGAAAATTTTAACAAGGAGAAATTATTGGAAGGTATAGAACTCACTTATAAAAATGCAGTAGAGCATTTTGAAGCTGCCGGATTACTGAAAAGGGAAAAACATCTGGGGTTTGCTATGACCCATTTGATTTATGCTACAGAAGCGGCAGCAACTGCATCAATAATATTATTCAAATACCTTGATATTCCGGTTGCCGATGAGCTTATCAAGCAGTTTTATTCCGAACACGATATAAAAAATATAGCAAATAAGGTCTTCAGTTCATTCCATTTTAACATCGCTAAAATGAAAAATATTGCAAAAGATTATGGAAGTGGCAAATATGATATGTCTAAAGAAGATGTTTTTAATAAATCAGCAGCAACTCTTTTGGATTCCTTCAGGGAACATGTTCAAAATATTTCCAAGTTAAAGTAGGGAAGTAGCTGGAACATTCCCGCCATATTTTTTGGTTGACGCGGTTGACGCTTATTTCCTTTTAGCAAGCGTAACGTTTTTCACACCTCGCTGAATTATTTTTACCTCAGAAATTAAATTTCATTATTAACTAAAACTTAAATCCAATGAACACACAAAATCAAAACACCACAGCCGAAAACACACAAACTCCAAAAAATCCTTCACCACGCGTAATGTTTTTAGAATATGACCGATGGAAAGAAGGCCAGCACACAATTTCCGCAATTGTAAAAATGCCGGGGGAAAAACATACGGTAAATGTTTCGGGCTATTGCAATTCAGCCTTTGCTAACACTATTGTGAATGTTATTAATTCAGGTACTGCCTCTTTTACCTATGATTATGATCCTTGCAAAAATAAATGTGTTCTATTTACTGATAATTCTACAAATGCCTTGACTTGGTACTTGGATTATGGAGATGGGCAAAACAGTTATTCACAAACAAACTCCTGCCATTATTACAATGGAGATGCCAATTACAATGCTTCACTCATCATAAACAATTCAACAAACTGCGTTGATACTTTTAGCCTTTTAATTCCCTATGAAGATCATGATACGGTCGCTTCGGTTTATATTCCCAATGCATTTTCCCCAAACAACGACGGAGACAATGATCAGCTGAAATTTTATTTGCTGGATGAATATTGTGTAAAAGAATTTGAAATCGTTATTTATGACCGGTGGGGCGAACAAGTTTTTAAAACTATAGATATCAATAGTACGTGGGAGGGCACGTTCAATGGCGAGAAATTACATTCTAAAGTATTTTCATATTACTGTAAAACCGTAACAACAACGGGCAAACAGATAATAAGAAAAGGAAATATTTCTGTCTTATAATCAATATTTGCTCATCTCTCTTGCTTGATAAACTTGATTAAGTCCGTCTCTTTCATATTAATTAGAGATGGTAAGTGGCTTTTAATCTGCCTTGCTTATCGGCTAACTCTCGTGCAGCTTTACCCAGTCTTTGAAACCGTTGCTTGTGTTTCTTCTGAGCATTTTTCGCTGTTTGAAATTTTCACTCCCATTGCATTACGTTTTTTATATTTTGATTTTAGGGGCTTAATAAAATCCCGAATTATTTCCTCTATAGTTGGCGGTTCATCTGATTCGGAAGAAACCTCATTAATGTATCCTTTCAAATCGATAAGGCACTGAAGATAACCGTTGCTGTATTGCTTAGATGTTTTCATATAATTTGTTTATTACTTCTTTTCGGCTATAACTATTTTGGTGTTTATTTCCATTGCGATTGTGCGAAGATTATCTGTGGAATGCATTACCAAACTTCTATTTTTATAAAAATCTCCGTGTCTCCGGATGAAATTAATCAGCTGTGATCTTTTTAACTCCCCAATAAGAAGATGTCGAAGATTTTCCGGTTTCTTTTTTATGAATATTTTTCATTGCGGTTTTACTTCGAGCCAAAGCGTATCAGAATTTAAGCCGGTAAATATGCCATAGCCGTTTGTAATGCTTGTTGAGGGATTAGTTAAGTTTTGAGAACTGGTGCTGTTTTGGTCATACAGGGCTGCATAGTCAGGCAATACATGATATATTACAAGGCGGTGTGTGCCGTAATACTGAAATTCCATTGGACGGATTTCTTCAGATGAAGTATTGGTTGGTGATTTGCGGAAAAAGTTAGAAGGAGGAGCATTATCACCAAAATCACGAATGGGATCAAGCGTAGTTTCGATATTTTCTACTACAATGAGATAATAGGAATTATCAGAATTACTCCATTTTATTTTAACCGGATCTGGCTGAGTACCGGTAGGAGGCCCTGATGCTGAATCCATTCTTTGAATATAAATTTCGGTTACAGATTGTGATACGCCAGCCGGTTTAGAAGGAACATAGGTATATGCCTTTACATTCTTTGAATTAAACTCAAAGGAAAGATTATAATTATCGCCCTCAGAAACCATTAATAAACTATCAATATATTTTCCATTACCAATTGGTTGCAGCGTATGCGTAGTAGTATTATTAAATGTTACCTGAACATTAAGATTATTAATATCATCGGATGAATAAGAAACATTTGACGAGAAAGGAATCTGTCTGCTGATCTTTACGTTAAGATAGTTACCCGGCTCCAGATAGGATTCAATAATGGGTGTATCGGTGAATTCTGAAACTTCTTTCTTTTTGCAAGAAGTAATTAATATTATCACCATTAGAAATAATATCGTTGGAATTTTTGCTTGCATGCTATCTGAGTTTAAACGACAGTGTAATATTGGGAGTGATGCCGGTATAATTTACATTTGTTTGTATGATTGAACCGCTTTCGATAGTATAGGTTTTATACCACACATTGGTGCGGTTATATACATTGAAAATTGAGAAGCCGATATAACCGATCTCTCTTCTCTTTTTATCACCCTTCGATCCGGCAAGAAGCTTGTAGTTGGCTGAAACATCTGCGCGATGATAATTGGGCAGGCGCAAACCGTTTTTGCTCGTAACCGTGAAGAAATCCTGCGAGTTGCCGTCAAGCAATGTAATGCTGTATGCACCGGAAGGCGCTGTATATGGACGACCTGTTGCATAAATCCATGTGGCTGCAAAATCCCACCGCTTCCAGTTATAAAGAAGAACAATTTTGAATTCGTGGGTTACATCCTGATTGGCGGGAAAATAAGTATCGGAATAAACATCAAAATGGTTTTTGGCTTCACCTAAAGTATAACTAAGCCAGCCGTTGAATTTTCCGGTTTTCTTTTGCACTAAAAACTCTATTCCACGCGCATAACCATAGCCGGAGAAAAAGTTTTCATTGTAACTCACCCCAGTAGGACTGGGATTAAAGCGTAGGGAGTATTCCGTTAGATTTTGAACTTGCTTGTAATATGCTTCTGTGCTGAATAAATAGTTTGTGTTTTCATACGATAATCCAGCGATATAATGGTTGGCTGAACTTACAGGTATATTTTTTCCATCTGAGAGCAGCCAGAATTCTTTATTGCCCGAGAGGATGTCCTCACGCGTTATTACATTGGCAAACTGATAATATCTTCCTGTTGCACCCTTTATTGTTAATTTATCGGTTAAGCTGAATGAGAGCGATGCTCTCGGCTCGTAATAATTTTGTTTGGTGATTTCAAAATAGCTTGTGCGAATGCCCGGAACAAAAATTAATCTGTTATTAAAAAATTTGAACTTGTTTTGTACTCCAGAACAGCACTCCAACGGCACTCCAGCGATTTTTCTTTAAAGTAAAATGAAGATTAGTTCCCTTAAACACAAAGAAAAACCCCTGCAAAGTCTTGTTTTTTACCATTATAGGGGCTTTGTGCGCGAGAGAGGACTTGAACCTCCAAGAGTGTTACCTCACTGGCTTCTGAGACCAGCGCGTCTGCCAATTCCGCCACTCGCGCAGGGGCGCAAAGGTAAAAATTAGGCGTTAACCGTAACCTTGGGAGCTGCAGAAAGTATTTCTTCATTTGCAGCGCTCGCGTATTGCTGGAAGTTTTTCACAAACGATTTTGCAAGTTCGTTTGCTTTGTTATCAAAAGCTTCCTTGTTTTTCCAGGTGTTTCGGGGATTTAACATCTCCGTAGGAACACCCGCACAAAGGGTGGGGAAGTGAAGATTGAAAACAGGAAGGGTATCAAACTTTACCTTTTCAAGTTCTCCGCTTAATGCTGCTGTAATGAGCGCGCGCGTATACGGAAGCTTCATCCGGCTTCCCACCCCGTAGGAACCACCGGACCAGCCGGTATTGACGAGCCATACGTTCACTTCTTTGTGTTCTTTTAGTTTTTTACCGAGAAGTTCGGCGTATTTTGTAGGATGTAAGGGAAGGAATGCTTTTCCGAAGCAGGCAGAAAAAGTCAGTGTGGGTTCCGTGATCCCCATTTCCGTTCCAGCCACTTTTGCTGTATAGCCTGAAATGAAATGATACATGGCCTGTCCCGTGGTCAATTTTGAGATCGGGGGAAGAACGCCGAATGCATCACAGGTGAGAAAGAAAATGTTTTTAGGAATTCCCCCAACCGATGGTTCAACCGCATTGTCAATGAAATTGATCGGGTAACCTACGCG
>JAHEYJ010000201.1 GCA_023251675.1 Bacteroidota bacterium
TTTCAAAACTTTCGTTTATTTCAGAAAACGCTAAAGTCGGAAAAGAGATCTATGCGGGAGAATTTTCTTTCGTAGGAGAAAACGCGGTGATTGGAAATAATGTCAAGATATATCCGCAGGTTTATGTTGGTGACAATGTAGTGGTTGGAGACAATACCACCTTATTTTCAGGAGTAAAATTATATTCCGATACAAAGATCGGCAAGAACTGCATCATTCACTCCGGCACCGTCATCGGGAGTGATGGATTCCGGTTTGCAACACAGGATGGAGGCAAAAAAATCCCGCAGATAGGAAATGTGATCATTGAAGATGAAGTGGAGATTGGGGCCAACTGCGCCATTGACCGGGCAACGCTTGGATCAACCCTCTTGCACAAAGGAGTTAAGTTCGATAATCTCATTCACATTGCGCATAATGTGCAGGTCGGCGAAAACACGTTTATTGCCGCTCACGGAGTGGTTGCCGGTTCAACCAAAATCGGGAAGAACTGTATGTTCAGCGGACAGGTTGGGATCGTTGGACACCTGGAAATTGCCGACAACACAATGATCGCTGCACAGTCGGGAGTTTCAAAAAGCATCACAAAGAAAGGCGAGACCGTCATGGGATCGCCCTGCTTTGAAGTAAGCAAATACAGAAAAGCGTATGTTCATTTCAGGAACCTGGACACACTGGTCCACCGGGTGGAAAAACTCGAAAAAGGTTCTGCGAAATGACGTTTATAGGAGGCGTTGATCAATCAAACGAACGGTCATTGCTCCTTTTCTTCTGCCAGTTATTATTCCAGCGTCTCTTTCCGGGAACAAATTTTCTTTCCCCGGTCGAATTAGCGGAAGCAGTTTGATTGCTGCTTTGGTTTGTATTTCTGTTCATTGAATGGTGCTTGGGTGCATGCCGGTGTTCCCGTTTGGGTTCATGTCCGGATGGATGACGATGTTCAGGCCTGGATCCCTGTTTTGATTCATAATGAGAATGCGTTTTAGCAAATGCCGGTGTTGACACAATTTCAATATTGTTTTTTGCAAGCTTCTGAATATCTTTCAGCAAACCCCGCTCATCCTGAGAACAATAGGAAATAGCGATTCCGGTGGCCCCTGCCCTGCCCGTTCTGCCGATACGGTGAACATAAGTCTCCGCATCTTCCGGCAGATCAAAATTGATAACGTGAGAAATATCTGTAATGTCGAGGCCTCTGGAAGCGACATCGGTTGCCACCAGCATGCTCACTGTCCTTTTTTTAAATGCTTCCAGTGCGCGCTGACGCGATCCCTGCGATTTATCTCCGTGAATGGCTTCTGCTCTTATTCCATCCGCGGTCAAACTCTTTACCAGTTTATCAGCTCCCCGCTTTGTTCGTGTAAATACAAGCACATGCGGCTTGACTTCCTGCTGCAAAAAAATCTTCAGCAGGTCTTTTTTATTTCCCTTATCCACAAAATAGACAAACTGCTTTACACTTAAAGCAGCAGACTGACCGTGGTTCACCTGGATGGTAACCGGGTGTTGAAGCAATGTATCCGAAAGTTTTTTTATTTCACCGGGCATGGTGGCAGAAAAGAAAATGGTTTGCTTTTTTGCCGGAAGGTCACGGATGATCTTCTTAATATCATTAATGAACCCCATATCAAGCATCCGGTCTACTTCGTCCAGTACAAAATACTCTATTGTGTTCAGCTTCACATAACCCTGGTTGATCAGATCAAGCAGTCGCCCGGGTGTTGCGATCACGATATCCACTCCGGTGCGTAACGCTTCGGTTTGCGGGCGCTGGCTTACACCGCCGTAAATCACGGTGTGTTTGATATGCAGTCCTTTTCCATAATCACGGAAGCTGTCGCTGATCTGCTGCGCCAGTTCGCGTGTGGGCGCAAGGATCAATGTTTTAATTCCTTTGCGCTGGCTTGCTTTGCTTTCGAAAAGCCGCTGAAGGATGGGTAATGCAAAGGCTGCCGTTTTTCCTGTTCCTGTTTGTGCCGAACCAAAAATATCTTTCCCTGCAAGTAAATACGGTATGGATTGTTCCTGGATGGGGGTGGGTGTTACGTAACCCTTTGCCTTCAATGAGAGAAGTATCTGGGGTAACAATTTTAAATCTTCAAATGTCATTTTGTTTTTTTGTTTTGTTCCGGACTTATAATCCGGTATGAATTTATATGATAGAATACGCAGGCAGCAATTGCTGCAGGCATTTCCGTTAATACTTTTGAGAAAATTGTAATGTGAACTTACTTGTAAGGAGGGTATCACAAAAAGACTGGGTACAATCCACAATCTTCTAAGAAAGTGGTTAAAGATACGATTATTATCGATACCGTCTCATCGGGCGATAAAATGCAATTCTTCCCCTCTGAAAATTCAGAGGGGAAGTAATGCTTTTTAAAAAGTGGTTGTGTTTTTCAGAAAGAACAAAAACGCCTACGCCAGCTTCACATTAACTGCGTTAGGGCCTTTTTTTCCTTCTGTGATATCGAAAGTGACGTTGTCGTTCTCACGCACCTTGTCGATAAGGCCTGATGAGTGAACGAATAGTTCTTTTCCGCTTTCTGTTTTAATGAAACCAAATCCTTTTGCATCATTAAAAAATTTAACTGTTCCTTTTTCCATAAAATAAAATATTAACGATTAATAATTAAGAGTGCGAATATACAATGATTTTTTGATCACCTCCAAATAAACCATATGGAAAGGCAAGTTCAAAATTGCATTATTTAAAGCCCAAACATAAAACCCATTCCTATTATAATACCCCCCGGCTGAATGATCGAAAGCACTGTTTCTGAATTCTTCGTAAGAACGGAACCATCTTTCACCCTCCATGGCCGGGAATCGGTTGCTGCAGAATATCCGAATTCAAAATAAAAATGTTTATTTCTTTTAAAATACCAATTATAGGATACAGCCAGGTTTAAAGAGCCTGCCCGAAGCAGATCTATTGTAACGTCTTTGGTAACAGGAGCCGGTTGTGCTGCGGTTTCTAACTGGGTTTTAAAATCTTTAATGCCGGAACTTGTGGAGTAACTCAAACTATATCCCCAGCATTTTGAATATTTCCTTTCATATTTAAATCCAAAAGTCACTTTTTTTCCCCATGTTCCTATTCCTGCCCCTGCCCTGAAAAATAAGGTTCTGTAAAGACGTACCTTTCCCCCAATGCCAAATAAGCCTGCATCATTATTAATTCCGGATGCGATCCCTAAGAAAAAATTTGATTCCGCCTCTGTATTTTTCGGAGAGACAGCCACCTTAGAACTATCAGCGTTATAATAATCCTGTGCAGAAACTGAGAACCAGAAAAGAAGAAGAGAAAAGGTTAAAAACGTCTTCATTATTGCGTTTATTTTTTCAAAGATAGAAATTATAGCTGGCCGCTAATTTGAATATCTTTCGAATTATATAATAATTTTGATTGAGTATGTGATCGCCTGTGTATTCGGATGGATAGCGCCCGTGCGCTAAAAAGAACATACCATGGGATTTGTCCAGGCAAGATGAATAAATTAAAAAGCAGCCATCCGGTAAAAGTAAATAGAATTGATCTCAGTTTTGGATAAAGCGAAAATCCATACTGAACATATTCGCATACTCTTCTCCCAGCTCTTTCATGCTTTCATCATCTGCATCGTAATGCCAGGCAATGGTTACTTCTTTACCTTTTTTATGAAGGGAGAACAGGATCTTGAAAATCTCTACAAGTGATTTTCGGGCAGAAGAATTGAAGTATTCAAATTTGAAGATGCATTCTGTTTTATTTGCAGAAGATGCAGCGTATTGTTCCAGCCATTCAATAATGGGTTTGAAAAATTCAACGCTGTGCTCAGAAACGGATCGCCCGCTGAATGATAGCGCCCCTGTTTGCGCATCAAGAGAAACAGCCAGAGAAGTGGGCGTGGGTTTTATTTGAAGTCCATCCATTTTGAATAATCAAATATATAAAAAATAAATCACTTATTCCGAAATAAAGCTATTGCAAACAACTGAACTGATTATTGTATTCCATTTATTTTCCGAATGAAATATTAATTCTAACGAAAATAAATCATACAAAAGGATTACTTTTTTGAAGGATACCCTTTATCAATCCAGTCTGCTTTAAAGTTTTGAGAAAGGTTAAGCAATTTATGATTCGTAAAATTCATTTCATTCAGAAGCGCGAACGCAGGGCGCACATTCGGACAGGGGCCGAACGGGCAGCATCCGCAATAAATGACAATGTCAGCATCCTTGGGAAGCTTACTAAGCTCCTTTTTGAATTTCTCAATGTTCTGGCTTTCTTTTGCAGGGCCAATATCGATCGAATAAGGAATGGTAGGAGAGGATCCTATTGAAAAAATAAAAGGTTTCTTCGCTGCTGAATCGGATACAATTTTGGCCAGTTCAGCCGGTGGCATTAATTGTTTTTCAGTCCAGGGATCACTCTTCTGAAAGCATGCCGAAAAAATAAAAAAGGCGGAGATGGTTATAATCGAAATTTTAATAAAGGGTTTCATATTCATATTTTTTTCAAAGGTATGAAAATAATTTCAGTAAAAAATTCTGATAACTAAATTTTTAGATTTGATCTCAAAAAAAATGAATGCTCAAGTTCGTGAACAGCACGGGCTGCGAACAGGTCTTTTATAAAAACATCTTACTCCGTCGTTACTCCGTCAAATACGGCTCCGTGTTTTTCCGCATCTTCTTTTGCAGGTCTTATAATTCCGTCTTTATGATGCGGCGGAGCATAAAGGGTGTACATTTTCAATTCCTTTTTCTTATCCGCATTGATAATGTTGTGCTTAGCACCGGCAGGTACGATGAGGACATCGCCATCCTTCACTTTATATATGTTACCATCAATCATGCATTTCCCCGTGCCTTTCTCAAACCGGAAGAACTGATCGTTTTCCAAATGCGTTTCTTCTCCGATATCTTCTCCTCCTTTAAGGCTCATAAGAACCAGCTGAAGATGCTTGCTGGTATACAAAACCTTTCTGAAATTTTTATTTTTTATTGCATCCCTTTCGATGCCGGCCTTAAACCCTTTCATCGTATTTTTAGTTATTAAATATTTTTATCGGATTAAAATTGTTGTTCATGCAAATGGACTATTAACCTGCAGAAGAGTAAATGACGAAAATCATTTAGCGGCGTGATAAAAATCAAGCAAATTGAAATAGAATATTCCAATTATAAAATAAGAAGCGAACTCTTGAATCTTCCGGAATACTTCGTTTAAGAGGTCCGGAACAGGATCAACTATTTAGTATTGAGAATAAAAGTATCGAGTCGAATATCTACCGCATTCAACCCGTTTCTTCCTTCCGCCACTTCAAAGCTTACATAATCACCGTCCTTAATGACGGCATCCTTCATACCGGAAGGGCTTACATTATATTCTTCTCCGCTTTCAAAGTCGGT
>JAHEYJ010000202.1 GCA_023251675.1 Bacteroidota bacterium
GAAACGGCGGTGTGGAAGAACAATTATATCCTTCCTCTTACAATAATGTATACCGCGTTGCCGCATCAACTAACACCGATGCAATGGCTGGATTCTCATCGTATGGTCTGGATGTAGATTATGCGGCTCCGGGCAATAATGTTTATTCCACTACTAACGGTACAGGATACGGCCCAATGAGCGGCACATCGATGGCAAGCCCGGTTTCCGCCGGAGCGGCAGCACTTATTCAATCCTATTTCAATTATACCAATGCGTTTCAGATAGGCGAAAAAATGAAACAAACCTGCGATCCGATGACAGGTGCTCAGTACACGGCAGGTAAACTGGGAAAAGGAAGAATCGATGTGAACAATGCGCTGACACAAGCGGCAAAATCACTTTGCATGAACCCGATCACGATCGTTGACGGAAATGACAATATCTTCATGCCGAACGAAAATCTTTCCATTACCGGAACCTTTATCAATTATCTTGATCCTTCTTCCAGTTCTGCAACTGCAACCCTTTCAATCGTTTCCGGGGGAACGTATGCAACGATAACGCAGGGAAATTTTTCTATCGGCGCCCTTGCTACCCTCGGCACGACAAACAATACCAGCCAGCCATTCACGGTAAGCATTTTAAATACCGCTCCTGTCAACCAGTTGATAAAATTCAAAGTCGCTATCACTGACGGAGCATTCACCGGGAACCAGTATTTTGATATTACGGTGAATGTAGATTACCTGAACATCACCATTAACGATGTCTTCACCACGGTTACCAGCAAAGGCCGGGTCGGCTATAATTTAGATGGACAGCAGCAAGGTTTAGGATTTCAGTATCAGGTTCCATCACCTACCGATTTATTGTATGAGATGAGCCTGATGGTCGGCACTTCTTCTGCAAAAGTTTCGGATATGTTCCGCGAAGCAACAACCGGCAATAATGATTTCGCCTCAACAACAAGAGTATTTAAGGTCACCCCTTCCGTTGTTTCGGATTTTGATGCGGATGGTAAATTCAATGACGCGCCTTCCGCATCAGGCGCTCTTCCGGTTGATGTGCATCACAGTGCTTACGCCTGGAGTACGGCACCTTACCGGAAGTTTGTGATATTTAAATATGTGATTAAAAATTCAGGCACTACTCCCCTTACAAATTTATATGCAGGACTGATGGCCGATTGGGACATCGTAAATGCCGGTCAGAATAAAAGTGCGTATGATGCCACGAATGAAATGGGCTATTGCTTTGATATTTCATCTCCTGCCGGATTATATTCCGCAATCAAATGCCTGACCAATCTTTCCACGGTTAATAATTATTGCGTTGATAATGTGGCCGGAGGAAATGGCGGCGTTGACCCTACAACCAGCTTTTCTACTGCCTTAAAATATACTGTGCTTTCTACCCCCAGAAATGCTGACGGTTACGGAGCTGGCGGCGGAGATGTTATGGACTGCGTCAGCAACGGCCCTTTCACGATAAATGCCGGCGACAGCGTTACCGTTGCTTTTGCACTGATTGGCGGCGATAACCTGGTTGATATTCAAACCAGCGCCTGTGCTGCACAGGATAAATGGGATGGCGGATGTACAGGTTTCGGTGTAAATGAAATTGAAAATGATAACTTCTGGATGTTGAGTTACCCGAACCCTGCAACTTCATCATTAACGATTAATTATAATGTTGTAGGTTATAATGATGCTGCTATCCGGATCATGAACTCGCTGGGCGAAGTGGTATTGACTCAAAACAATATTTCTATGGGAAGAAATACATTTTCCCTTGATGTATCAAAGCTAAACCAGGGCAATTACTTTTATCAGCTGAAAGCAGGAAATGCAGTAATTACAAAAAAATTCACTGTGATACATTAAGCAAAATCATTGATTACACTAAAACCCTGATCGTTTCATCAGGGTTTTTTATTTGCCCTGCTTCATAAAATAAGGTAAAAACCTTAAAAAAAATTCCATATTAATTTGTTTTTGATTTACGGATTTATACCTTTACAGTCGCAATTCAATAACCCTAACTAAATTTCATTAATTATGAAAAAAATCTCTACGCTGTTTTGTACTGCGTTATTCGCCTGCAGCACACTACTTACGTTCGCCGGAAATCATGCGAAGGTCATTATTCCCGGTCAGGACGCTTCAAAAATTCCATTCGTGATGCCGAAAGGTCTGGTTGAAGGAAGTGATTACATAGCGAACAAACTTATCTTTCAGGTAAAATCCGAATACCGCCAGAATTGCAAGACCAATTCCATAGACGGAATTGTTGCCATCCAGGATTTCCTGAACAGTATTGGCGCTACTGATCTTGCCAAAATTTATCCCGACCACAAAGCTCCGGATGTGCAGAAGAACGCCATCGGAATGGAACTGGTTGATATTTCACTTATCTATTCCTTCAAGTATGCTCCTACATCAGTCAGAATGGAGAAAGTGATCAACTCCATGAAATCACTCGGCTATTTTGAATATGTTGAGCCCTGGTACATTCCAAAAATTTGCCTCGTTCCCAATGATCCTAACTATTCAAACTCCGGGCAGTATTTCTGTAAGGGAAATGTGGTTGGAAGTATCAATACCCAAACCGCATGGAACACCACGACGGGAAGCGCATCGGTTGTGATCGGAGTTGTTGATACCGGAACAGAACCAACCCATCCGGACCTTGCTGCTAATTATCTGGGAGGGTACGATGTAGCAATGAATGATGCCGATCCGACCTGGCAGGGAAATAACCACGGCTGCGCGGTTTCAGGAGATGCCGACGCTGTAACTAACAACGGTGTGGGTGTTGCAAGCCCCGGCTTTAGCTGCAAATTCAAATGCGCAAAAGTGGCTGATGCCACCGGTGCGCTCATCGCTGCCTACCAGGGAATTGTTTGGGCCGCTGATAACGGATGCAAGATCATCAACTGCTCCTGGGGCGGAGCCGGCGGAGGCTCTTATGGACAGACGATCGTTGATTATGCTACCATAAATAAAAACTGTCTTTTAGTTTGCTCTGCAGGTAACGGAGGTGTTGAAGAATTTTTATGGCCTTCTTCTTATAACAATGTTTATCGTGTTGCAGCTACCACCAACACCGATGCAATGGCCAGCTTTTCATCCTACGGTCTTGATGTTGATTACGGATCCCCAGGAAATATTATCTATTCAACAATCGACGGAACGTCATACGGATCCATGAGTGGAACTTCCATGGCCAGCCCGGTTTCAGCAGGCGCTGCCGCATTGGTTCAATCACAATTCAATTACACAAATGCTTTCCAGATCGGAGAAAGGTTAAAACAAACTTGCGATCCTTATGCAGGAACATCTACCCTTAATCTTTATAACGCCGGTAAACTAGGAAAAGGCAGAATTGATGTTGGCACAGCCGTTGGAACCGGCGCAGCAAAATCGCTTTCAATGAATCCGATCACGGTTACAGATGGAAATGACAATGCATTCATGCCGGGTGAAATTCTTGACATCTCAGGAACTTTCATCAATTATCTTGACCCATCCAGCAGCGCTGCTTCTGCTTCGCTTTCTGTTGTTTCAGGACCCGGAACCATTTCAAGCGGCAATCCGCAGGCTATCGGAGTTTTGGCAACTCTAGGAACTAAAGTCATAGCATCCGGCAGCGGATTCAAGTGCACGATCAGTGCAGCCGCAGCAACCAATGCGGTAATAAAATTTAAATTAACGATCACTGACGGCTCTTTTACGGCAAGCCAGTATTTTGATGTTACGGTCAATGTAGATTACATCAATATCGTTATCAACGATGTTCATACTTCCATCACCAGTAAAGGAAGGATCGGCTACAATCTGGACAGCCAGCAACAAGGTTTAGGATTTGAATATCAGATTCCTTCCCCTAACAACTTGTTATATGAAATGAGCCTGATGATCGGAACTTCTGCTACGAAAGTTTCCGATATGTTCCGTGAAGCAAGTAATGGAAACACCGACTTTGGAACTGTAACACGGGTATATAAGACCGCAACCAATACGGTGTCTGACTTTGATGTGGACGGAAAGTTTAACGATGCTCCTTCAGCCAGCGGGGCGATTCCTGTAGAAGTGCACCACAGCGCTTATGCATGGGCTACTGCTCCTTACAGGAAGTTCGTGATCGTCAAATACGTGATCAAGAACACCGGTTCAGGTTCATTGAGCAATATGTATGCAGGAATTGTTGCTGACTGGGATATTACAAACTCAGCAGCTAACAAAGGTAATTTCGATGCAACGAATCGCATGGGTTATCTTTATGACGTGTCAACAGCAAATGGATTGTATGCCGGCATTAAACTTCTGACACCCGGAACTCCGAACAATTACGTCATTGATAACGTGACCGGAGGAAATACAGGAATTGATGTTACTCAAACTGCAGGTTTCACTACCGCATTAAAATACACTGCCCTGTCTACATCAAGAAATACCGATGGTTATACTGCAACCGGTGGTGACGTAATGGATTGCGTAAGCAGCGGCCCGTTAAGTGTAGCGGGAGGTGACAGCGTTATAGTTGCATTTGCTCTTATTGCCGGTGATAACTTAGCTGATCTTCAGAATAGTGCCTGCCAGGCTCAGGCTAAATGGGACAACACAGGCGCCTGTGCAACGATCGGCGTTAACGAGGTGACAGCAAACAACTTCTGGATGGAGGCGTATCCTAATCCTGCATCGGGAAACATAAACATCAGTTACATGATGAATGGAAATGCGGCCTCATCACTTACCATTATGAATTCACTTGGCGAAACAGTGATGACGCTAAACGATCTTTCTCCCGGAAGAAATACGCTTCCTCTTGATATTTCAAAACTCAGTGCAGGAAATTATTTCATTCAAATGAAAGCAGGAGAAGCAATAACGACGAAGAAGTTTACAGTCACAAAATAGACGGCTTCCCCTTTTTAATAAAAGATCCCGTGACAACCTCACGGGATTTTTTATTTATATTTACCTGAACATAAAATAAGAAGGAATCTATTTCTAAAAAGTGATCAAACAATTATTCTTTTTCTTAGCTTGTATTTTTTTCTTCACCGGCATTCATTCACAAACGCTTAATCTCCCGGCACGACAGGTTGGTGCATTGAATGGAACGCAGTTCATCACAACAATCAGTTCGCCAACACTTTCTATCACGTCCCGGGAAAATCTTATTTACAGCGAAGTAGCAAATGGAAATGTACCCTATTCATTTCGGAATTTGGTTATGGTAGCTTCATCTGCAGTGATAAACACTCAAACCTATGTCGTAAAATATTTTGTGCTTCCCGATTATTTAGCTATAGGCCACGACACGGATTATTTTCTTTGTCCCATGAGCCCGATGCTGGCAACCAAGATCGGGAGTCTTACCGGATGTACGTTGCCGACCC
>JAHEYJ010000062.1:0-16254 GCA_023251675.1 Bacteroidota bacterium
CGCGGAGCATCATGCGGATGAAACGGATGGATTTAAAATCTTCGATGTTGCCGTACTTGGCTTCGAATTCATGCACCGGAATTTTTATCTGGTACCACTTAACATCGATCGGCGCGTTGTCAATAGAAGTTCCCCCGCCGCTCACCACATCATTTATATAATTGCTGCCTACGTTGGTCGGCACAAGATCCGTAGGAGAAATTTTTACACGGTATTGATAATACCCTTCGTTCTCGCTCAGGTTGTTGTCGCGGTTGATGTCTTCCGTGCTGGGCAGCGTGGTAGACGAAGTAGGATAGCTGCCGGAACTGATAGGGGAGTTTCCGTCCAGCCCGTTGAAATATTTATAACGATCAAGCGTGCCGAGCTGTGCCTGGTCATAATCATCGCCGCGGTAGTAATGATAAAAATCTGAAGAGGGATCTCCCTGTACGGAATTATACGCTGCCGGACCAAGTGCATTCATGGCAGAAAGAAAGGGGGTGAAAAAATTTCTTTCACCGTCATCGTTCAGTCCGTCCATCCCCACATCCTGGTACGCACGTGTGTTCGGGTCGTTATCAAACGCGTTTACAATGGCCTGGATTTTCGGAACGTGTCCCCATGAAGTGGTGTCAACCGGATGTGTCTGGTCGGTGGCGGAAGTAGGCAGCCCATTCTCAAATGCTTTTTTTCCGTCGCGGCAAACATCCTCAGAAATATTTCCAAGCTGAACGATCAGTTCGCCTGAAGTGGGCTGAAGATTATTGTATGGACTTCCCAGGTCTGAATTAAACGGATCCATCACCCAGAGCTGAATGAACTCCACGTTGGCGGCTTCAAAATCGTTGGTCTCTATCTTGCGCATGATGCCGCCCCATCTTGTTTTCGGTTGGTTCAGTTTTCCGTTTGTCGGATCTGTTCCCGCCGAAATGGAAGAGGGTCCCGCATCGTAATTGTATTGCCCTCTTTCAGTTGGATAGAAAGCAAGGTCAAGTGTTGGAAGAGGAACCGCCTGTCCCGTTTGCGATTCTTTTTTAGGAAAAATTTCTGTTTCAAAAGGTTCCCGCGTATAGTTATCAGACATTAAAGCCGGAGTATAATAACCCGGAGTAAGGTTGTTTGTCTGGCGCTGAAAAAGGCTGGGATCAATGGTGTACCATGCCAGCCGCGCCCGGTTAAACCCGTACATGGTGTCGGTCTTGTTTCCTTCCGGCCAGAGCGGGTTATTTCCCTGCGGCGTGCTGGCAAGCGACCACGCGCCTACAGATTTAATATCGATCGGTGTCTGGCTTCCTTCAAAATCATCTATGTAGGCATTCCCTTCCTTGCCGATGGCTTTTGAATGTCCCGGGATCAACGCGGCCACTTCTCCCGAAGCGGCGATGGTTGACATTTCTTTTGTGGAGTAAAGAGGCAGCTTGTCGATGATCCGGGTAAGCAGCGGAAATTCATTTCTGTAATTTCCATCCATTCCGACCACCGTGTTTTTAATTGGCTCGTCGCCGATATTTACTTTCTGCATGAGCGGGCGTTCATTGAGGCGTATCGCTGTAGCGCCCAAATTAAAATCACGGTTCACGCGGTAATCAACGTGTGTTCCCATCAATGTTTTTTGCTGGAAGCCGAACAGCATGTTGCTTTCAAAAGAAATTTTTATGGGCGTGCCCGAACTTAAAATTCCGTCGTTGATGATCTTTACTTTTCCCAAAGCATAGTCCACCGTGTAGTCAACGTTTTCGGTGAGCGGGATTCCTCCGGCCGTTACAGAAACCGAATTTTCAGGAATATTGGGCGCGTTCAAAGAAATTTCAGAGCCGGCTGCGGATTTAAAACTACCCTTGATCTTGAACCGGTTCTTGTCCGGGAACTGCTGCGCCGTATATTTGGTAGAATCGTAAAGCTGGTCATAAGCGTATTTGTCTTCTATGGGAAACAAAGTAGCCACGTGGCCAGGGTTGATCTTTTGCCGCAAGTGCTCTCCAAAAGGTTTTCTCACCGGAAAATAAATTCTTCCGTTGGTTGCATTGATGGTTACGCCGTCGATAAAATCAAAAACACCGTCGGGCTGTGCGTCACCGGAAGAATTGATCCGGTCGAGGTTCATCACCTGGAGAAGAGCCTTTCCGCTGATGGGAAGCCCCGTTTCCGGAAGTACCGGCACGTCTGTTCCGGTTGTCGGGTTGTTATAATAAACATCCAGCTTGAAGTTTTCGGGCTTCACCTGGTAAGCGCCCATGGAGTAAACGTTCTTCATCATGAGGTCCCAGAGCAGCGTGTCTCTTTTGGGGCTTACATTCGAACTCTTTAATAATTTGACCAGCAGGCACTTCGGGTCGGCAATTCCATCTGTGGAAAGTTCTCCCACCTGGTACGTTCCGCCGTTATACGTATACTGAAACGCCACGCCCACTACCTGGTCGGGATTCACGTTGGTGTTAAGCGAAACAAATCCGAGGCGCGGGTTGAATGAAAATTCACTGGTAGAAAGTTTACGGGCATAAAGTACTTTTTCAAAATCGCGTCCCTGAATAAAATTCCACGGGGGCGCTCCGAGTAAAAAGTTCGCACTGTCTTTGTTGTGAATACGCGGATCAATGGTTGCGGGGTTAAGCGTGTTTGCCGGATTATCGGGTACCGCTGTATTAAACGGAACAACGACACTGTTGCTGATGTATTGAGATTTGTTTTCTCCCAGGTCGGTCAGTGCGACAATATTCCTGATGTCATTAATGTTGGAGCTGGTATTCGTGACCCATACCTCCACTTTTGTGATGTTGATCCCGGAATTTATCACGGGAAGATTTTTCAGTGCGTTGTCATACTCATCTTTGAACTGCTGCGATAGAAAAAAATGTTTGTTGGCTTCGTAGTTGTCCGCATTGATCTCGAAAGTGCTGGTCTGCGCACCGTTCTCAATATTGATTTCTTTTTTCTGTCCCTTCTCCTGCGACACAACGGTGGTTACGGTTGCTTTTCCAAACTGCAGGGCGGTCTTTATTCCGAACAGACTCTGGCTTCCGCTGATCAGCGTGCTGTTGAGCGGCAGGCTCACGTTGCCGGCTTCTATTTTTTTGATGATATCGTCTTCGCCACCTACGAATTCCAGTTTCATTTTATTTTCGAAATCAAATGTCGCCTGCGTGTTGTAGTTGGTAGTGATCTTCAGCCGGTCGCCGATCTTTCCGATAAGGCTCAGCTGGATCTTTTCATCAAAGTCGAACGTGGTGATGCGCTGGTTCTTTACCGGGATGGCAGGATTCTGCGACCACGATGAGTTGACGCCGAAAATTAATTCTGCCGATCCCTGCGGGCGGATGTCCACCACGTTGCTTCCGAAGATCCGGTCGAACACCTGGCTGTTGATCTTGATGGGTGGAATTAAATTTTTACTCCTGGTTCCCTGTTGGTTCATGGCCTCTGCGTTGCTGCGCTGCTTCCAGTAATCCCGGTTTGATTTTTTTAATTCATAATCAATGTATTCTTCCTGGGTCATGTAATTATCGGGACGATAATTCAATTTACCCATCTTTTGTGTTACGTTGTACACATTTGAATCCGGATCGTAAACAATATCTGTTTTTATATTGGAAGGATCGTTCAGGTATAATCCCCCGTTATAATCATTCAATGAAGGGATGCCGTGTGATTCATCCTTCATCTTGTATTTCAGCGGGCCGACAATGGTATCGGAATCCTTCGCTGCAAGGCTGTTCTCTCCCCCTTGTAAAGGGGGATAAAGGGGGATTTTTGGCCCAGTGCTGCTCGCCCACACGATCGTGATGAACAGCGATGCAACAGAAACCAAGAATGATATACCGGTTCTTTTCATGGAATTACTTACGGGTCTCTGCAAAAATTACAAGATACAAACAACAAAACACAAATAAATCACAATGAAAAAAATTCCAAATACAAAACGATTCAAGGCTATTGTTTGTTTGGGTTTTTGGATTTTGAATTTGGATTTTATTTGTCATTTTGTACTTGTCATTTGGGATTTTAGGAATGTAAATAATGCACGGGAATGAATGCCCTGTTCCCTGAATTCCCTTTATTTCCCCTGTGTCCTTTCATAGATTTTTAAGCGCTTCCTTTACGACCTGTTCTACCGGCATGTCGTTTCTTCCGGAAAGTGCTTTATCAATTGCTTTTTCAGAACTGTTCTTTGCAAAACCTAGCGTGAGCAAAGCCATCAACGCCTCCTCGCGGGTTTTATTGCCCAGCCTCGTCCCCGACCCCTCTCCGAAGGAGGGTGGGGAAACGGCCAGTTTGCCGGACAGATCAAGTATAATTCGTTGCGCGGTTTTTTCGCCAATTCCTTTTATGCTTCGGAAGGTTGCGACCTCGCCTTTTGAAATTGCCGATTGCACTTCATCGGGCGAAAGCGAAGATAAAACCATGCGCGCCGTGGAGGCGCCGACGCCGGAAACGGAAATTAAATGCCTGAAGGTGTTGCGCTCGTTCTCATCAAAGAAACCGTACATGTTCTGAGAATAATCCTGCTGGTTGGTGATGACGTGCGTGAGCAGTTTGCATTTTTCAGACGGGCCGATCCGGGAATAGGTGTTGCCGGTAATGTTTATATAATACCCCACGCCGTTGCAATCAATAACTGCATGTGCGGGAGATTTTTCCAGAAGCCGTCCTTCAATGTGATTTATCATAGGGTATTGGGAAGCGTAAAAATAAGAAGAAATCAGTATTGAAGGAGGCGGGTTATTTAGGCGGGATAAATAAGAATGCGGGCTGCTTTTGCGAATCGCAAACAAAAAGAGCCTCCCGGAAACCGGGAAGCTCTTTCAAAAAATTCAGTTTATCTTTTTCAGTACGTGATCACTTTTTTCACGGCATTGTTCTTTGAGCCGGAAATGGTGAGCAGGTAAACACCTTTGCCGTATTTCGCAACGTCCATTTGTTTTGCGTAGTCGCCGCTGAAGCTGTTCAGGGTTTCGTTGTAAACCACCTGGCCAAGCGTATTGGAAATGCTCACAGTATAATTGTCATTCAGCAGCGCGCTGAACGAAACGTTGAACGCGCCGTTGCTCGGGTTCGGGAATACATTCAGCAAATTTTCAACCGACAGGTTTTCAATGCCGGTCGTTGAACATGAATCAATTCCGGAAACCATTACACCCGGACTTGCGCAGGGATCCTGCTGTACCTGCCAGTTGTAGAAGAAATAATAATATCCTCCTGCTGCGGTGGCGCCGGTAATGCTGACCACGCCCGATGTGTTGTAAGGATAAGCCGCGCCGGCTGTGTTTCGGTATAAATTAAGTGAGTTCGGCGTTTGTAATAAGAATCCCGTTCCTGCAGGCAGTGTAAAGTTTAAATTGACCGTGCTTGTTCCTGAAGGAATGTTGGGTGATGCGGTCTGAATAATATTTCCCGCGGCGTCTACCACCTGGATGGTATGTGCGCCTGCTGCGCTTGCATAACACACAACCGATTTCAAAGTGCAGGGTTTCAGTACATCAAAATATAATCCGTGCGTTACCGTGGCGGTAAAAGTAGCTCCGGCTCCAACGGCAGTGTTGGTGGCGGGTCCTTCTGATTTTACTGCGTTGGCGGTCATCTCTGCTACCCAGAAATTGGTAGTTCCGGTAATGGTTGGTGCATACGTGGTTCCTGTATGAACCATCGCTCCTGAAGAGTTGTACCAGTTCAGCGCTCCGCTTCCGGCAGGGGTTGCTGAAAGATTTGCCACGCCCGAGGTGCAGATATTATCATTCACTCCGGTTGGTGCTGAACCGGATAGCGCAACAGTAACATACGACGTCTTTGTTGCCTGGTTGTTTCCGTTTGCGTTGGTTGCTGTAAGTTTTACGGTGTAAGTTCCGTTAGAATTATATTTATGCGTTGGATTTTGCAATGCAGAGGTTGCTGCGTCTCCGAAATCCCAGCTCCATCCCGTAGGAAACAATGCGGAGTTGTCGGTGAACTTGATGATCCCGTCGCAGGAAGAAACCACGTTTGCGGAAAAATCCGCAACCGGGGCAAGCGCAAGGGGCGCACTTGCTGTTGAACTGAATGCCGCCTGCTTCACATTTTTTGTCGCGTCGTCCTGTATCCACGCGACCATTGCGATCTGTGGCTTGCTGTAAATATATGTAGGAACTTTTGCTTTAAAGCTTATGGTCATTTTCTGCCCGCTTGTCCACGTGCCTGCCATGGTTGTTCCGCCGGCGTTCGGATACATTTTTCTCATTACGTTATAAAAAACCGTTTCGCCGTTTGATCCGGGCGCGGTGGTAAATGTTATTGTTTTTTCTACCATCGCTATGCGAAGTTTTCCTGTGGTCAGCGTAGTGCTTTGCGAGGCTGTTACTTCACAATTAATAAAAATAGAATCATTAGCCGCGTTGAACCAGTGTGTCAGCACAATGGCAAAAGGAGAGGGCGCCGCATATTCCGTATTGATCCCGGCTTGCGTGATGGCGCTTGGCGCTCCGCCTGCTCCTCCGTCCTGGTGTGCTTCCGGAACTCCTGATGTTCCATAATAACTTACGCGGGTTGCCACTTCCGTTGGATTTTGCGCGTTCATCGGATCAACGCCGGGCCAGCTGGTTTGGTATTTAACCGAAACCGCTTTGGTGGTGTTGGCGGAAAGAAGCGTGTTAAAGGCCGGGTTGGCGGCGGCGCAGGGGCCGCAGGACGCTTGTGTGAACTCTTCAATAAACACCAGGCGCTGTGATTGTCCGAATACACCAACGGCGCTTACTGCAAGAGTGACGAGTAAAAATGTTTTTTTCATGATGATTTTTTTATTGGGTGAACAAATGTAATGAATGTGCCAGCGAATGCAAAACTATAATAGGTATTTTATTATTTTCTAAGAACTAACAATTTGCACAAACACCTGCGAATCAGCCTGTTGAAAACAATTCCTTTAAGATTGAAGTTTTGCTCTTTTCGTTATTTTCTTGCCTGCGCATCCACCACGGCGATCGTAACCATGTTTACAATCTCTCGAACAGAACTTCCCAGCTGTAAAATATGAACCGGCTTTTTGGTCCCAAGCAGGATCGGCCCGATGGCTTCGGCCCCGCCGATTTCCTGCATCATTTTATAAGCAATGTTTCCTGAAGCAAGGTTCGGAAAGATAAGTGTGTTCACTTTTTTATCGACCAGGTCGCTGAACGGAAAATGCTCTTTCAGCAATTCGTTGTTCAACGCAACGTTGGTTTGAATTTCTCCGTCAACGATCATTCCCGGAAAATTTTTATGAAGCAGCGCAACTGCTTTTTGTGTTTTTTCAGGGATGTCTCCGCCGACTGATCCGAAGTTGGAATAGGAAAGAATGGCGATTCTCGGGACAATGTTATACTGTCGTATGGCCGTTGCGGCAAGCACGGTAATGTCCACAAGGTCCTGCGCGTCGGGATCCACATTCACACTGCAGTCAGCAAAAAAGAACGGCCCGTGTTTGGTGATCATGATATACATCCCCGCTACTTTACTTACGCCGTCCTGAACGCCGATCACCTGGAGCGCCGCCCTGACCGGGTCGGCATATTTCCGGGTGAGTCCCGAAAGCATGGCGTCGGCCTCTCCTGTTTCTACCATCATGGCGCCAAAATGATTTCGTTCGCGCATGACCTGTTTGGCTTCATATTGTGTAAATCCTTTCCTGCTCCGCTTTGCAAAAAACAAATCGCCAAACCGTTTTACGCGGTCGGCTTCTTCTTGGCTTCGCGGATCAATGATCGGGACGTCTTCCAGGTCAAGGTTGTTTTCTTTTATCGTCTTCAGGATTTTATTTTTATCGCCGAGCAAAATGGGTTTTGCAATGCCTTCGTCTTTCACTACCTGGGCGGCCTTCAGGATCTTGTAATGATCGGCTTCTGTAAAGACAACCCGTTTCGGATGCTGCTTTGCTTTTGTCGTGATGGTACGAATGAGTTTGTTGTCAATGCCCAGCCGGTTGATCAGCTCTTGTTTGTACCCGTCCCAGTCGGTAATTATTTTTTGTGCAACGCCGGACGCTATTGCCGCTTTTGCAACGGCGGGAGCGACGATGAAGATCAGCCGCGAATCGATCGGCTTGGGTATAATGTATTCTTTTCCGAAGGTTATATTGCGCAAATTATACGCGAGGTTCACTTCTTCGGGAACAGTTTCTTTCGCGAGATCCGCAATGGCTTTAACGGCTGCCAGTTTCATGGCTTCATTAATTTGGGTGGCGCGCACGTCCAGCGCCCCGCGGAAAATAAAAGGAAAGCCCAGAACATTGTTTACCTGGTTGGGGTTGTCGCTTCTTCCTGTTGCAATGATAAGGTCTTTTCTTGCCGCTACGGCTTCTTCATAGGAGATTTCGGGCGTGGGGTTTGCCAGCGCAAACACGATCGGGTTCTTCGCCATGCTCTGCACCATTTCTTTTGACACGACATTCCCTTTTGAAAGCCCGACAAAAACATCCGCTCCTTTCATGGCGTCTGTTAAATTTTTCGCTTTGGTTTTTGAAATAAAGAATTTTTTGTTGTCGTCCAGGTCGTCGCGGTCGGCATTGAGCGTTCCTTTGGAATCCAACATCAGGATGTTTTCTTTTTTTGCTCCAAGTGAAATATAAAGCTTGGCGCAGGAAATGGCCGCGGCGCCGGCGCCGTTAATTACAATTTTTACGCTGCCGATTTCTTTACCTGAAATCTCGACCGCATTGATTAATGCTGCAGCTGAAATAATAGCGGTTCCGTGCTGGTCGTCGTGCATCACCGGGATTTTCAATTCGGCCTTCAGCCTTTTTTCTATTTCAAAACATTCGGGCGCCTTTATGTCTTCGAGATTTATTCCCCCAAATGTCGGGGCAATTGCTTTTACGGTATCTACAAACCGGTCTACGTCTTCCGTGTCCACCTCGATATCAAAAACATCGATGTCGGCATAAATTTTAAAAAGCATTCCTTTTCCTTCCATCACCGGCTTGCTTGCTTCGGGGCCGATGTTTCCCAATCCCAAAACGGCTGTTCCGTTTGATATCACCGCTACAAGATTTCCTTTTGCCGTATATTTATAAACGTCTTCTTTGTTGTCAGCAATGTCGAGGCAGGGATCGGCAACTCCCGGAGAGTAGGCCAGCGACAGGTCCCGCTGTGTGCTGTGTGGTTTTGTTGGAACAACTTCGATTTTTCCCGGGCGCCCTTTTGAGTGGTAATCCAGCGCGTCTTCTTTTCTTAAATTAGCCATATTTACATAGTATTTGTGTGACGAATATACGAATGATTGCCTATCGCTGCGGGATATGAAAAAATCGGCGTAAACTTGTAGTAACTCCATTTCTCTGTGGCAAGAAAAAAAATAATTGTATTCACCGGTGCCGGCATTAGTGCAGAAAGCGGATTGAAAACTTTTCGCGACAGCGGCGGATTGTGGGAGGAATATAACGTGGAGGATGTGGCCACACCCGAAGCGTGGGAAAAAAATCCCGCGCTCGTTCTGGATTTTTATAACCTGCGCAGGAGACAGGCGGTGAATGCAAAACCAAATCCCGCACATTACGCCCTGGTTAAGCTTGAAAAAAGATTTGACGTTCAGATCATCACGCAGAACATTGACGATCTCCATGAAAAAGCCGGATCAAAAAACATTTTACATCTGCACGGCGAAATAACAAAATGCAGAAGTTCGGTGGACGATTCGCTGGTTTACCCTATGAAAGGTAAAGACCTGAAGCTGGGACAGCGTTGTGAAAAAGGTTCTCAGCTAAGGCCGCATATCGTTTGGTTTGGTGAAGCGGTGCCGATGATGGAGGTTGCCGCCTCTCTTGCAACAACGGCTGATTTATTCCTTATTATAGGTACTTCCTTAAATGTTTACCCGGCTGCCGGGCTGGTTAATTATGTTCCGGAAATTGCACCGAAGTACCTGGTTGACCCGAGCGCCTTCTCTAAAGATTACATTCAAAACCTTACTGTTATAAAAGAAACGGCGGGCAAAGGCGTTCCGGAGCTTGTTGAAAAGCTTTTAAAATAATGTTGGTTGTTTCTTACATCTATTCTTATGAACAGGTTTTAAAGTTCTTTTTCTCATAACTCGAAACTTATATGGAAATTGACAACAAATTCTTAACTTTATTGGGATGGATTTTGACTTGTTTTTATTAACACCCCCGAAGACTAACAGGCTGTTAATTAAAAAAGAACTTGCTGGAATTCAATGCTTTGATTTTTTTCTTCAGTTAGTTAAATGTTATTATGTATTAATAAGTAACCTTGTCAATGGTTTTTGGATATTTCTTCCAACCATATTAACAACATAATGAATACATTAAATATTAAATAAATAAAAATATAATACATTAATACCTGTTTGATAAGTTGATTTTATGCAAACCAATGTTTCGATAGATTTGTTTTCTGAAATTCAAAAACTCAAAAAACAAAAAAATGCAATTATTCTTGCGCACTACTACCAGGAGCCGGATATCCAGGACGCTGCTGATTTTATCGGCGATAGCCTGGGCTTATCACAGCAGGCAGCTAAAACAAAAGCGGATATTATTGTTTTTGCAGGCGTGCACTTCATGGCGGAAACGGCAAAAATACTTTCACCACAAAAAAAAGTTTTACTCCCTGATGTGAATGCAGGGTGTTCGCTGGCCGACGCTTGTCCTGCAGATAAATTCGCAGCGTTCAAGAAAAAATATCCAGGGCACATTGTGATCACCTACGTAAATTGTTCTGCAGAAATAAAAGCGCTTTCGGATATTATTTGCACTTCTTCCAACGCACAAAAAATAGTGGAGACGCTTCCAAAAGACCAGAAAATTATTTTTGCTCCGGATAAAAATCTTGGAAAATATATTCAGCAGCAAACAGGAAGAAAAATGGTTTTATGGGACGGCAGTTGTATGGTGCACGAAATTTTTTCTCTAAAAAAAATAATTCAGCTTAAAGAAAAACATCCGTCAGCAAAATTTATTGCACACCCGGAATGTGAAACCCGGATTCTTGAATTGGCGGATTATATTGGATCCACTACAGGATTGTTGAACTATACAAAAAAAGACCCGGCAAAAGAATTTATTGTAGCTACCGAAACAGGAATCATTTACCAGATGCAAAAAGTATCGCCCGATAAAACATTTATTCCGGCACCGCCGGATAATTCCTGCGCCTGCAACGATTGTCCGCATATGAAATTAAATACGCTCGAAAAATTATATACTTGCCTTCGGGATGAAAAACCGGAGATTATTTTGGATAATTCTTTGATAGAAAGGGCGGTAAAACCGATCCGAAGAATGCTGGAGATCTCAGAAAAACTCGGACTTTAAAATGAAAAAAAACAACATAAAAAATTTTTTATTTTTTATTTTTTACTTTTTACTTTTTACTTGCATATCCCAACAACAGATTGTAAATCCTAACGGATACAATAAATTTTATTATGAGAACGGGGTTGTATCAAGCGAAGGAAGTATGAAAGACGGGAAGCCCGATGGGTACTGGAAAACCTATTCGCCCAACGGGAAAATAAAATCGGAAGGGAACAGGAAGAATTTCGAACTGGACAGCTTGTGGAAGTTTTATGACGGAGCAGGAAAATTAATAAGCGAGATAAACTATCAAAAAGGTAAAAAGGAAGGACTAAAGAGAACGTGGGATCCTGGTGGATTTGTATTATCAGAAGAACTTTTTTCATCAGACATTAAACAGGGTTTGTCGGCTTACTATTATGCTCCCGACGATTCGGTTCAGGCCAAAGGGAAAATAAAAATGAAAACACCTTTCGATAAAGGAAAAGAGAACGGAACGGCATTCGAATACGATAAGAGCGGAAATATTATTACCATCTGGGAATACAGCTATGGCGTTTTGAAAAAGCAGGAAACAATCAACCGTACCGACAAGAGCGGAGAGAAGCAGGGTGTTTGGAAGGAATTTTTTCCTAACGGAAAAGTTAAAACCGAAGCCGGGTACATGAATGGAAAGAAAACCGGGTATTCAAAAACATTTTTAGAGAATGGAAGCCTTGGCAACATTGAAAAATATGTGGGCGACTCGCTGCAGAAGGATTTGCCCGAACTCACCACCCGGCTTGAAGTAAGAAATGAATATTACGAAGACGGCGCTATCAAAAAAACAGGAACCTACCTATACGGAATAGCAGAGGGAACACACAAGGACTATTCACCGGAAGGAAAAATTACCGGAGCAAAAATATTTCATGAAGGGAATTTAGTTGGAGAGGGGCTGATAGACGAAGCGGGAAATCAACAGGGCCCGTGGATCGAATATCACTCCGGTGGAAAAATAAAAGGGAAAGGAAATTTCGAGAACGGGAACCGTACGGGCGATTGGATTTTTTATCACCCGAACGGAAAAGTAGAGCAGAAAGGGAAATATGACAAAAAAGGAAGGGCGCAGGGGCTATGGCGGTGGTATTATGAAAACGGAAATGTTTTGCGGGAGGAAACCTATTTGAATGGAAAAAGAGAAGGGACCATGACCGAGTGGAAAGACGGAACCAAAGACACCTCTGAAAACGCAAACATAATTACAAAAGGAGAATACATTGACGGAATGAAAGAAGGGAAATGGTTTTATCAGATACAGGATTACCGCGAAGAAGGAATGTATAAGAACGACCTGAAAGACGGCCCTTGGGAATCGTATTTCGCAGATAACAACCAGGTGCGTTTTGCCGGTAAATTTGTGGAAGGGCTTCCCGATGGTAAACATTCGTTTTATTACCATGATGGAAAGCTCCGGGAAGAAGGGAAATACATCATGGGAAACAAAGACGGAAACTGGGAATACTATAATCCGGACGGAACGCTTTTGCTTACGGTCACGTTCAAAAAAGACCGGGAAGTAAAATTTGACGGCGCCAAAATAAAACCCCTTCTTCCCGGGGAAACCTTAAAATAATATATGGATAAAAGCGACAGCTCGAAACAAGATCTTTTTGAAAGCGAGGAGCGTTTCCGCCTGCTTGCCGAAAGCGCGCTCGAAGGAATTGTGTTAAGCGCAAACAATGTGATCATTGATGCCAACGAACAGTTTGTAAAAATGCTTGGCTATTCCTCTAGGAACGAGCTTATCGGAAAAAACCTTGATGAGCTTGTCCATCCCGCTGACAAGCAAATGGTTTTGGAAAAAATAAAACAACCCAACTCCGATCCGTATGAAGTCCGTATTCCCAAAAAAGACGGCTCAAACATTATTGCAAAGTCCAAAGGAAGAATCGTTCCCTACCACGGCCGGACCATTCGCATATCGGTTATCAATGACATCACCGAGCAGAAATTTAATGAGGAGAAACTGAAACAGAGTGAAGAGCGCTATCGCCATCTATTCGAAAATAACCTGGCGGCTGTGTTTCGTTCCGACATCAACGGAAAGCTGGTAGAGATAAACCAGGCGCTTGCAGATATTTTCGGGTATCCCTCCTTATCAGAACTAAAGAAAGCAAATGCGAACGACATGTATTATTCGAAGCAAGACAGGGAAAAATACGTGTACAACCTGAAAAAAAATGGTTTTGTAAAAAACTATCAGATGCGAATGAAGAAAAAGGACGGAGCCGAAATATGGATCATGGAAAACGTACAAATTGTAAAAGATTTAAAAACAGGAAACGAGTTTATAGAAGGAACGCTGATCGATATAACCGAGACCAAACATATTCAGCAGGCGCTGCAGGAGCGCGAACAGAATTATAAAAGCCTGATTGAGCATACGCCTGACGGAATTTTGATACATAATGAAAAAGGAGAAATACTATTTACAAATCCTGCCGCCCTTCGGCTGGTGGGCGTTTCCTCCCTTGACGAAGTAGCCGATAAAAATCTTTTTGGTTATGTACTGCCGGATTATCACGAAAAAATACGCGGCAGGAAAGAAGCCACATTAACCGGGAACGATCTGCCCTTCATGGAAATACAGATCCGCCGGCCAGACGGAAAAATCATTGAAGCAGAAATTAAAACCAGCCGCATAACCTATCTTGGCAAACCGGCCGTTGAAGTGGTGCTTCACGACATTGCCCTTCAGCGCCAGATGGAGAGGGACAAGCTCCGGCTGCAGCTTGAAGAAGAATCGAACCGGGAGTTGAAACGGGAAATAGCCGCGCACATTCGTACAAGGCAGCGCCTTAATAACAACCAAAAGTATATACGCCTTCTCATTGACAGCTCGCTCGATATGATTTTTGCCTGTGATGAAACGGGGAAAATCACGGAATTTAATACGGCCGCTCAAAATATTTTCGGATACACGCCGGAAGAAGTAATGGGCAAACAGATCTCGATGCTTTATGCCGACAAAAAATTGTCTGACAGAATAGGTGATTTAATTTACCAGGATGGAAACTTTACGGGAGAAGCGGAACATATTAAAAAAGACAAAGTGACCTTTCCCGCATTTGTCAGCGCGGCGCTCCTTAAAAATGAAAAAGGAGAAACGATCGGAACCATGAGTATTTCGCGCGACATCACAAGCATCAAAGAAGCCGAAGACCTCCTGAAAAAATCAGTTCACGAAAAAGAAATTCTGCTCAAGGAAATTCATCACCGGGTAAAAAACAACATGCAGGTTATTTCCAGCATTCTTAAATTGCAGTCGGCCTATGTAAAAGACAAAAAAACAATTGAGCTTTTAGACGAATGCCGCAACCGGATCGCTTCGATGGCGTTTATTCACGCCACGCTTTACATGAAAAAAGATTTTGCCAATATTAATTTTGCGGAATATGTCAGCAATATAGCCGGCAACCTTCAGCAATCGTATGTTAGCTCCGACAAAAAAATACTGCTCCGGCTGGATGTCCCCGATTTCAATATGCATATTGATGATGCGATTCCTTGCGGGCTTATTATCAACGAGCTTTTGTCCAACGCCTTTAAATACGCTTTTGCAAAAAAGAAGAAAGGAACGGTGGGAATTTCTGTGAAAGTTAAGAAAGAAAACATTATACTTGCAATCTGGGATGACGGCATTGGATTCCCAAAAACAGTTGACTATAAAAAAACAGAATCGCTCGGACTTCAGCTGGTAAGCGCACTTTCAGAACAAGTTGGAGGCAAGCTGAAAATGGAAACCGAAAAAGACAAAGGAACCCGATTCATCATTGCATTCAGGAAAACAAAATAAATGGCCACCATGTCAAAAATCGGCATACTCGTAGTAGAAGATGAAAATATTGTGGCAAAAGACATTCAGCAGTCATTAAAAAAACTTGGCTACGAAGTGCTGGGTGTTTGTGCCACCGGCGAAGACGCCATGTCTAAGGCAGAGCAGACCAAACCCAATTTGGTCCTGATGGACATCATGCTGAAGGGGGATATCAGCGGCATTGAAGCGGCCGATTACATAAGGACCAAGTTGAATATTCCTATAATTTTTCTTACCGCCTATGCCGACAGCAGCACGCTTTCAAAAGCCAAAGTGACAGAGCCTTACGGATATATAATCAAACCCTTTAAAGAAATCGATCTGCAGACCAACATCGAGATCGCGCTTTATAAACACGAGCGGGCAACAGATGCAAAAAAGGAGCGCGACTTTTTATATTCCCTGGTGGAAGCAAAGAGCACCAAGGATACAATTTTTGTAAAGTCGAACATGAAGCTGGTTAAGATCAATACAAAAGACATTTATTTCATCGAAGCACTTAAAGACTATGTGACCATTAACACAAAGAACAACCGCTATGTGATCCACTCCACGATGAAAGACATCGAGAAAAAATTTCCTCCAATGGAGTTTGTCCGCGCTCACCGGTCGTTTATCGTACGCATTGATAAGATCGCCGCCATTGATCACCACTTCCTTGTTATGGAGGATACCCAAAAGCAGGTTCCTGTCAGCGCGTCGTATCGCGAGGAACTTGAAAAGCGCCTCAATATGATTTAATAATCTTGCATCAGAAAGATGAGCAAGAAAAAACCGGCGAAAAAGAATTTTCCACCCAGGCCAGCGGACGAAAAAAAAGCACAGCTAAAAAATCCCGCCAAACATACGGCTCCGGCCGGCAAGAAACAGTGGCTTGCGTTGGCCGCCCTTTCGGTTCTGACATTTGTTGTTTTTTTTCCCTCTCTAAAATGTGAGTTTACGAATTGGGATGACGGAACGTACGTCACAGAAAATCCCATGATCTGGAAACTGGACGGGCGCGCCATAAAAGAAATTTTTACCACGCCGGTTTCTCTGAACTATCATCCGCTGACCATATTATCCCTGGCGATAGATTATACCTTCGACAAGCTCAACCCATATTATTATCACCTCAACAATGTATTGATTCATATCCTGAATGTACTATTGGTTTTCT
>JAHEYJ010000062.1:16264-17653 GCA_023251675.1 Bacteroidota bacterium
TCATCCGGATATTTTTGGAGGGATATAACCGGCGGGCGGTATCGGAATCCTTCCGGCCGGATCCGTTTACGGTTGCCTTCATCACGGCGGCTTTCTGGGCCATTCATCCCATGCGCGTTGAAAGCGTTACGTGGGTGGCCGAACGAAAAGACGTTCTCTATATGTTTTTCTTTCTCCTCTCCATGATTTTCTATTTGCGGTTTATAGAAGAGAAAAAAACAAAATGGATGATCGTTTGTTTTTTATTATTTATCGGCTCCTGCCTTTCAAAAGGAATGGCGGTTGTGCTCCCGGCCGTCCTGATCCTGATCGATTGGTTTTACGGAAACACAAAAACAATCAAACAATTTCTGCATAGCCTTGTGCGTAAACTACATTTTTTCATTACCTCCATTGCTTTCGGCATAGCAGCATATTACATACAAAGTCACGGCGCCATTGCCGCTTTTGGCACGTTTAGCCTTTTCCAGCGCCTTACTTTCGGGTGTTACGGGTTCATTATGTATTTGTGGAAACTGATTTTGCCCTTCAGCCTTTCTGCGTTCTACCCCTACCCTTTTACCGACGCACAAGGAAACATTCCTGCTATTTATTACGCCTCCCCGTTTATTGTGCTGATCATGGCCGCAGTGATCTTTTTCCTGCTTCGGAAAAACCAAACGATCGGCAAAATACTTGTGTTCGGATTTGCATTTTATTTCATAACCATTGCGCTGGTGCTCCAGTTCATTTCTGTGGGATCGGTTATTATGGCCGATCGGTATGCGTATGCCTCCTACACCGGAATATTTTTCATCGTTGGTTGTTTTTATGATTATGTAAAGAAATTTTTTTCTTCTTCTGTTTCAACAATCTTTGCCGGCGCGCTGATCATCATCGCCGGGTATTTTTCATACCTCACGCACGAGCGCACCAAGGTATGGACGAATGCCGAAACGCTTTGGACGGATGCCATGAACCAGTTTCCGTTCATAGAAATCGCCTATGAGAATCGCGGCATTTATTATAAAGACCACAACCTGCTGGATAAAATGCTGAAAGACTATGAATTTGTCACACAAAAACTTAACAGCAAGAATGAAAAGATATGGAGCAACCTGGGTAATCTTTACGGGCTCATGAAGGAGTTTGACAAATCCCTCAATGCCTATTCAAAAGCAATCGAATATAACCCGGCAAACTCAAGTACATACCTGAACCGGGCCATCACTTATTCCATGATGGGGAAATATGCGGAGTCGCTGCCGGATTTTGACAAATCGCTGGAACTGGCGCCCAACGTCGCCCTTACGTATAAAAACCGTGCGTATACGCTGATGCAGCTGGGGCAATTCGATAAATCAGTAAAGGACTACGACAAAGCGCTGGAGTTATTTTCTTATGATACCC
>JAHEYJ010000063.1 GCA_023251675.1 Bacteroidota bacterium
AAAAATCGTTTATCGTTTATAACATACCCAAACCTTCCGCTTATGATTTCATCAGCAGCAATTCTACCGTTTTACTGGCGGATTCATCCCTTATCCGCCAGCCCGGTAAAATAGTGTTCCACATCCGGCATAACTGGTGGAACCGATATGTTTCAGATATAACTCAAATTGAAAAAGAAAAAAGAACTTTCTATCAAAGCGAAATGCTTTACATTAGAAATAAATTTATTCAGTTTGGCTCCAGGAAAATTGCTGTTATTGATTCCCTTCCGAACATTAAAACTCCTGTCAAGGATAAATTGTTTGTCGATCTCATTCTTCTTTCTGATAACCCTAACATCAAAATCGCAGACCTGAAAAAATGGTTCACGTTCAACAAAATAATAATTGATTCGTCCAATAAAGAATGGAGAAATGAAAAATGGAAAAAAGAATGCGAAAATCTGAAAATCGATTTTTATTCTGTAATTGATTCGGGAGCCTATATTGAAAATGAACATTAAAATCGCGCTTTGATCGTTCCCTGTCGGCTTCTCCTCTTATCTTTGTGTAATTGATTTCTTTTCTCAATAACTAAGTGAATACAAAATTCAGCCTGGGCGACAAAGTTTCCTTTCTAAATGAAAAAAGGAACGGCATCGTAACGGGCATCGTAAGCAACTCCAGGATGCTGGTGACCAGCGAGGACGGATTTGAGATCCCTGTTTCCATTGATGAAATTGTGCCGCTCACCGAAAGAGCTGATTATTTTGTTGATTCAAGAAAGATAAAGGAAAAGGATGAACACGAAGTAAATGTCCCAAAACTGGAACACGATGAAATATGGGAAGTGGACCTGCACCTGAACGATATTCTGGATACCGGAAGGGAAATGACCGATCATGAAAAGCTTTTAGCGCAGCTGAAATATTTCAACAAATGCATGCATGCAGCCATCGCGCACCGGATCAAGAAAATAATATTCATTCATGGCATCGGCAAAGGAACGTTGAAGCAGGAAATTCTGCGTGAGCTCAGGAATTACGAGAAGGCCAGGAATTATGAAGCGCCGTTCAAGAAATACGGATTCGGAGCGATGGTCGTTGAATTCTACTGATTTCATTCAATAAAATAAATCATTGTATCTTTACACAAGATCCTGACATGCGTCAGGATAAAGTTCTTTAACATACCGGGACACTCTATCGCTCCGATGCAAATCGGAGAGGAAAGTCCGGACAACAGAGAGCATCCTGTCCTGATTTAGTTCAGGATATTCGCAGGCAAACTGCGAAGCAAGAGAGTGCCACAGAAACCAAACCGCCTGGCGAATACCGCACAGGCAAGGGTGAAATCGAGGGGTAAGAGCCCACGCTTTGTATAAGTAATTGTACATTGATGGTAAACCTCAGGAGTTGCAATGCCAAATAATGGAAGGCTGCTCGTCTCTCTTCAATGAGAAAGCCATTGGTAGGCAGCATAGATAAATGATAGAGGCTATCAGGAAACTGGTAGAACAGAATCCGGCTTATAGGCCCGGTATGTTATTTTTTTCTTTTTACAGTCACTTGACCTGATTTGATCATTCCAGGACTGTTTACCGGGCATTTGGGTTTATAAGCCACTTGCCAATCGTAATCACCGGCTTTTACCAATTCCCCTTTAAGATCACGACCGCTCCACTTTTTCTCAACATTAGATGTTTTGAAAAGCAGGTTCTTTTTATTGTCAAAAACTTTCAGTTCAAAACCATCCGCCTCTTCCATTGTATAATAGAATTCGCTGTTAACAAAGTCCTCTTCAGGATTAAAAGACGAAAGGCAACGAAATTGAGAAAGGTCTTTTTTGAAAACAATTCTCAAACTATCTTTTAGTGAACACTTTTTTTTAGAGACCAATACCGTATAGATGCCGGATGTATCTATTTTAATTTTCTGAGTCGTCTCACGAGTAGACCAAAGATAATCCGCTCCCGGGTTTTTAGCATCCAATACCATTTCTGTATCACAGGTAGAAATACCTGTATAGTAGTTGCTTTTTTGTGAAATAGGGTTTGTATCAAAAACAGACTCGCAATCCGTTTGTGACGTATGACTGTACCAGTTGTTCGGAAGCCCGAAAGCACTTGATTCAGGAAAAAGATCGACTGCATTTTTTTTATAGTTACAATTTTTTTCCGGTTTATCCGGATCAGCGACCAGGTCCAGAAAGTTATTTTTACGTGCAACATAAATTTTTTCATCCGGTCCCAGCATCATCCCGCTAAAAGAATTCTCAAGATCCAAAGGGATCACTTCATAGCTGGACGCTGAAACCAAGTCGTATTGGATCACACCGGATTTCCCGGACAGAAAAGAAATATAAAGTTTGGAATTATCAGGTGAAAAGGAAAGCCCATACGCATATTCTCCTTCAAATGACACCTTCTTTTGCCCGGAGATCTTTCCGGTAGCCTGATCAAAATCAAAAAGGTAAAGATTATTGTTTGCCGCATAACCGACAACCGCTGCCATCTTTTTCCCATCGGGAGAAGCCGTTAAATAACCGATGGATTGACGAACATCGTTTTCGGTATGCGAATCAGAGAAAGGGGAGAGCACCGGATTTCCAATACCTGACGGAGTAACAAGAAAAGAATAAAACATTTTTTGTTTCCAGTTTTGCGTAATGATCCATACATCTTTTCCGTTTTTATGAAGCACGGCCGTAAGTTTTTCTGATGCTCCATCAATTAATTTCAGGTTCTTGCCAACTACCGAGCTGCCATTCGTTTTTAAGCTGACCGCTGAATAGCACAAACCTTTCTCGCCTGCTTTTTCATCAACTGTGAAAATGTAAAATAAATTCTTGTTCCCCGGCTTCTGCACGATCAAAGCCGATTGAGTCGAAGAAGTATTTCCGTTCAATCCTTCTCCATTTTCCATTACGTTATGCTTTGAATCCCAAACCGTAATTCCGTCTGTATAAAAAAGAAGGCGATTGTTTTCATCGTTGGCGACCGCACATCCTTCATTTGAGAAAATTTTCCCGTCAAACTCCGGCTTCACACCAGAAGCCGTAAATTTCAACCCTGCCCCAAGGCCAAAAAACCAGACTTGTGAATAAACAACGAAAGAGAATGAAAAAAGAAAAGAGAAAATAAATCTTTTCATCATTTTTGGATCACTACAATCTCTGTCCTTCGGTTCTTAACCCTTCCATCAGGATTATCAGAACCGTCAGGGTTTTCATTTGAGGAAACAGGTTTTGTTTTTCCGTAACCAACGGATTTAATACGCGTGCGGCTGATGCCTTTTGAAACCAGGTAGTTCATCACATTATTTGCCCTGAGCTTGGATAGGCTTAGGTTGTATTCTGCAGAACCTTTTGAATCCGTATGACCGGCTACTTCGATCTTCGCTTTCTTGTTCGTATTCTTCAGGAAGCCGACGGCTTTATCCAGCTCCTCTTTGAACTCCGTTTTGATCTCCGCTTTACCAAAGTCAAACAGAACATTGCTTATCGAAATGGCAGTTAATACAGCAGATCCGGAAATTGTATCTGTCTTTATACTGGTTGTGGTGACGGAAGAGGTAGAAGCGGTTAACGTTCCGGTAGTTGCAGTTATTGTAGTGGATGAAGCCACGACCATCGGTGTTGTTTTGACAGCTACTTCACTGTAATTCCCCAGAGACTTAACATCCGCCTTAGAAATAAAATCAGAATAGTTCGCATTGCCGGCTTCTTTCTTAATATCAAAAAAAGCATTTTTGAAAACCAGCGGTTGTTCCGGCTGCGGTAATGAAAACTCCTGGTACATTTCATAGGCCTGGCATTGCTTAGGCACAACGATCTCAGCAGAGGCGGCTTCAACAGAATTTGTTTTGACTACAAAAGAATATTTTTTTCCACTCAACACGTGAATGGAATATTTCTCATTTGTTATATCAAACTTTCCGGCTTCTTTTCCTGTCTCCAGATCGGTCACGATAACAGATCCTTGTTCAACGCCGATTGCACGCCCGGCAATGAGGGCATTCGGAATGTCATCACAGATATCAATCGCATAAATATCCATGTCAAGGGTGCTGTCTTTGGCTTGTGCTGATGAAGAAAAATAAGCGCGATTTATTTTATTTGCAAGAACAAAATAGATCTCATCGCCGGGCGTATTGAACGGGACTCCGAGGTTAACCGGTTCCGACCATTTATCTCCCGTTTTTTCAGATTTAAAAATATCGAATCCGCCCATGCTGTTGTGCCCGGTTGAGGAGAAGTACATTGTTTTTCCATCCGGGGTAATGAAGGGCGAATCTTCATCATACTTCGTGTTAATGGGAGCGCCCAGGTCTGTGAGGGGTCCCCATGAACCATCCGGTTGTTTATGCGCAATAAAAATATCCCTTCCGCCCAGCCCTCCGGCTCTGTCACTCACCACATACAGGTCAGAACCGGCAACCGTAAAACCAAAGAAACTTGTTTCCCACGCTTTCGTATTCAGGTCAGACTGCTCATAAAGAATGGCGGGTTTTGTCCACGCCCCGCCGATAAGATTGCTGAAATAAAATGTTCCTTGCTTTACACCTCTGTAGAAATAAATTGTTTTGCTGTCAGGAGAAATACTAATTATTGCCTCATGCTTGTTCGTATTAACAGGCGGGCCTATGCCAAAACTTTTGCCCCATCCTGTTTTTCCAAGCCCTGAGACAAAAATATCTTCAAAATATTTATCATCCCAATCCATTTCACCTCCGGTTGTTGTGTTTCTTCGCGAGGTATAGTACATGACTGAATCATTTGCTGCAAGCACAGCATCATAATCATCAAATTCGGTATTGACATTATTTCCCACATCATGTATTTCAAATGGATGTGGTTTCCCGTTAAGGATAAAAACGTCGGAAGGCGACTTAACCAGTTTTTTTCCGTTCTCGCACATTTCGATCTTATGATTTACTTCATCTACAATATCCAACTGCTCATCACCGGTTAGTTCAGTACCGTATTCTAAAAGCAGGTCCAGGTAAATTTTATAATTCTTCTGCGCCTTATCAAACGCCCCTGAAAGATGATAAGCCGATCCCAGGAAATAAAAAGCTTCTCCAATGGTATCTTTCGAATATTTTATGGTCTTCTCAAAATAGGAAACAGACGCGGGCTGCAGGAAATTGTTATAATACACCTGAGCAAGCTCATAATTATACATCGGATTTATAGAATCGAGCTTAAGCAGTTCCCGGTACTTCTTCACAGCCTCTTTGTAATTCCCGTAATCAAACTGCGAACGGGCCGATTTAAGGATCTTCTTTTCCATCTTTTTATTGGAATGAATGGAAAAGTCACCGTAAGCCCGCTGATCCTGCCCAAAAGACAAAACCGAACCAAAAAGAAAAATAAAAAGCAGTACGGGTATTTTTTTCATGGAATTTTTCTGCAAACAAAGATAAAAAAATATGATCGCACGATGCGAACGGAAAAATCACTCTGCCTTAAAAAAATCCAACTGGGAAAACCGGATGAGGTGAATATCGGTGTAATAGTAATTAATGATCTTCGTATACGAATATCCTTTCTCCCCCATGCGCATGGCGCCTTCCTGGCAGAGTCCGACTCCATGGCCAAAACCTTTGCCTGTAAATACAACATTTTCACCTTCGTCTTTTATATTGAAAAATGTTGATTTCAATTTCATATCCTCTCTTACAAATTTCAAAGGGATGTAGAAATCATTATTAACAAGATAAACCATCCGGGAGGGCTGATCAAAGTTCAGAACCTTTTTTACTTCCGCCGAATCGTTTACCGGATACCCGTATTTTGTTTTTAAATAGTCCAACCAAAGATCTTTCGGAATTTTTTTCTGCCAGACCGCATTTGTTTTATGAAGGCAGAACGTATCATTAACGGAACGCAGCGAGGATACCGCTTTCGACCAAACATCCTCTGAATTCATGGTCTGCCCGCCGCAATTGGAATGAAAGGCAGCCGTGACGATCCGCACACTGTCATCGACCAGTATATACTCCGAAGTCTCTAAAGCCGCATGGTGCAGGTTCTGGCTGAATGTTTTTCCCCTGAAAACCTGGCAATGCACATCATCACACAACTGGAATCCTTCATCCTCATGTCTTCTCCAGTTCCCCAATGCATAGGTGCGGATCACGATGGCTTTGACCTTATTAAATTCCTCCGGATTGCTTGTTCCGACTTCCCATTGGATAACACCGGCTGTATATTTTTCAATATCCACTTTATTCAACAGGAAAAGAGATTTTCCGGCAGCAGAAACCTGCAAGTCATCATCATAGGTCCTTGGCTTATAATCCGGCTGAAGCGGTTTTATTTTGAACGTTGAAGACGGCGACTGGGAAATAAATTTAATAGTATGATAAATGTTCTTAAAATTTGGTTTCTGAATCAGGACTGAATCTCCGGATAAAGTAAGCGTAATAAAAGACAGGTCATCCGCATTAAAAAGCTTCAGGCTGTCTCCGAAAACCGCGTATGCTCCGGATACATGAAAAAAATTTATTGAAGAAATGTTATTGCTTGAAAAAAGCCGGATTTGTATATTTTGCTGCCGGTCATCCGTTGCTTTTGCCGCAGCTATTTCAACGCAGCTAAAAAATAAAATATAAATCAGGAATATTCTTCTCATAAATCTTGAAACGAATAATTTACTTTGAAATAATTTTAAACTCCGTCCGGCGGTTCATCTGGCGGTGGTCGTCAGAATCGTTCGCAACGACCGGCTTCGTGTCACCGTATCCTTTTGAAGTGAGCCGTTCTTTTGCAATTCCGTTTGTCACCAGATAATCAAGAACGGATTTTGCACGGTTTTCAGAAAGCACCTGATTGTGTTTTTTATCTCCTACATTATCGGTATGGCCGCTGAGTTCAATTTTCAAAGTAGGATTTTTAGTAAGAAAGTCCGCCAGCTTATCCAGTTCCACCTTTGATTCATCTTTCAGATTAAATTTATCGGTATCAAAAAAAACATTCCTCAGGATCACCGTTGAATCCTTTGTGATAGGAGAAAGCGGAATGTTCACAACAATGGGCTGGTAATCTTTATTCTCGGTCAGAGAATAATTTTCCGAATTAAAAAGATATCCTGCCTTTGATGCATTGAATGCATAGTTCTTATTCAAAGGAAGACAGATCAAAAATTCGCCAGTCTTTTTACTGGAAATTCTTTTCACAACCGAATTGCCGGACTGAAGATCTACTGCTTCTACTTCCGCATCCAGCGGCGCTTTGGTTACGGCATCATAAACTTTTCCTTTTACATAGATTGTTTTTCCCGGACGCGCTTGTTCATAAAGATCAAACGAATAAATATCAAGTCCACCATAGCCGCCGGCACGGTTAGAAGCAAACCAGGCTGTTTTTCCGTCGCGGGAAACCAGTAAACTGTTCTCATCATTGCATGTATTGATCGGATAGCCAAGATTGACCGGCTCGCCCCATTCTCCGTTGGGCTGGCGGCGCGACATGAAAATATCCAGCCCGCTCATTCCGGGATGGCCATCGGAAGAAAAATAAAGTGTCTGGTTATCGGGATGAATGAAAACAGATTCTTCGTTAAAGGGTGTATTTATCTTGTTGCTTAACTTAACAGGCACCGTCCATTTTCCGTCTTTATTCAAAGTAGACGTATAAATATCCTGGTTGCTTTTTCCATTTGAATCGGTTACTCCCCGGACAAAATAAAGCGTTTTTCCATCCGAAGAAAAACTCGGCTGCGTTTCCCACCATTTTGTAGAAACGGGAGGGCCCACGTTTTTAGGTTTTGTCCAGTCATCCCCGTTTTTGAAAGAATAAAAAATATCACAGCTTCCCATACCCGTTCTGTCAACACCGTAACCAAATTCAGTTTCACAGGCAACAAAAAATAAGATCTGCCCGTCGGCAGAAAGACAAGGAGCGCCTTCATTGCTCTCCGAATTAATTTGAGGTCCGATGCTATAGGCTTTCTCCCAGTTACCATTTATCTTATCACTCACATAGAAATCTTCCTGAAATCCATATTGGCTCTTTGCTGACGGAAGTTTTCTTGTAAACAAAAACATCTGTTCATCCGCTGTGATGGCAGGATAATACTCATCGTATTGCGAGTTCAAACCATTGCCAACATTAACCGGTTTAAAAGGAACCGGGTTTTCCAAAGCAACAATCGCAAAATCACAACTTCTGCTATCCCGTTTTGCCATTTTATTCATATCCTCATTTTCGCCGTGCTTGTCAAGATAGGCTTCGAAGTTCTGTTTTGCATCCTTATACAGGCCTGATCCAAATTGAAGGCGGGCCAGGGAAAAATAATTACCGGGAAAGAAATTCGGGTTGATCTGAAGTGCCTTTTTCATTTCCTCAATTGCCTTCGGATTCTGGTTCATGTCACTGTAAATATAGCCAAGGAGCATGTGCGCTTCAACAAACAGGTCATCCTCTTTGATGGATTTCTTCATGTATTCGATCGCCTTTTCAAAATCTCTCGCACCGTATTGCTTCAGCCCTTCCTCGTAGTTCTTAATGGCTTTCTTGTCTTTGGTTGTATACTTAGGCTGAGCAAAAGCCAAAATGGAAATAAAGAACACCGAAATAAAGGTCAGGACTATTTTGAAAGCATGATGCATGGCAAATGGTTAGCAACTATCCCGCCATAAGCAGGATAAATAATTTACGGGATTCCTATATATTTATGTGTTTGTAATGAGATCCTCCAAAACGGATTCTTCAAAACAAAATCTACAATCAACGGAAGCATTTCATTGCGCCTGCTCCACTCGGGCTGCAAAAACAAACACTTTACCGATTCTTCCTCGACACTATTCTTGGATCCCCTCTTTGAACGGGAGAAAGGGGGAAACGGAGAAGCGGAGTTAAATTGCTCAGCGCACGTTTCCGCAAACCGAAAATCATCTTTATTGTAGATGATCATTTTTAGCTCGTCGGCTTTTGAAAAATTTTCATTCAGAACCGGCATGTTTTTTTTGGGTGACAGGCATATCCAGTCCCATTCGCCGGTAATTTCATACGCTCCGGATGTTTCCAGGAAGGTCTGTATTCCATTTTCTTTTAGCAGGCGGGTAAGAAAAGAAAGATCATACATGCAAGGTTCCCCTCCGGTAACAACAACTGCGTTTGCTTTTGCTGTCAAAACATTTTCAATAATGCGGCTTGTTTCTGTTAAAGGATGAAGCGATGCATCCCAGCTTTCCTTTACATCACACCAGTGGCAGCCCACATCGCAACCGCCAACACGAATGAAATACGCAGGCCTTCCGGTGTTGAACCCTTCCCCCTGGATGGAAAAAAACTCTTCCATAAGGGGCAAACGCATTTTGCTCTGGAGTTCAGCAGTAACTTTTGGCTTTTTTCCTATCGTTTCCATTTCTAAAGTAAAGTTAGCATTAATATTTTCGTAAATGATTAATTTCTACTTTTATCATCCCTTGAAAATGAAACCCCGGATTCAAATATTTTTTCTTTTATTGTCTTTTACAGGAACCCTGTACGGACAAAAAAATGAATCGAAAATTGATACATTGCTTTCAAAAAGCAAACGTTTCCTGGAAATAAATACAGACTCCTCTTTCCGTTATGCTTTTTTGGCGGCTGAGAAAAGCCAGGTTAAAAATTCAACCCGTTATCTTGCCCTATCTTACAGGGCCCTTGCCAATGCATTCAGTAAATCGGACGATGCAGATATGACCATTGCTTATTTCGAGAAAGCATTTGCCGAAGCGGAGAAGTGCAACGATGATACCCTGCGTACAGTCATCTCATTTGAAGTTGCTGATGCGTATTATAAAAAGGGAAACTACGACCAGTCAGAACTGCAGCTGCAAAAAGCAAAGAAGATGGCGGATAAGATAAACAACAAGGAGATCCTTTTTAATTGCTATAAACAACTCTTTTACATTTATATTCTCCCTATTAACAATCAAACCGACTCTGCCCAAAAATACATTGAAGCCTCATTAACTATAGCACAAAGCAATAATGATTCTCTAAAGATTGCCGGCATCTACAATGATTACTGCAGCTTGTACGACAGGCGGCATGAAAGCGACAAAGCAATTGAATCTTCTTTAAAAGCACTGGCGATCTATGAAAGGAAACAACTCACAGAAGGATTAATGGATTCCTATAAGAACCTGGGCGACCTTTATTGGAAGAACAAACAAAACCAAAAAGCGCTGGAGTGCTATGAAAAATCGTATGAATACAGCAAACAAACCAACAGCAACAACTCCATTGCCCTGCTCTCCTGCGATCTTGCGTATATGTACGGCGGTGAAAAGAAATATGAACTCCTGGAGAAATACGGCAATGAATCCTATGCAACGGCCCTGAAAACAAAATCCTGGAGAACCATCAGCTATGTCGGGCTTTGGCTGAGCGAAGCGTATGAAAGGGCCGGGAAAGAAAAAAAATCGCTGTTCTATTATAAGATCTTTCATGCGGTTCAGGACAGCATCAATAACCGCCAGCGTATTGAAAAAATTTCACGCTCAGGCATGCAGAGCGACTTTGAAGAAAAAGTTGCGACAATGAAAATGGAAGAAGCCAAACGGCAAGCCCTATCGGAAGAAAAGGCGCATAACCAGAAAGTAGTCAGAAATATCTTGATCGTTGGTTTCCTTATATCCTTCATTCTTCTTGTACTCGCCTATCGCAGTTATGTTGCCAAGAAAAAAGCCAATGTGATCATAAAAAAACAAAAAGAAGAAGTAGAAATGCAAAAGCAAAAGATAGAAGTGATCAACAAGGAGATCACGGACAGTATTAATTATGCCAAGATCATCCAGCGCTCTATTCTTCCGGAGCCAAAAGAGATCATGAAGGTTTTTCCTGAATGCTTTGGTTTGTATAAACCCAAAAGTGTGGTGAGCGGGGATTTTTACTGGTTCCATAAAGCCCTGCCGTCAGGGAGTAAGGAGGGTTTGGTTTTTATCGCCGCAGTGGATTGTACCGGCCACGGTGTTCCGGGAGCGCTCATGAGCATGATCGGCGTTGAAAAACTGAACGAAGCGGTTGAAAACCATCTTTCCAGTCCCCCGGAAATTCTGAAGCATCTCAATAGAGGTGTAAAAACAACATTGAAACAAAAGGACTTTGCCTCGGTTTCAAAGGACGGGATGGACATTGCCCTTTGCTGTTTTGACCTGAAAAAAAATATTTTGCATTTTGCCGGAGCGATGCGCCCGTTATGGATCATCCGGGGCAAAGAATTAATTGAATATAAATCGACAAAAGTTTCAATTGGCGGAACCACTTCTGATCTTCAGGAATTTATCACCCATGATGTTCAATTGCAGAAAGGCGATTCCATTTATATTTTCACCGATGGCTATGCCGATCAATTTGGCGGCGAAAAAGGGAAAAAGATAATGACAAAGAATTTCAAAGAGACCCTGCTTTCGATTCAGCAAGTTCCTTTCCTCGAGCAGGAAAAAATCCTCGACAAGAAACTAATGGAATGGCAGGGAAATTTTGAACAGGTTGATGACATTCTAGTGATTGGAATTAGAATTTAGAGAATCTCCAACCTTTCATATCTTCTCTTATCTGCTTCCAAGTATCGTTTATATACTATATTTTGATTTTTCCTTTGGATTCAGTAGGTTTACACCTAAATTAATTTCTCACTTATAAAAATCAACATCCTTACCCTCAGTGAAGATCCCAATTCAATAGTTTATTATTTTTAATAGCCAAATGCGTACAGGTTTGTTTCAAAAATGAAATGCAACTGCATGAATATTTAATACGATCCTATGAAACTATTTATTTTTCTTTTATTGATCTGCACATTTTCTTTTCATTCGTGCAAACCAAAACAGAAAACCAATGATCAGGAAGCAAAAACAGTTGCACCTGTCGGAGCGACCCTTGGAAAAGTATCCCATCAGTACCGGAAAACCGGGTGTGCGACAGTGATCATAGTCCACTACAGCAATCCGGAAGAAATGATGACGCTGATACCCAAAGACACATTAGCGCCTGCCTTTGATATTGACGGGCTGGAAATCTATTTCAATTACCGGAAACTTAAAATGCCAAATCCAAGAGGATGCACTGCAGGAATGCCGGCGGAGATAAAAGATATTTCAAAAAAGTAAAGTAAAACAGGCAGGATCAATACACCTCCCTCCTGCTTGCCTTCAGCGTATTCATCATCAACGAAGTGATCGTCATCGGCCCTACCCCGCCGGGAACAGGAGTGATGAACGAACATTTGGGAGCCACTTCATCGTATTTCACATCGCCGAGCAGTTTCCATCCGGATTTAGTTTTATCGGATTTCACACGGGTGATTCCCACATCAATGACCACCGCTCCCGGTTTCACATGATCAGCTGTTAAAAATTCCGCCTTGCCGAGTGCGGCAATTAAAATATCAGCACTCAGGCAGATCTCTTTTAAATTTCTTGTCTTGCTGTGCGTGATGGTAACGGTGCAGTTTCCGGGATACGTGTTTCTTGCCATGAGAATGCTCATCGGAGAACCCACAATATGACTGCGACCGATCACCACGCAGTGCTTACCTGAAGTTTCAATTTTATACCGCTCGATCAGCTGAAGAATTCCATAGGGTGTTGCCGGAAGATACGTGGGCAAGCTCAACGCCATCCTTCCCACATTTGCCGGATGAAATCCATCCACATCTTTTTCCGGAGCAATGGCTTCGATAACTTTCCGCTCTGAAATATGTTTGGGAAGCGGAAGCTGAACAATGAATCCGTCAATGGCGGCCCCACCTAAATCCTCCCCATTCGGGAGGACTTTTGAATTCGGTTTATTCAATTCTGCAATTACATCCAATAATTCCTTTTCTGAAACTGTAGCCGGAAGCCGAACAAGCGTGGAAACAAATCCTACCTTCTCACAGGCTTTTACTTTTCCGCCCACATACGTTTCGCTGGCACCGTCGTTGCCGACCAGTATAGCAGCCAGGTGCGGAATTTTTCCCCCGGAAGACTTTATCTTCTGCACTTCTGCTGCGATCTCGTTCTGAATTTCTTCAGAGATCTTTTTTCCGTCTATTATGGTCATTGTTAAATTGGTTTTGTCACATCGGTATCCGTCGGCTGACGGAGTATCGAGATGTTGTTCGTTCATTTGTTCTCGATACGTCCCGATAAATCGGGACTACTCGAACTGACTTTCTGATTTATTATCTTGGCTTTGGCATATTCTGCATCATCTTCCGCATCTGGTCTTTATTGCCGACCATGCGCATCATTTTCCGCATGTCTTCAAATTGTTTCATCAGCCGGTTCACTTCCTGCAGCTCGCGTCCGCTTCCTTTTGAAATCCTTAACCGCCTGCTTCCGTTAATGATATCAGGATTTGCTCTCTCTTTCGGCGTCATGGAATGAATGATCGCTTCGATGCCTTTGAATGCATCGTCATTTATATCCACATCTTTTATCGCTTTGCCGACTCCGGGGATCATTCCCATCAGGTCTTTCATGTTTCCCATCTTTTTTATTTGCTGAAGCTGCCCGAGAAAATCATCAAAGTCAAATTTATTCTGCGAAAGTTTCTTCTGAAGTTTTTTTGCTTCTTCGGCATTAAAACCTTCCTGGGCTTTTTCAACGAGCGTTACAATATCGCCCATACCAAGAATACGGTCCGCCATCCGGTCGGGATGGAAAACATCGATCGCATCCATCTTCTCCCCCGTTCCGACAAACTTAATTGGTTTGTTCACCACGCTTTTGATAGAAAGCGCAGCACCGCCTCGTGTATCGCCATCCAGTTTGGTAAGCACCACTCCATCAAAATCCAAACGGTCATTAAAGGCTTTTGCCGTATTCACCGCATCCTGGCCGGTCATGGCATCCACAACAAATAAAATTTCCTGCGGATCAACTGCTTTTTTCACCGCAGCGATCTCATTCATCATTTGTTCGTCAACCGCCAAACGTCCCGCCGTATCGATGATCACAATCGTATGCCCGTTATCTTTTGCGAACTGAACACCATGTTTCGCAATGTCAACGGCATTTTTACTATCAGGTTCCGAATAAACGGCTACGCCGATCTGCCCACCAAGAACTTTCAGCTGATCAATAGCGGCCGGACGGTAAATATCACAGGCAACCAGCAGCGGATTTTTTCCCCGCTTGGTCTTCATCAGGTTTGCAAGTTTTCCTGAAAAAGTTGTCTTACCGGAACCTTGTAGCCCACTCATCAGAACCACAGTAGGATTTCCGGAAAGTTTTATTTCCGTGCTCTTGCCACCCATCAGTTCCGCCAGTTCATCACGCGTAATCTTGGTCATGAGCTGTCCTGGAGAAAGACTGGTCAGCACGTTCTGACCCAGCGCCTTCTGTTTTACATTATCTGTAAATGTTTTGGCGACCTTATAATTGACATCGGCATCCAGAAGCGCTTTGCGGATCTCTTTAAGAGTTTCGCTCACGTTCACTTCGGTGATCTTGCCTTGTCCTTTCAGGATCTTAAAGGCGCGTTCTATTTTATCACTGAGATTTTCAAACATCTTATTGAAGAATTGGGAGCAAATTTATAATTTTTTAGTAGCGCATTCAGTCACCCGCCTTACAAAGGATTATTTATATACTCATGCAGTGTAAATATATTTTTTGCTTTCTCCGTTTCGATTGGATTTATTCGTATATTCCATTAACACAAATAACAAAAACGTCATTTTTATGAAAATAATAAGATTCGAAAGAGACAGATCGCAATTCATGGCTTCGCTGAAGAAAAATGTAAACGATTACTTTAAAGAGAAAGGCATATCCACTAAAGGCAACTGGAAGACCTGGCTGAAAACAGCCGTTATGCTCTCCATGTATTTAACCCCTTTTATTCTGATGCTCACGGTTCCTATGTACGGCTGGATGATATTTCCGCTTTCTGTTCTGATGGGTATCGGGATGGCCGGCACCGGAATGTCGGTCATGCACGACGGACTGCACGGCTCCACATCCAAAAAAGGATGGCTCAATGACCTGATGGGAAGCACTATTTACCTGCTTGGCTCCACTTCGTTCAACTGGAAGGTACAGCACAATGTACTCCATCACACCTTCACCAATATAGAAGGAATGGACGAGGACATTGAATCAAAATCGGCACTGCGCTTATCCATTCATGCCCCCCTGAAAAAAATTCACCGCTTTCAATATATCTATGCATTCTTTCTCTATAGTTTGATGATGGTAAGAAAATTCGTTAATGATTTCTTTCAATTGCACCGGTATAACAAAGCAGGGATTACCCAACAGCAAAATGCCAAGCCGGCCGTTGAATACATAAAACTGATCGGCTCAAAGTGCATCTTCTTTTTCACCGTGATCGGCCTTCCCCTTTTGTTCTCTGATTTCTCCTGGTGGCAGATCCTGCTGGGCTTCGTGATCATGCTTTGCACAGGAGGATTCATCATGTCCATCGTTTTCCAGATGGCCCATGTGGTAGAAGATGTGGAACAGCCGCTGCCCACAGCAGATGGAAATATAGAGAACGAATGGGCGATCCACCAGTTGCAGACCACTTCCAACTTTGCCCGTAATAATGCTTTCATTAACTGGTTTGTGGGAGGCCTTAATTTTCAGGTGGAACATCATCTTTTCCCGAACATCTGCCATATTCACTATCGTAAAATTTCTCATATTGTGGAAAGGACCGCGCGTGAATACGGGCTTCCTTATCATATCAAACTTTCGTTTGTGAGCGCACTTGCTTCGCATTCAAGGATGCTGAAGATGCTGGGCAGGAAAGCTGCCTGATTTTTCTTCCGGTTTCTTAAAATATGTCCTTTCCTGGTTCGTCTTCCTAAGCATGAAGGACATTGTGCTTACATTTGTTTCAAACAACAAGGGTTCAAACAAATTCATGAGGATTCAAACGGATACACTTCCGCAGGAATCTCTCATCGGTTTGAATCCTGAATTTATGAATCAGAACCAATCCATCCAGGAGACCGTGAAGAAGGAAAGTCCGCGTTTACTGAATTTCATACGTAAGCGCATTCCCGATGCCGATGAGGCCGAAGACATACTGCAGGATGTGTTTTACCAGTTAGTTGAGAATGCCCGCATGTTCAAACCCATTGAAGATGTAACCGCGTGGTTGTTCACCGTAGCACGCAACAAGATCACGGACCGGTTCAGAAAGAAAAGGCCTGAGTCGCTCAACAAGCAAATGGTTCATTCCCATGAAGAAGATGGCGAAATGCTCAATCTTGCGGACATCCTTCCCGCACAAACCGATTCGGCAGACATGCAAATGCTCCGCAAGGCGATCATGGAAGAACTGGAAGATGCGTTGGATGAATTGCCTGCTGATCAGCGCGAGGTTTTCATACTTCATGAGATCGACGGAAAAAGTTTTAAAGAGATCTCGCAGATCACAGGAGCAAGCATCAACACGCTGCTTTCAAGAAAAAGATATGCGGTTCTGTTTTTAAGAGAACGGCTAAAAGAACTATACAAAGAATTATTAAATAAATAATATGAAAACACATTTTATAAAAAGATGCATCGGGATTTCGCTCGCAGTCGTTGCAGGAGCATTCCTGCTCGGATTTGTCGTGATGCATTTATGGAACTGGCTGATGCCGGCGCTTTTCTCAGGAGCAGCGATCATTAACTACTGGCAGGCAATGGGAATTCTCGTTCTCTGCAAAATCCTTTTCGGAAGCTTTCACGGAAGGAAAGGCTGCCACGGCGGGCATTGTGGTCATCATGGCGGACACTGGCGCTCGCGCTGGAAAGAAAAATGGGAAAGCATGAGCGATGAGGATCGTGAAAAGTTCCGCAAGCGCTGCGGTGACTGGTGCGAGACGGATGAAAAGAAGTAAATTAGTTGATCGGGTTGGTTGGTGAATTTCCCAATCAACCTAATTAACTATTAACTCATTTACCTAAACCAACCCCCATGAAAATCACAGTCCTTGGAACCGGCGTTGTAGGAAACACGATCGGCACCAAACTAATTCAACTCGGCCATGAAGTAAAAATGGGCTCACGCACGGCAACCAATGAGAAAGCAGGTGCATGGGCAAAAACAAATGGAGCAAAAGCATCACACGGAACATTTGCCGATGCGGCAGCATTTGGCGAACTTATCTTCAACTGCCTGAACGGAATGGCAACGCTGGAAGCGCTGAAACTCGCCGGAGAAAAAAACCTGAAAGGAAAAATCCTTATCGATCTTTCCAATCCGCTCGATTTCTCAAAAGGATTTCCTCCCACGCTTTCCGTTTGCAACAATGATTCGCTGGGCGAACAGATACAGAAAACTTTTCCGGATGCAAAAGTTGTGAAGACATTGAACTCCATGAACTGTGTATTAATGGTGAATCCTTCCTTAGTTCCCGGTGATCATTCTGTTTTCGTCGGCGGAAACGACGAAATGGCCAAAGCAACGACAAAAAAAATTCTGAATTCATTCGGATGGAAGGATCAAAATATCATTGACATGGGTGATATCACCACTGCCCGCGGAACCGAACAACTATTGCCGATCTGGGTTCGCCTATATGGAAAATTCAAGCATGCATCGTTCAACTTCAAC
>JAHEYJ010000001.1 GCA_023251675.1 Bacteroidota bacterium
ACTTGATTTCTTTTACGGCCCCGGTGACGAGCGCAAGAAAACAATTCTGCAAAACAACAGCGTGATCCAAAGCACGCGTTATTTCTCAGGAGACTACGAAAAAACAATTGCAGGCAGCAACGTTACCGAAGTACATTACATCAGTGGCGGAAGCGGTTTGGCAGCCATGTATGTAATTGAAAATGGAAACGGAGCCATGTATTATCCATATACTGATTACCTTGGCTCCATACTCACTGTTACAGATGATCAAGGCAACCCGGTAGCCGAACAAAGTTTTGATGCATGGGGAAGAAACAGAAATCCTGATGACTGGACTTATCAAAATATAGCGGTTGTTCCTTCGTGGTTGTACCGCGGTTATACCGGCCATGAACACCTGCCTCAGTTTGCATTAATTAACATGAACGGCAGAATGTACGACCCTGTGGTGGGCAGAATGTTAAGTGCGGATAATAATTTACAGTTACCTGAATATTCCCAGAACTATAATCGGTATACATATGCTTTAAATAATCCTTTGAAGTTTACTGATCCAACAGGAAATGAATATGATGATTTGACTCAGGCAAATTATGACATGTGGAAGACATATGGAAATGGTTGGTTTGATCATGAATTTGGCGCAAGTGAATTCGATAGGGAGAATTTCAGGTATAATGGTGGATCAGGAGGAAATATTAATTCAAATGGAACATTCACCTCCGATGCAACCATGGTTGTAGAAGCTCATAATCTCTGGAAGGATATTCAAAAATCTTTGCCTCCAGATTATGTTCAATACCCTGTTGATAAAGAAGGAAGAACAATACCAACAATTGAATTTACCGCCATTGGATATAGATCAGATGAGATGTATGCCTACATGCAGGATAAAATTGATTTTAGGCTTGAGATGCAATGGATTTCCCGGTTATTACCTCAAGGCGGTTTGTGTGAACCTACCCCATGGGTTGAAGATATAGCGGCTGCAGGAATACCTGGACTTTTTAGATTAGGAATGGGAGAGGGATCAACAACATTATATCGTGCAGTTTCGCAAGCTGAACTTGAAGATATTCCAATAAATGGCATACGAAATTTTAAGGGATATGAAACGGGAAAATTATTTGCTAATTCAGCTCAAGATGCAGCAAACTTTGGTAAAATAAATTACAGTTTAGATCTGAAATATGGTTTTGACATACCATTTACAATTATTAAAACCTCTATTTCAAATAAGTATTCCAATATGCTATTTAAAACAGAGATGGATTTAATGGAAGGCATATCTGTACCCAAAAATTTATTTAATCAACTATCAAGACCTACCTTTCTAAATTACTCGCCAATCCCAAAACACCCTTGGATAAACTAAAATAAATTGAATAAATTATTTAAAATAAAAGCAGATATTTCTATTAATATTGGGGGTAGGACATTGCCAATTCATACAGGTTATAGGCCTGGATTTAATTTTATAGATAAATCTCAAACGTCAGGTTCAATAAGTTTATTGCATCAAGAAAGCCTAAGTCCAGGCGAACATGGAGTAGTAGAAGTAAATTTTTTATCAAACGAACTTCTTGGCGACATTAAACCTGGCATTGAGTTTAAATTTTATGAAGGCCCTATTGAAATAGGAAGTGGGAAAGTTTTAAGTGTCATTGGTTGGGAGTAGAATTATTACGGATCGTAATGTTTTAGAATAAAAACGTAAAAGAATTGCTACTTTCTTTTTTATAAATATACCTTGACTGACAATAATTGAAAAAACTCCTACAGTTTGTTAACTCAATAAATACACACAAAAGATGAAATTCAATTTCTATTTCCTTTTCGTTGCAGCATTGATGGTGAGTTTTTTTTGTATTCAGACAAATGCCCAACAAGTACCACAAGGAATACCCCATGTAGATTTCACTTATGATGCCGCTGGCAACAGGGTGCTGCGTCAGTATACTGCGTTAAGAAATATGGGTGATACAACCAAAAATAATGACGATGCCAAACAAATTGCAGCGCAATACGGCATTAGTGTTTATCCAAACCCAAGCACCAACGGAGATGCCGTTAATGTTAAAATTTCTTTGCCTGCTTCTAATTCTGCAGAAACAGAAACTGCAACGATTTCTCTTTTAGATAATACCGGTAAACTGCTGTTTACACAAAAACAAACTACCGTATCTTCCAATCAGATTGATCTAAGTAAATACACCGCCGGTGTTTATTATGTAAAAGTGATGATTGATAAAAAGCAGTTGTTTTATCGAATTGTGAAAGTGCAGTAATACTTTTACCTTTGTTCTTTTCAATTCAATATCAGTGCGCAGTTCCTTCAACAAAGCCCAAATCGTTTCTGAAGATGCTGATGAGTTTGATTTTACATACGGCCCCGATGACGAACGCAAGAAAACAATTCTGCAAAACAATAGCTTAATCCAAAGTACCCGGTATTTCTCTGGTGATTACGAAAAAACAATTGCAGGCAGCAACGTTACCGAGGTGCATTACATCAGTGGCGGAAGCGGTTTGGCAGCCCTGTATGTAATTGAAAATGGAAACGGAACTATGTATTATCCGTACACCGATTACCTTGGCTCTATACTCACTGTTACAGATGATCAAGGCAACCCGGTAGCCGAACAAAGTTTTGATGCATGGGGAAGAAACAGAAATCCAGATGACTGGACGGATCAGAACATACCGAGTGTTCCTTCATGGTTGTACCGTGGTTACACCGGCCACGAACACAATAAAGAATTCGCCCTCATCAACATGAACGGCAGAATGTACGACCCTGTGGTGGGCAGAATGTTAAGTGCGGATAATAATTTACAGTTACCTGAATATTCCCAGAACTATAATCGGTATACATATGCTTTGAATAATCCATTGAAGTTTACTGATCCTACAGGAAACGATTGGTATTATGATGCTGAGGGTATAGCAAAATGGGATAAAGATTTAACTGAGGAAAATTTTGCAGATAAAATTAAAAATGGAAAATACATTGGTCAAACCTACCTACATATTTTTGATGACGGACACGCTGAATTCGGGGATCAAAAAGGGGAGTTGCTTCCATTAAAAATGCTTGAAGCAACAGATATCAGCGCTTCTCAATCAAACAACGAAAGTACTGCCACGGATAAAAATGCTTTTGTTCAGTCTGGTGCCGGCTATGAAGATTATAACTACAATGAGGCAACTGGTAACTATGAATCGCAAAACCAGATAGAATGGAAGAAAACCGGAAAAGAGATGAGTGACTTTGCTGATTTTGCTGACGATTTAATCATAAATACTACAATGACTATGGCTACGTGGGAACTTGGAGGTTCTGTTGGTTTAAAATGGGCATCAAAATATTTTTCAAAACCCGCAAGTAGTATTTTTTCTTATATAACCCCGCATATTACAAAGGATCTTGTAGCAAGAGGATGGACAAAGGAATTAATACATCTGGCTGTAAATAAATCTTTTACTACAAGAGTTGCATTAGATAAAACAACGGGAGGAATATGGGAGGAAGCAACTGCATTCTACTTAAAAAAGGGGAAGGGATGGTATGTTGTTAGGAATAATATTTCTGGTAAGATTGTACAAATTAGTGATAGAACCAAACCTTGGTTTCCAGATCAAACGATCATTAATCCATATATTCCAAAATAGAGTTATGAATAAAGTTGAATTACAGTTTAAGGATAGAGTAGCAATTGATAGGGGAACATATTTTCTTTTTGCAAAAAGAGATGCTATAGATTTTGTACATGAATGTGAAAAAGAAAGCATAATAATTTTAGGTGTTGAGTAATTTTATAAAATTAATGAAGAAACAATTCAACCAAGTATGGAAAATAGTATTGATTATTCTTCATTTGATAAAAAACAACCACCTGTTGCATATGAAAAGGTAATAGAATTTCTGAATAGTAAGGTGGATGAATTATTTTTTGAAATTAACTGTGCGGAATAATTAAATACTAGTATTAAATTATATGTAGAAAATGCAAACCATGAAAAACAATTTTAATTTTGGTTTTATTGCATTAATGCTGTTTAGCATTATTTGCATTCAGGTAAACGCTCAGACGCCACATATAGATTTCACTTATGATGCCGTTGGCAACAGAGTTTTGCGCCAGTATACTGCTCAAAGAGTGATGAATGATACAACCAAAAATAATGACGATGCCAAACAAATTGCAGCGCAATACGGCATTAGTGTTTATCCAAACCCAAGCACCAACGGAGATGCAGTTAATGTTAAAATTTCTTTGCCTGCTTCTAATTCTGCAGAAACAGAAACTGCAACGATTTCTCTTTTAGATAATACCGGTAAACTGCTGTTTACACAAAAACAAACTACCGTATCTTCCAATCAGATTGATCTAAGTAAATACACCGCCGGTGTTTATTATGTAAAAGTGATGATTGATAAAAAGCAGTTGTTTTATCGAATTGTGAAAGTGCAGTAATACTTTTACCTTTGTTCTTTTCAATTCAATATCAGTGCGCAGTTCCTTCAACAAAGCCCAAATCGTTTCTGAAGATGCTGATGAACTTGATTTCTTTTACGGCCCCGGTGACGAGCGCAAGAAAACAATTCTGCAAAACAACAGCGTGATCCAAAGCACGCGTTATTTCTCAGGAGACTACGAAAAAACAATTGCAGGCAGCAATGTTACCGAAGTACATTACATCAATAGCGGAAGCGGTTTGGCAGCCATGTATGTAATTGAAAACGGAAACGGAGCCATGTATTATCCATATACTGATTACCTTGGCTCCATACTCACTGTTACAGATGATCAAGGCAACTCGGTAGCCGAACAAAGTTTTGATGCATGGGGAAGAAACAGAAATCCAGATGACTGGACGGATCAGAACATACCAAGCGTTCCCTCATGGTTGTACCGTGGATATACCGGACACGAACATCTGTCGCAGTTTGTTCTGATTAATATGAACGGGCGTATGTATGATCCTGTGGTGGGAAGGATGTTAAGCCCGGACATAAATTTGCAAGACCCCTGCTTTTCGCAATCACATAACCGATATTCCTATGTTTTTAATAATCCGTTAAAATTCATTGACCCATCAGGAATGGATGCTGGAGGTTATGACTGGATGGAAAACGGAATGCCATATAATTTTGCAAGCAGTTACGATAGAAATGCAATGCAGGAAGCAAATGGAACAAGTTATGAAGCACAACAACGACAAAAGTATGCAGATCTAACGCCTTTCGGAGGATATTCTACTACTAGAGGAGAGTATGAAGGAGTTATTAAGTATAGAATAAATGGTGATTTAGTTTTTGTTCCGGGATCACAATATAATCAAGCTGGATATTTATGGTCAGCCAATAATTCTAAAGGAGAAATATTAAGCGGAGGAGTTACTATCGATGTAAAAGGACCTGAAGTATTGGAAAAAGCAAAAGAGAAGCATACTATGTCATTAGGCGAGAAGTTTACTTCCTTAGAAGGGTGGGTCCCTTTTTTATCTGAATATAATTACTATAAATCCATTAAATCCAGTGGTTCCTTTATGGAGTATCTTGCCTATGAACAAGCACAAAGTGGACCTTCTACACTTATAACTGGGGCTCCGCCTATTCCAAGTTTTAGTGGGGGGAATATTTTAAAGTTAGGGACCGGATTGCGAGAGCTTTTTAAGGCAGGGGTAAGAAATAACTCCATAATTAATGTCAGAAATGTTTTATTAAACAATGGCTTTAAACAAGGATTATCATTAAACAAACAAGGATATTTGTTTACTAATGCAATCGGCGAGGAAGTTAGAATTATGAGGCGAGCTGGAGCTTGGGACATTAGAATGATGAACAAAGGTGGTAATTATCTAGACGAGTTTGGAAATTTTAATAGTCCACCGGAATTAACACATAACATATTCTTATATGCACATTAAATGAAAAACATTGAAGAAATTCGAGAGAAATTATTATTATTGAATAATTTTCAGGAATGCATAATTGAAAGTATTCGTTTTTTGAAATTTGCGACAACAATTGAAATTGATTTCGATTATATATGGGATGATAACAAAAACGTCAGAAAGAACTTGAAGGACAAAAAAATAATTACTTTAAGGTTTGAACTCGTAGAAAAATTTCTCCTCGAAAATATATTTACTCAAGGCATTGATAATGTTGATTTTCTGAATTGGAGCTATAACGAAATAGCAATGATTAAGATTGAAGATGGTAATGATAAAAATAGGGTCAAGATATTTTGGGAAATCAATAGAAAGAGAAGTATTGAATTGACATTTTCCTCCTTGGAAGTAATTAGTACTTAATGCCAATGTTCTGGATTTAGTCGTGTCGCAAAACGGTGATTCATTCAACTGCCGTATAACAAGGAGTAATTGATATTTATAAAATTATAAAAGGAGCAAAGGCTGTTGCAGTTTTCCTCTTATCGGTTTTCTTCATTCAGGCAAATGCTCAACAAGTACCACAAGGAATACCCCATGTAGATTTCACTTATGATGCCGCTGGCAACAGGGTGCTGCGTCAGTATGCCGCTACGTTCAGAATAATGGGAGGAGATACAACACATGATGAGCAAGCCGAACAAGTTGCAACGCAATACGGGATTAAGGTTTTTCCAAACCCTACTACGAGCGGAGATATGGTTAATGTTACAATAGCATTGCCAGTTTCTAACTCCGCAGAAACAGAAACTGCAACGGTTTCTCTTTTAGATAACACGGGTAAACTGCTGTTTACACAACAACAAACGACTACATCTTCCAATCCGATGGATCTAAGCAAATACACCGCTGGTGTCTATTATGTAAAAGTTATGATAGATAAAAAGCAGTTGTTTTACAGAATAGTTAAAACAAAATAATTTTCCGTACTTTGCATTTATATTTATTTGTAATGCGATTTCTTTTTCTTTTTGTTTTATTTTCTCCTGTCTTTTCCTATTCCCAGAACTGGGTTTGGGGACGAAGTGCATTGGGAATATATTATGACGATGAAACCATTTCTGTTTGCACTGATGCCAGCGGGAATGTGTTCGCAACAGGTGGGTTCGGGAGTCCTTCCATTTCCTTCGGATCGATTGTTCTTAATAATACTGTTCCTTCAGCAATCGGCCCCAATGTATTTCTTGCAAAATATGATGCGAATGGAAATATACTATGGGCGCACGGGGCTGGAGGCACAACTTCGGGGGATGATCTTGGATTTTCAGTATGTGCAGACATTAATGGGAATGTCATCGTGACAGGTTCATTTAATAGCTCCAATATTACATTTGGTTCCATTACACTCAATAATTATGACACAACAGGAAATACGGATGATATTTTTATTGCCAAATATGATCCAAACGGAAATGTATTGTGGGCGAAAAATGCGGGAGGGGTATCTTATGACAGAGGCTATTCTGTAAGTGCCGATGCCGGTGGGAATTTATTTGTAGCCGGTGATGCTTACAGTGTCATAAGTACTTTCGGAACTACTACACTCGTCAATCCATGTGCATTCCTAGCAAAATATGATCCGAATGGAAACCTTATCTGGGTAAAAGATGTAGGTACTGCTGCGGACTTAAGTACTTCTGTAAGTATAGACCCCAGCGGAAATGCATTTCTAACAGGATGGTTTTCCGGATCCACAGACACGATGGGTTCCACTGTGCTCACCAATCCAGGGATCAGCAATATTTTTCTTAACAAATATGATGGAAATGGAAATTTGCTTTGGGCTAAGAGTGCAACAGGAACTTCAAATATAAATTATAGTTTTTCGGCAAGCGCCGATACGCATGGCAATGTGTACATAACTGGTTGGTTTGGGCCTACGATTATTTTTGGTACAACCACCCTTACGAGTGTCGGAGCATTTGATCTATTCACTGCCAAATACGATGCGTATGGTAATGCACTCTGGGCGAAAAGTGCCGGAGGAGTTTACAATGATGGCGGTTATAGTATAAGCGCAGATCCAGGGGGTAATGTTTTTGTAACAGGTTTTTTTGCAAGCAATGTTATGAGTTTTGGATCCGTCTCTGTTTTGCCGCCAATTGGTAATTGTACTTCGCCATGTGAGCCGATGTTTGTTGTAAAGTATGATGTTAACGGAAATGTGTTGTGTACTTCAGTTCTTGCAACCGGAGGACATTATCTTAATGGAGGTGGCGGTTATCAGAATTGCATAACTGCTGATATTTATGGAAATGCTTACGTGGGAAGTTCTTTCGATGCCAATCCTTTGTTTGTCGGTCCAAGCAGTTTAATACCCAGCGCTCCATCGAGAGATCTTTTTATAGCTAAATATTCATGCTGTTTGTTTAATGTTTCTTTGTCGGGCCAGGACAGTATTTGTAAAAATAGTTTTACGCAACTTTCCGCTACGGGATCCACGAATTATTTCTGGAGCCCAGCTTCAGACTTATCTTGTTCTTCCTGTCAAAATCCGATTGCTTCACCATCTTCAACAATAACCTACACGGTTACCAGCACAGCTAATTCATGTGCAGATACTTCAGTAATTACTATTACGGTTAATCCATTACCTGTGGCGAATATTACTGGAACAAATGCACTTTGTTTTGGCAACCCTTTAAGCCTAACTGCTTCAGGGGGTATTTCATATTTGTGGAATACTGGTAGCACTGCGCAAACAATTTCCCTTAGTCCGTCATCAACTTCATCTTATTATGTGACAGTAACGGATAATAATGGATGTATTGATGATACTTTTTATACTGTGACCGTTAATCCGAATCCAATAGCCAGTATTTCAGGCGACATAAGTATCTATCAAGGCCAATCCACAATTTTAACAGCCAGCGGTGGTGCAAATTATTTATGGAATAATGGAGAAACCTCAACGGCGATTTCAGTTGCACCGAATTCAACAACCGAATATTGTGTTATAGTTGCCGATACAAATAACTGCAAGGATACAGTCTGTGTGCTTGTTGATGTGAAATTACCCTGCGATACGGCAGGCACCTTCTTTTTTCCAAATGCTTTTTCTCCTAACGGAGATGGCGAAAACGATTCTTTGAAAATTTATTACGGTAATTTAGATTGCATTGAAAGTTTGCATTTGATTATTTATGACCGGTGGGGCGAGAAGGTTTATGAAACTGCCGATATATATTTTAGGTGGGGCGGCAATCAGGAAAGCAATGATCAGCACTCAAAAGTTTTTGCCTATAACTTATACATTAAGTTTACGGATGGGAATGAGATGATAAAGAAGGGAAATATTAGTTTGATGAAATAACGTCTTTTCCAGCGATGTAATCGAGGAGGACTCATTTCTTCAAAAACCCACAACGTTATAAATTATAACCTGGGTATTACCCTATAAAATATTTTCTACATTCGCCTGTTGCTTAAAACTGTGTATCGCCACACCTTGTTTTTAAGACCATGAAACAAATTACCGGAATGAAGGTTCGGAAGATCCGGGAGATGAAAAGCATATCCCAGGAGTATGTTGCCAAGCATTTGGGCATAAGCCAGGCGGCCTATTCAAATATTGAAAACGGCAAAACAGGCATCAACGAGGAGAAACTTTTCAAAATTGCAACGGTGCTTGATGTCCAGGCGGAAGCCATCATGAAGTTTGATACGGAGGTGGCAATTGATGCCTGCATGAAGGCAAAAGAAGATGTTGCAAGCACGATTCAAAATCTGAAAAAAGAGAAAAAACATCTTCGCTAAACAAAAAAACAAGCGTATTGTATTTTAATAAAAATAGTCAGCCGCCTATTTGTTCTGAGCGCCGGCTGCAATTTCTAATTCGTTAATTGTATTTTCTTCAACAGCAATTCCCTTTTCTTTCGCAGTGAGCAGATCCTGTAACGCTTCGGCATATTTACCCATCCCTTTATAAGCAAGCGAACGGTTGGTGTAAGCGCCGTAATTATCGGGTTTCAGTTCAAGGGATCTTGTAAAATCATTCACCGCTTCCTGGTATTTACCGCTCATGCTTAAAATAATTCCGCGGTTGTTGTACGCCTGTCCGTTATCCGAAGCAAACTCAATGGCTTTATTGATATCACTGAGCGCTTCCGGAAGATGATCGCTTTTTCCGTATGCTTCGGAACGGGCATAATAGCCTTCCCCGCTTTTGGGCTGCAGCTCAATGATCTTTGTAAAATCTTTTATCGCGTTTTCAAAATCATTTCTCTGAACATACATGGTGCCGCGGCTGAGGTAATTGGTATAATCATCGGGATGAAGTCGTATCTCTTCGGAGAAGGATCGGATGGCTTCATCGGTTTGCTTCAGGCGCTGGTGTACCAAACCTTTGTTGCGCCACGCTTTCGGATATTTTGGTTTCAGTTCTACCAATGAAATAAAATCTTTCAGCGCTTCTTCGTTACGGCTTGAATCCGTAAGAACAGCACCGCGGTTGGTATATAAAATGGCTGCTTTGTATCCGTTGTCAATGGCATCGGTATAAAGCCGAATGCTGTCGTGCCACACCTTTGTCCGCTGAAAGGTCAGGTAACAGAAAAACACCAGGTAAACAGCGGCAGCGGCAGTTGCAGTTTTATTTGTTATAAAAGGCGAAAAATAATACGCCGCAATAAAAAATAATCCGATTGATGGAATGTATGTGTAGCGGTCGGCATACAAGGCATCACCGATGGGAAGGAGCTGAAGAACAAGAACAATGGTGATGAGAAAAAAGGCCGTTCCGAATAAGACCACTTTCGAATCACGAAAATATTTCCAAATGAGGAACGCAATAGCAAGCAGAACGGCCGGACTTATATAAACCCAGACCGTATTGATCTTATCGTTGGTTTCCGGGTAAGGATAAAAGCAAGAAAGATTAATCGGAAGAATAATCTTGTGCAGATACGTCATCAAAGCATAGCAGGAAAAAAGGATCCGTTCGTAAAAAGGAAAATACTGGAACGTCTGCATGGCGCCGGCTTTCCCCTGGACTTTAATGGCAAGAATTCCGAAGGCAACGGCAAGGACGAAGAAAGGGATTTTTTCCAAGATGGTTTTCTTTGTGAGCTTCCGGTTCAACAGAAAATCGACAGCAAAAAAAGTTACAGGAAGCACAACCGCCTGTGCTTTTGAAAGAAGCGCAAACAGAAAAAGTAAAAGAATCACTCCGACGCGGGCAAGGGACAGTGAACTTTTTTCTTCTTTCAGCGAAGGAGTAGAGATGTAAACATACAGCCCCCATAAAAAGAAAAATCCATAGAGCACATCCTTTCGTTCCGCGATCCACACAACGGATTCCACGTGAAGCGGATGAATCCCGAACAACAAAGCGGTGAGAAATGCGGCCCACCCCCAACCCCTCCCCAAGGGAGGGGGGATTAATTTCTGCACGATCAAAAAAACCAGAAGGGTATTCAGTAAGTGCAACAATAAATTTACAAGATGATAGCCGAAAGGATTTAGAGCAAAAAATTTATAATCCAGCATGTAGGAGAACATGGTAAGCGGCTGGTAGTTGCCTACAAACTGTTCGGAGAAAATAGTTTTCAGGTTCTCGGCATTGATCGCTTTGATCACCGGATTTTCCAGTACGTACTGTGTATCGTCAAGGTTAACGAATTTGTTTTGAAGAGAAGGGAAGAAAACAAGAAAGGTAATTGCAAGAACAGCGGGAAGAAAATATTTTTCATATCCTGAAATAAATTCTATTTCAGGTTGGAGTTGTTTCGAAATGACTTTGGCTTTCTGCTTTGGCTTTGCCATGAGCAAAAATAAGGACTAAACCTTTTCTACAAACACAGCCGTTCCGTAGCAAAGGACCTCCGTAACGCCTTGGGCCACTTCATTTGCATCGTAGCGCGCTCCGATGATCGCATTTGCTCCGATTTTGTCAGCATGATTTGCCATAATTTCGAATGCTTCTTCACGTGCTTTTTCACAAAGTTCAGTATATAGAGAAATATTCCCTCCTACAAGGGTTTGAAAACTGGCGCCGATGGTTCCGAATACGCTTCGTGAACGCACGGTGATGCCGCGAACAACGCCGAGATTTTTAGTGATTCGGAATCCATCCAGTGTAAAGGCAGTGGTAATGTTGGTTCTTTCCATGATAAGTTTTATTTAGGGAAACAAAGGTAATCGAAAAGAGTTGAGACGGAACAATCAGTTCTCAATACTTCGCCTTTGTAGAAACCTGCCTGCCTGCAGGCTCGAACTGACCTTACTTATTTATAATGCCAACCGTTTTTGCCTTGATGCAAAACCATTTGATGTAATCGAAACTTAATTCCTGCGAGTTGTCTCCGCGGATTTTATTCAGCGGGCCTTCCCATGTTCCCATCCAGTCATCGCGTGAAAGCCAGTCGTGGTCGTACACTCCTATTGAAATGCTGTCGTCGGGATAATAATGGTACAGGCTGAACGTATCATTTCCGGTATAGGTATCGGTTGATCTTTCAAAATCGGTTTTACAATAATACATATCACCCGGAGAATAAATCGTCCAGTAGATATCCGGATAGCTGCTGTTCCAGATGGTATTATCCATTCCCGCCGGTGTGAATATTGAATCATTCCGCAGCATCAATCCTTCGCCGTAAAGAAGGGTCTTGTAGATGGGCGGGATGTTTATTGAAAAAGAAACCGTTCCGTTGATCAGGGAACGTTCCGCATAGTTTTTGTAATAATACCGGGAAGTATCATGAAAAGTTTCATTCCACCTCAGAACGCTTTGATCGGATTCAGAACAGAACCGGGTTTGAGAAATTTTTACTTCTATTTTTTGTTTGCCGGCTTTTAAATGCTGGAACGCATAGAAAGGGATCACCGCCTGAAATGAATAGATTTTTTTCAAACTTTCAGTGTCGCTTGAGAACACCAGAACAGAATCGATTTCTTTTCCCCATCCGTAATAGCCGGAATATTTTTCATTATCAGTTGGAAATAGTACTGCGCGATCAAGGGTAATGGGGTTTCCATTATTGAAACATTCTATTTTGAAAGCGGTTGAATACAAAGTATCTTTTGTACTGTCAATTACCGGGAAAGGAAAATCCGGCGGAACCGTAAAATCAAATTTTATCCGCAGTTTATGATCGGTTGTATCCACTTGTATGGCCGAAACACATTTTGAAAATTGCCTGGACCGTTCTTTCAATTGAAATTTAACCGGCGAGAAATATTCAGATTTAGGAGGCGAATAACTTCCGCATCTGCAAAGCAGCATATAGAAAAAAGAAAACGGTAAAAAAGATTTTGAAATTTTCATATTGCCGGGAGTTGGTACAACCCCAGCAACGCAGTAGCCGAAAATTAGTTTAGCTAATAAATGTCAATTAACGTTAATTAACACTACTCTGTGATGTTCGCAAGCAGGTACTCGCGGTTCATCCGCGCAATATGGTGCAGCGAAATTCCCTTCGGGCAAACAGATTCGCAGGAACCGGTGTTGGTGCAGTTCCCGAATCCTTCAACATCCATTTGCTTGACCATATTCATCACGCGGTCCTTGCGTTCTACTTTTCCCTGCGGAAGCAGGGCCATCTGCGAAACTTTTGCAGAAACAAAAAGCATGGCCGAAGAATTTTTGCACGACGCAACACATGCGCCGCAACCAATGCAGGCGGCTGCGCTGAATGATTCATCGGCATCGGCTTTTGGAACAGGCAGGCAGTTTGCGTCCTGCGCATTTCCGGTGTTCACCGAAACAAAACCTCCGGCTGCCATGATGCGGTCAAAAGCAGAACGGTCCACCATCAGATCTTTTATCACCGGGAATCCTTTAGCTCTCCATGGTTCAATGACGATGGTTTCACCATCCTCAAATGCACGCATGTGAAGCTGGCAAACGGTGGTGCGGGTCCACGGTCCGTGCGGACGGCCATTGATATGCATGGAACACATGCCGCAGATCCCTTCACGGCAATCATGATCGAAAGCAATAGGTTCTTCGTTCTTTGCCACCAGGCGCTCGTTCAGCACGTCAAACATTTCCAGGAATGACATTTCCTTGGAAATTCCGTCCACCTGGTAGGTGACAAGTTTTCCTTCTTCTTTTGAATTTTTTTGTCTCCAGATCTTTAATGTTAAATTCATATTCTTTTATTTTTCTTAGTGCTTCTTAGTGTACTGCGTGTCTTAGTGGTAAAAAATTTCACCACTAAGGCACTAAGGCCACTCAGTTACACTAAGTATTATTTATAACTCCTTTGCGACGGATGAACAACCTGATAATTCAGGTCTTCTTTGTTCAACTCCCATTCGCCCACATTTTTAAATTCCCAGGCAGCTGCGTAAGTGAAATTATCATCATCGCGTTTTGCTTCGCCTTCTTCGGTTTGATATTCCTCGCGGAAATGTCCGCCGCAGGATTCTTTCCGGTGAAGCGCATCTTTGCACATCAATTCTCCGAGTTCGAGAAAATCCGCAACGCGAATTGCTTTTTCCAGTTCGGCATTCAATTCGTTTTGTCCGCCAGGGATCCGAACGTCTTTCCAGAACTCTTCACGCAATGCTTTTATTTCTCCGATCGCTTCGGCCAGTCCTTTTTCATTTCGGGCCATTCCGCATTTGTCCCACATGATCTTACCGAGTCGTTTGTGGAAATGGTCCACGGATCTTGCTCCTTTGATGTTCATCAGTCGGTCTATTTGCTCCTGTATTTTTTTCTCTGTCTCCGCAAAAGCTTCGTGGTCGGTAGAGATTGCTTTTGTACGGATATCCTGCGACAAATAGGTTCCTATTGTATAAGGGATCACAAAATAACCGTCGGCCAATCCCTGCATCAGTGCGGAAGCGCCGAGACGATTGGCGCCGTGATCGGAGAAGTTAGCTTCACCAAGCGCATACATCCCGGGAACAGTGGTCATCAGGTCGTAATCCACCCACAGGCCTCCCATAACATAATGGGCGGCAGGGTAAATACGCATGGGAACTTCATAGGGGTTTTCTCCGGTAATTTTTTCATACATCTCGAAGAGGTTGCCATATTTTTCTGCCACTTCTGCTTTTCCGAGCTTTAAAATTTCCGCGCCAGAAGCAGTATGAAGCCCGAGTTGATTTGCTTTTGTTTTTCCATAGCGCTCGTAGGCAAAAGCAAAATCGAGGTACACTGCCATTTTAGAAACGCCGACACCGTAGCCCGCATCACATCGCTCTTTTGCAGCGCGTGAAGCTACGTCTCGAGGAACTAAATTTCCAAAGGCAGGATATCTTCTTTCCAAATAATAATCTCTTTCATCTTCAGGAATCTCATTTGCCTTACGGGCCTCTCCTTGTTTTTTAGGAACCCAAATGCGTCCGTCATTTCTCAACGACTCACTCATCAAAGTCAATTTAGATTGATGGTCGCCCGCCACAGGAATGCAGGTAGGATGAATTTGTGTATAGCAGGGATTACCGAAGAACGCGCCTTTTTTATGTGCTTTCCAGATCGCAGTGGCATTGCAGCCCATGGCGTTGGTGGAGAGATAAAAAACATTTCCGTAACCGCCGGTGCAAAGCAACACCGCATGGCCGAAATGCCTTTCGAGTTTTCCGGAAATCAAATCCCTTGCAATAATTCCTCTTGCTTTTCCGTCAATAATCACTACATCGAGCATTTCATGGCGCGTATGCATTTCCACAGAACCTTTTCCAATTTGTCTTGACAAAGCAGAATAAGCTCCAAGTAAAAGCTGCTGGCCGGTTTGGCCCGCTGCGTAAAACGTACGCTGCACTTGTGTTCCGCCAAAGGATCGGTTGTCCAAATAGCCTCCGTACTCACGCGCGAAAGGAACGCCCTGGGCGACGCACTGATCGATAATAGCCGAACTGACTTCAGCAAGTCGGTGCACATTTCCTTCGCGGGCACGGTAGTCTCCGCCTTTGATCGTATCGTAAAATAATCTGTATACGCTGTCGCCATCGTTCTGATAATTTTTTGCTGCGTTGATTCCGCCCTGTGCAGCAATGGAGTGCGCGCGGCGGGGAGAGTCCTGGAAGCAAAAACATTTTACTTTGTATCCCAGTTCAGCCAGTGATGCGGCGGCAGAGGCTCCTGCAAGGCCGGAGCCCACCACAATAATTTCAATGTTTCGTTTGTTGGATGGATTGACGAGCGGAACCGTGGATTTATATTTCGTCCACTTGGTTTCGAGCGGTCCGTCAGGAATTTTTGAATTTAGTTTTGTCATATATTAGAAAGTTTTTCCGGCAATACCGAAATAGAACAGAATAGGGATAATTGAAAATCCGAGGCCTATGATCACAAAGGCAAAGAAACTTCCGAAAAGAGAAATAAGTGATTTGTATTTTTTTGCATTCATGCCGAAGGTGGTGAATGCGGATTGAAACCCGTGGTTAAGGTGGAAAGCAAGAAAGGCGGATGATCCGACATAAAGCAGAACAAACCAGGGATTATGGAAGGCTTCTTTAATGGTTTGCGCCACATTGGTCTGTCCTTCGCCACCGACGGTATCCATTATTCTGTAGGGAACAAAGAACTGCCACATATGAACTACAATAAAAAAGAAAATCAGGCTGCCGGTGATTCCCATATTGCGTGAGAACCAGGAAGAGGTCTGGTCTACCTTGTAAACAGCGTATTTGACCGGGCGCGATTCACGGTTCTGCTTGGTGATATAGATGGCCTGAACCACATGCAGCACAATGGCCAGAAAAAGAAAAATTTCAATCAACCGGATAAGCATGCTGTGCACGAGCGTATGCGACCATTCGGTAAATGCAACCCCCCCGTCAGTAAAGAGGAGAAGAAGGTTGCTGTAAAGATGTTCGATAAGGAATACACAGAGGAAAAGTCCCGTGGCCGCCATCACTGTTTTCCTGCCTATGCTTGAATTGATGTATTGATCAATAGTCATATAATATGTATAATATGTTGCGGGGCAAATGTAATACGCGCGGGGAATTGGCGAAATAAAAAACCCCCAAAGTTGTTCACTTTGAGGGTCAATAAAGTATGATTTGCATCATTGAAAGCTTGCCGCTGATTTGTACAGGAATGGATTCGGGTTGCCATATCGCAAAGAAATCTCAAAACCACCTTTTCCGGAGGTTGCTGATTTCAATCCCGAAACGTTCATATCATAGCTGAATCCAATGGTGTATTCTGCAATTTCAAGTTGAATGGAAGGAATGAAAGCATCTTTCACGCGCATATGTGTTCCAACGAGGATCGAGGCCCCTTTTACATAGCCGGTGAATTTAGATTCTTCACGAAGCGTGTAGCGGAAATACATGCCGGGCGTAAATTCAGCGGAAGGCCCTTGTTTCATATAAAGTAAATCGGGAACCAAAGCAAAATTTGTATTTTTTATTCCGATCAATGCGTCAGCATGTCCTACCATTTTCATAAAAAGGTTTTCATCGGACCCATAAAAGGAATATTTAGGCGTATTCAAATGATGGATTGCAAAGCCGGTATGAATAATAAACATGTCGTTTGCGGTAGAATACATTTGCCCTTTATTAAACTGGTAAACAACGCCCAGCCCAAGATCCGGATAACCGAACTTATTGCTGCTCTGAAAAGCAGACTCACCGGTTGCATTAGTTGCACTATAAGCTCCGTTTTGATATTGCTCATCCCATGTCAGGTTAGAATAATCAATGCCGCGCGATGCAAATCCAGCCTCAAGGCATCCGCCCAACGTGTTTTTATCATCCAACTGGGTATGATATCCGAAAGAAAAAAGGCCTTGCGTGGTTTTCATGTTACCATCACCGGCTTTATCGCTGAAAATATCAACGCCCGCAGCAAGCCAATGTGTTTTCCATTTTTTCTGCAATAAGCGTGCATCGAAAGAAAAATTTATCGTCTTGTAAGCGTTAGGAGAAATGCTTGTCCACTGTGTTTTATAATTGGCAATTGCTTCCAGATTCCGGTACGCTCCTGCCTGTGCCGGATTGATGATCAGCGGAGACAGATTATACTGAGAAAGGTGAATGTCCTGTCCAAAAACAGACAAACCAGACAATAACATTATGCCTGAGAGTAAATATTTTTTCATCTTGTAAGTTAAGGTGTTAATTCAAAACGTAAAGATGCGAATATTCTTTGATGAGGCAAAATTTTTGATAAGATTTTCAGTACATTTGATTAATAAAATACCGGTGAAACTTAGTAATCCATACCTGCTTGTTTTTATTGTTTTTTCAGGAATTTTGATCTCTTCCTGTGTAAAGAAACCCAAATACCCTTCTGTGCCTGTTATCGCTTATAAAGATTTTCTCCGGTATGGCAATCCGCACAATCCGGATTCTGTGGAGATCGTGATCACCTTTACAGACAACGAAGGAGATATCGGACTTACACAAGCGGATACACTGGGGATCTTTAAGAAAGGGAATGTTTACATGTACGATTCCTACTGGGATACTACCGGGGTAGATCACTGGGCGGTGTATGATCCACCCATCACTCCGCAGGTTGATACTTCTTTTATTTATTACCGTGTTCCTCCTATTTTACCGGATGGCGATCCGAGTGAACCGGTAAAAGGCCAGATTTTTATTAAACAAAGGCCGTTTGTCAAAGTTTTTGACCGGATCAAGTATACTATATATATGTATGACCTTGCCAAACACAAGAGCAATACGATCGAGACTCCTCCCATTGATTTTTAGAAGACGCTTATTGTGAATCCTATTTCTGTATTTCCTATACGTACAAAAAAAGATTTTGAAAAGAAGGCTTTGGAAGTTTTCCATTTTCAGGCTGAAAAGAATCCGGTTTATAAAAAGTACATTGAACAGATCGGCGTGATCCCCGGGAAGGTAAAATCTCTTAACGGGATTCCATTTTTACCTATCGGGTTTTTCAAAACACAAGAAGTAGTAACTGAGGAGCAAGCAACAAGCAACAAGTCACAAGTCACAAGTCACAAGTTGCAAATCACAAGTCATAAGTCACAAGTGTTTTTGAGCAGCGGCACTACCGGAACGGAGCGAAGCCGGCATACGGTGACGGATGTTTCGCTTTACGAAAAAAGTTTCCGGAAATGTTTTGAAAGATTTTATGGTAATCCAAAACAATATGCTTTCCTGGTGTTGCTTCCTTCTTATTACGAGAACAAAAATTCATCGTTGATCTATATGATGATGGACCTGATGAAAAGAAGCGGAAATCAATTCAGTTCTTTTTATAATTCCAAAGATGAAACACTGATCCAGGTCCTTATGACACTTTTGAAGAAGAAACAAAAAGTGATCTTGTTTGGAGTTTCTTTTGCACTGCTGGACCTGGCATTCCCTCCGCTCCATGATAAACAAGCATCCGGGCTGATGTCCGGGCTTACGGTCATTGAGACCGGTGGCATGAAAGGGCGTAAGGAAGAAATAACAAGAGAAGAACTTCACAAGATCCTTTGCGGGAAATTCAAAGTAAAAAAAATTCATTCTGAATACGGAATGACCGAACTGCTTTCGCAGGCCTGGTCAAAAGGCGATGGACTTTTCAACTGTCCGCCCTGGATGAAAATCTTTATTCGTGATGTCAATGATCCTTTTCAGATTTTATCACATAGAAAAACCGGGGCACTGAACATCATTGACCTGGCCAATATACATTCCTGCTCGTTCATTGCCACACAGGATCTTGGGAAAGTTTACCGGAACGGTTCGTTCGAGGTATTGGGGCGAATTGATAACAGCGACCTGAGGGGATGCAATTTGCTGGCGGTATAATTATTTCAAACCGTACTTCGTTTTATATTTTTCATATAAAACTTTCTGTTCGTTGGAAAGGTCCAGTTTTTTCCCGCGGATGAATGCGTATTCCACGTTGTTGGTTTTCATATCGAGCGCATCTCCTGTAGAAATAAACAGCGTGGCGTCCTTTCCTTCTTCCAGCGAACCCACACGGGAATCAATGCCTAAAATTTTTGCCGTGTGGAGTGTGATCGAAGCCAGCGCTTCTTCTGTTGTGAGGCCGTAAGCGACAGCCGTGCCGGCCTGGAAGCAAAGATTCCGCGTGTTGGTCTGTTCCATGTCGCCGGAATTTTCAAGGCAGAAAAGTACGCCGGCTTTTTGAAGAAGAAAAGGAAGTTTATAGGGAAGGTCAACATCGTCTTCCGTTCGGTTCGGCAGATCGTGTAAGCGGTTCACCATCACGGCAATGTTATTTTCCTTGAGCAGGTCGGCCACCATCCAGGAATCCGTTCCTCCCACGATCACCATTTTTTTCACACCTTGTGATTTACTGAAAGCTACAGCATCTTCGATTTCCTTTACATAATTCACATGAACAAAAAGAGTTTTGGAAGAATTGAAAAGTCCTTTCATGGCTTCGAGGCGGAGGTTTTTTTCCAAAGGACTTGTTTCACTATAAGCTTTTGCATCGGAAAAGAATTTTTTCAGTTCTGTTTTTGATTTTTCATATTCTTCCGATTTTTTCATCGGCGGAAATTCATTCGCATCTTCCGATTTTCCCCACTCGCGCCTGAACATGCGCGGCCAGTTCATGTGAATGCCGTCGTCTGTTTTCAGGGCCATGTCTTCCCAGTTCCAGCCATCAAGTTCCATTACCGAGGAAGTTCCGGAAATGGTTCCGCCTCTCGGTGTCACTTGCGCGATGAGCACCCCGTTCGTGCGAACGGTGGGAGGGATTTTAGAATCACTATTGAAGGCAATCACGCTTCGTATGTGGGGATTGTACGCACCGGTCTCTGATTCATCGCGGGTGGCGCGTACGGATTCCACTTCCTGCAAACCCAACGTGGAATTAGGGGCAATGAATCCGGGATAGACGTGTTTGCCTGCAATGTTAATGATGGTATCGTAAGCCCCCTGCTGTAATTTGATGATTGTTGCATCCGCAACCAGAACTATTTTTCCATTCTTAAATCCAACAGCGGAATTCTCGATCACTGTTCCGTTGCCGATGTGGGCAATGCCGTTCATCAGCAAAATGCTTTTGGCCTGCCCAGGAGCGGGAATGGGATTTTGAGAAAATGAGGAATTCAGAATGCAGAATGCAGAATGCAACAGCAAACAATATCGAATCGCCTTGAACTTTGAACTAGAAACCATGAACCAGAAACGCATGTTACTTATTGAGCCACTGGTAATACGGCTTTTTGGAATCTGGCGCAGGCGTATCGGATTTTTTCTTAGCGCTCATTCTCCATCCGATCGTGATCTCGTGCGTTCCGCCGGACTCGCCCATGCCTCCCGCCGAAGAAAATTCATAGGAATAATTGAAAATAAAATTATTGTAAGGAATTCCGCCTATACCAAAGGCCATCGCTGTTTTTTTGTAAATGGGAGAGACCCAGATCCTGTTCTTATAGATAACAGGAACGGCAACTTCATAGTAAGTGTCAAAAGTGGTTTGTTTCACAAGATCGATTTTTGCAACGGGGTCGATTGTCCAGTCGTTGTTGAAGGAATATTTATACCCTAAATTGATCACTTCCTGGGTATTATTCATATAGACATTCTTTCCTTCATGATTCTTTATTTTGTTAGTGAGAACGCGGGGAGCGCCGATTCCAGCACTCAATCCCTTGAAACGATACAGGATTCCGAATCCGGCATCAAAAACCATATCGGTCACATCCGCGTTATTGGCAGCAACCGGATCGTTCATTTGACCGGCAGCGCCGGCAATGTTAACATGGCTTTCCAGCAGCCCCAATCCCAGTCCGAAACTTAATGTATGTCCTCCCGAAAATTTTGCGTGGTAGGCATAACTTGCCATTGCAGAGAGGTTTTCAAATATCCCGGCGTTCTGGCTGGAAATGCTTCCGCCCAGCCCCATTTTTTTACAGATCAAACCATTTGCAGAAATCGTTTTGGTTTCAGGTGCACCCGGAATATTCATCCATTCGTTCCGATAGGTGCCGAATATCTCAAAACTTTCTCCGGTTCCTGCATAAGCAGGAGAAAGAGAGAATTTGTTGATGGTATATTGATTGGATAAAGGAAGCTGTTGTGCGAACAAGCTAACGGCTAATAGCCATAAGCTGCCAGCTAAAAAAATATTTTTATTTTGCATCGTCAATTATTATTATCGAAGAATATTAATATTTCCTTTTAACATCTGCTTGCCATCACACTTGATGATGTAATAATAGGGACCCGCACCGAGCGCATCTCCATTGTTATTTGTCCCCTTCCATGCATTATTTTTATCAACTCTTTTGCTGTACACCCGTTCGTTCCACATATTGAAAACATTCAGCTCGCAGTTCTGGTAAGCTGCAATATCATTAATGATCAGTTCATCGTTGAATCCATCGCCGTTGGGAGTAAGAATAGACCCGGAAACGGAAAGCGTATCCGTATTATTTTCGCCTACAATAGTGATATTGGCAGATGCCGAGCAGCCGTTCAGATCGGTTCCGTTTACAATGTAAATACCAATGGAATCGGTTGTTATGCTGATGGCGTTTGCGCCTGTGTTCCATGTATAATAGTTTGCGCCGTTTGCAATCAAAGTAACACTTCCGCCATTATGCAAATTCGTATTGCTTGCGGAGATGGAAACAACGGGTAACGGATTCACCATAACCGGAATGGAAGCGATGTTCGAACATCCGTTTGCATCTGTAACGGTAACGGAATAATTCCCGGTGGCAGAAACGGAAACACTGGGTGCAGAAGATCCGGTGCTCCAGCTATAGGATGCAAACGAATTTCCCGGATCGAGTACAACGCTGTTCCCTGAACACAAGGTGGTACTTCCCCCCGGAGTAATGGTAACCAAGGGCAGCGCATTAACTGTAATGGAATGAGTGACTGTATCGCGGCACCCGCTTTGTGTAATAGCGATCAGGCCCACGGTATAGGTTCCGGCTGAAGCGTAGGTGTGGGTTGCGTTTCCGGAAGTCGAACTGCTGTTCCCATCCCCAAATTGCCATAGATAAAAATCAAGATTGGTAACTGTGCTGGTATTTGTAAATGGTGCGCTTGAATTTACACAGGTATTTGCAGCAGTAAACGCAGCCCCGGGATTCGGATAAACGGTGGTGGTCTTCTGCGCAAAAGCCGAACAACCTTTATTTGAAACGCAGGTAAGTTTTGTGATGTAGGTGGAGGGAGGCCCGCAGGTATATTGAACGGTATCATTTGAATTGTCATCGGTTACGCCGTCATTATTAAAATCCCAGAGAAACTGAGAAATAGAACCGGGTGCAATGTTTGACAAACTGATATAGGTAGCAGAATGGGTAGCGCAAAGATTATTCGCCATGAAATTCACCTGGGGCAGCGGATCAATGATCACATTTTTAGTAAGGGAGTCGGGTGTGCCGGCGTTGGGCGTGATCTTTAACTTAACCGCAACGGTATCGTTAATGGTAATAAGTGTGATAATTGTTTTTCCGGATAGATCATACGTTCCGTTTCCGTCCACGTCCCACATCCAGGAAGCAATGGAAGCATCGGGAAGGGAAGAGGAAGCCGTTAAAGTGGTCTGGTTTCCGAAACAGGTTTGCGTATAACTGAAATTCGGATTCTGAGCGAAAACCCCGGTGGCCCACAGGCAACATCCAGCCGCAAATACGAGAGATTTATTTTTCATTTTTAAAAATAATTGAGCATTAGGATCGAAGCGAAAGTAATAATAATTTTAGTAACTTCACATCCTCAAAAATCATTTTTACCAATGAAAAAATTAGCTATAGTTTTTGCCTGTTTCCTGTTGCCGGTTTATTATTCTTTTGCACAGGATTTACAAAAGAATAAAGACGGGGCGCATAGTGCCGAAATACTCTGCACGGCCATCAGCAGCGATGGAGCCTGGATCATTACAGGGGGTGCTGACAAGCGCGCCTACTTATGGGATGCAAAATCAGGAGAGAAAATAAAAGCCTTTGCTTTTTCTGCTCCCGTAACTGCTTCCGCTTTTAGTTCCAGCGGAAAAACTTTTGCTGTGGGAACGGCGGATGGCAAGCTCAATATCTTTGATACAAAAGAACAAAAACTTAAAAAGATCCTTAAAGAACATACGCTGGATATTACCTCAATTGCATTCAACCCGATCAACGATAACATTATCACCTCTTCAAAAGACAATACGGCAAGAGTATGGGATGGCGTAGGAAGTTCTTCGTTATTCACGCTGAAAGATCATACTAAACCGGTGAACGGTGCGGTGTACAGTCCCGACGGAAAAACCATCGCGACCGCATCTGCTGATAACACGATTAAAATCTGGGATGCGGCAACCGGCCAATTGAAATCATCTCTGGATGCAGGCTCAAAAGAAGTCACTGCCATCACGTGGAGCCCCGATGGAAAATACCTCGCTACCGGCGGAAGCAGCGGAACCGTAGTGATCTGGGAAATGCCCGCCGGAACAAAGTTTGCCGAAACCAATTTCAAATCACAGGTGAATTCGCTGGCCATCAGCTCGGATGTTCAATACCTTGCCTGCGGAGGCGCTGAAAAGAAAATCTCCATCTGGAACATTGAAACAAAAGCGCTGACCAAAGAATTCGCTGCGCACGATGGCGATGTGACCGGAGTTGCGTTCTCGGATAATGGAAAATTATTTATTTCCGTGAGCAAAGATATGAGTTTAAAATTTTGGGATGTTACCAACCTGAAAATCGGAAAGAAAAAATTCATGAAAGATGCCGGTGAACCCAAACTTTCAACGCTCAATGTGGTCATGAAAGAAGACAACCGCAACGGCATCATTGAAAATCCCGAGAAGCCATCGATCAATTTCATCCTGAAAAATACAGGAAAGGGACAGGCCTATAATGTGGTTGCCAAAGTTTCTATCGACGCCACCATTGTAGGATTGAAGTTTGAAAAAGAAGTGGTGATCGGAAACCTGGAAGCGGATAAATATACCAACGTTGTCCTTCCCATATATACGGACTCCACCCTTGAATCCATGGGCGGAACGTTCACGGTAGATATTGCAGATGCAAACGGGTTTACCGCCCCCCAGTTCAAAATAAGTTTCCAGACACGCGGCGGTGTAAGTTACAGTTACGTAATGATCACCAGCCATGCCTACAGTTCAGCAACCGGAAAAGCGGAAGTGGGAGCGCCCATCACCCTGAAGCTGAAACTGAAAAATACATCCAGCGGTGAAGCAAGAAACGTAAAAATAAATTACGTCTTTCCTCCTAACGTGATGGCGGTGAATAAACTTTCTGAAACCGTTCCGGTGATCGCGCCGGGGGAAGAAAAGGAACTCAGCGTTGAATTTTATGCAAGCAAGGAATACACAAAGCCTAAAATAAATATCGGGCTGAACCTGGAAGGCGCTTACACGAACGCCAATGACCTGGTATTTGATGTGAAGATGAACGAGGCGCTGCCGACCACCGATATTGCCATTGCGCAAAACACCGCTCCGGTGGAGTTGCCCGAAACCCCTCTTTACCGCGGAAGCGGAGACCCGCTCAAGGGACTGAATGTCTCCAAAGCAAAAGATATGGTGATCGGAAAATATTACGCGCTCATCATCGGCGTAAATAAATATTCCGGAACCTGGCCTCCGCTTCAGAATGCGGTGAACGATGCAAAAGCCATTGAAGCCATGCTGAAATCAAAATACAAATTCGATGATTTCAAAACCTTGTATGATGAACAGGCATCGCGGGTGGCCATCATTGACGCGTTTGACGTCCTGGCGAAAAATGCAAAACCGGAAGACAATGTTTTCATTTATTATTCCGGGCACGGTGAGTTCAAGCAGGAGCTGAACAAGGGTTTCTGGGTTCCGCAGGATGCCAAAACCAATTCCGTAGCCAATTATATTTCCAATGCGGACCTGCAGGCCTTCCTGGGCGGAATAAAATCCAAACATACGTTACTGGTTGCCGATGCCTGCTTCAGCGGCGATATTTTCAGAGGCAGCACAGTAACAGTTCCTTTTGAAGAATCAGAAAAATATTACAAAGAAGTGCACGGCCTTTCTTCCCGGCAGGCAATGACTTCAGGCGGTATAGAGCCCGTTATGGACGGAGGAAAGGACGGCCACTCGGTTTTCGCGTATTACTTTCTGAAAACACTCGGCGATAACGAAAATAAATTCTTTGATGCCGGGCAGTTGTACAACAAAATAAAAATCCCGGTTATCAATAACTCCGAGCAAAGCCCCAAATTGGCGCCGGTAAAAAATACGGGCGACGAGGGCGGGCAGTTTATTTTCATCAAGAAATAAAAAATCCGGAAAGAAAAATATTCTTTCCGGATCTTATTTTTTCTTTCAGCGTCTGTTCAGACCCTATAATAATCTCCTCTCCAGTTTTTAATTGCTTTCTTAATTTCTTCCGGTTTCATAGTGGTCTCGGCGGCTTTCTTTGCCAGTTCAGCAAATTCTTCATCCGATGCAAACCGTAAGGCAACAATTTGTTTTACGTGTAACTTTTTATCCAATAATTTCCCTGTAAGCAGGTGATGGCGAAAATTTTCTTCTGCACGGATCGCGCGGTCTTGTGCCCTCAGTGCAAAGCCACGCATAAAAAAATAGGAGATCATCAATACAATGGAGATGGAAACAATAAGATCGGCCGAATAGATCCGCTCATGATCGCCAATGGATTTGTATAAATTCACAAATGAACCGATCAGGATCAGCATAATGAATGCAGATAAAAAGTAATGATAGAGCGGGATAAACCGTCTGTGGTTTTTGTAGTTCTGATTTTCCATAATATATTGTTTTAATTTTTCGCAAGCTACAAAATCAATAGTTATGATCGTGAGTCGTTATTATATACACGGCTTCAGCAACAGGCCTCCTCTTTTCACTGATATTTTTACCTGAAAGAACTTTTTTTTCTTTCCTATCATTGCTATGCTTTTCATTACATTTGCTTAACCCTACGAATTACGAAATGCCCTGCATTCACGAACTCTTTTTGAAAAAAATAATAACTTGTGAGTAATGAGGACGAATTACGAATGCAAATATTTTCTTGCACTAACTTCTTTTTTCCTTATTTCCCTTTTTCCGTATTCCTCTTCGGCACAGCGCAATAATTTTCAATCCTATTCTCTCGACCAGGGACTTCCGCAGGCCACCATTTATTGCATCATTCAGGATAACCGCGGCTACTTGTGGCTTGGTACCGATGGAGGTGGGCTTTGCCGTTTTGACGGGATCCATTTCAAAACCTATGGAAAAAGTGATGGTTTCAACGGGCAAAATATCCGGTCGTTGCTCCAGGACAGCAAAGGAAGGATATGGGCCGGAACAAAAGATGAAGGCATTGTGGTTTATGACGGCAATAAATTTGTTTCTATAGGAAAGAAAAATGGTTTGGCGGGCAGCGCCATCCTTTGCCTGCACGAAGATAAAGACGGAACGGTGTGGGCAGGCACGGATGATGGCGGCGTAAACAAGATCACGCCTGTTTTTAAAGGGAAAAGTTCCGGTCAAACGGTAGTTTCGGCAGTGAAAGATTCCTTTGTAGTAGAAGTTTTTGACGAGAACAAAGGGCTCAGCAGCAATTCCGTATTAGACATTCACCAGGATAAGGACGGGCATATCTGGCTGGCTACTTTTGGAGGAATAAATGTATTAACGCCCGGCAAAGATTCTGTTTCTATTGATCATTTACGCGGCGGAAGAGAAATTCCCAGCGACCAGATCACTTCTGTTACCGAAGAAAAAAATGGAGCTTTGTGGTTTGGCACGTACGATGGAGGCATTTTCCGAATCGCTCCCAAAAACGATACTAAAAATTTTAAACTGGATATTCTTTCCCGAAAAGTTACCTCTTTCAGCCAGGAAAACGGGTTCAACGCAAAAACCATCTGGCGGATTTTTACTTCCGATAATAATGAGCTCTGGTTTGCTTCTGTTGAAGACGGGCTTATCCGCTGTAGAAATACAGCCGCTTCCGATACCGGGAAAAAAGTATTCGAAAAATATACAGATAAGGAAGGACTGCCGTGCAACCAGATGCTGTGCATCTTTGAAGACAAAGAAAAAAATATCTGGATCGGAACCAACGGTGGGGGGCTTTGCAAGTTCAACGGAGATATGTTTGCTCATTATTCTGAAAAAGACGGGTTGCCTAGTAACAGCGTTCAGGGAATTGACATGGATTCATCCGGAACGCTCTGGTTCGGGACCAGCGGCGGCGGATTGGTTAAAATGGATCTGCGATCGGGCGCACCGGTTTGCAATAACTTTTCGATAAAAGATGGTTTATCGGGAAACACCATTCTTTCAGTATCTGCCGGGAAGGTCATTCATAATCAGAACCTATGGTCCGCGGTTTCAAACGCCGGTATTTCAAAATACGATGGCAAAACCTTTCTCAATTTTTCGGAGCGTGACGGCTTGCTGAACAACAGCGTGTACAGCATTTTCGTTGATAAGAACGGGATCGTTTGGATCGGCAGCAAGGATGGCATCAGCCGTTTCGACGGATCGAAATTCCTGAACATCACCATGGAGACCATGAAAATTCCGGATAAAGATGTGAATGCCATCATCCAGGATGAAAAAGGAAATCTATGGTTCGGTACCGGCGGCGGACTGGCCCGGTATTCAGGAGACGGAGCCATTACCACGTTTGATGAAGCGGAAGGATTGATGCACAAGGAAATAAAAGCGCTTGCTGAAGATCCGTTCGGAAATATCTGGATCGGGACCAACAACGGCGGGCTTTACCGTTTCAATGTTTTTACGGATGATTCGATAAAAATAAAACTGATCGCTGACGATAGCCTGCTGAGTTCTAATTCCGTTCGCGCCATTATTTTCCTGGATGAAAAAACCACCGGCAACAAGGGAAAAGAAATGGTGGTAGGGACAGATAAGGGAATTGATAAAATAATTTTTGACGACAAAGGAAAGATCCTGAAGATCAGGAATTATAATGCTACCGACGGATTCATCGGCGTGGAGTGCAATGACAATGCCATGTACCGCGATGACCAGGGAAATATCTGGATCGGAACGGTGAAAGGGCTGACACGGTTTAATCCCTCAGCGGAAGTGCAGAATACGAACGCTCCGCAGGTTCATATTACCGATATAAAACTTTTCTTCAAAGATGTGGATTGGAGCTCGCGTGCTGATTCTGTTCTTCCCTGGTTTTCGCTTCCCACTTCTTTGCAGCTTTCGTATACGGATAACCACCTGACGTTTGACTATGCCGCCATTTCACTTGGCAATTCACAAAAAATAAAATACCGTTACATGCTGGAAGGCGCAGAAGAAGAATGGTCGCCCGACCGGAAGGAAACATCGGTAACTTTTTCAGGGCTTTCTCCCGGCAAATACACTTTCAAGGTGATCGCGTCAGGAGCCAACGGAGTTTGGAATACGCAGCCTGCGGAATTTTATTTCACGATTAACCCTCCCTGGTACCGTTCCATGTTGGCTTACATTATTTACGCGATTGTTTTAATGGGCGGAACCTATTCCTATTCCAAGATCCGGGAAAGGGCGCTCATCCACGAAAAAAAGATCCTTGAAGAAAAAGTAGTGGAACGCACCGCCGAAGTGGTGAAACAGAAAGAAGAACTCGAACAGCAAAAACATGTGATCGAGGAAAAGAACAAAGACATCACCGACAGCATCAACTACGCGGAAAAGATCCAGCGTGCTATTTTGCCCGATCTTGCAAAAATTAAAAAGGCTTTGCCCCAGTCCTTTATTTTATTTGAGCCCCGCGACATTGTCAGCGGAGATTTCTTTTGGTATGTGGAAGTGAAAGCCCCACCCCGGCCCTCCCCATTGGGGAGGGGGATTGATGACCCCGACTATTTCACTGCAGATTCATCACTTTATCCTGCACTTAAGTCAAGGGCGGAAGAATTTAGGGATCATCCTACCGAAGCGGAAAATATTGCATGGGAACTTTTAAAAGGAAATAATATTGGTTTTCATATAAGGCGTCAACACATCATTGGAAAATATATAGTGGATTTTGTAAACATTAAAACAAAAACAGTTATAGAAATAGACGGCGATATTCATGATTATCAGAAAGAAGAAGATGAGCAGCGAACGAGCTGGCTGAAGAAGCATGGATTTGAAGTTATTCGTTTCAGAAACGAGGAAGTGATAGCAGCGTCAGATGGTTTTGCAGAAAAAGTAATAAAGGTATTGCAGGAACGCGAACAAAAAGTCCTCCCCATTGGGGAGGATTTAGGAGGGGCTTCTTCCATTTATCTTTTATCCGCGGCGGATTGTACGGGGCACGGCGTTCCGGGCGCGTTCATGAGCATGATCAACACGTCGCTGCTCAACGAAGCGGTGAACCAGAAAAAAATTTACCAGCCGAACGAAATACTGGATGAAGCACGAAGAGGGATCATTACCGCGCTGAAGCAGACGGGCGCTTCCGGCGAACAAAAGGACGGAATGGATGTAAGTATCATTTCGCTTGAGATGAACGGCGACACGTGCAAACTTCAATACGCCGGAGCCAACAACTCGCTCTATATAATAAGGAAGGGCGAAACATCGGAACTGGAAGAAATAGATCCCGACCCGATGCCCGTTGCCATCAGCGACCGTACGGGCGAGTTCACCAACAATGTGATCGACCTTCAGAAGGGCGACACCGTTTATATTTTCACCGACGGTTATGCCGATCAGTTCGGCGGGCCGAAAGGGAAAAAATTCAAGTATTCCAATTTCAAAAAACTCCTGCTTTCCATCCAGGATAAAAATATGGATGAACAGCACGACATCCTCAAGAAAACGATGGACGACTGGAAAGGCAACCTCGAACAGATTGACGACATACTGGTAATGGGTGTTAGGATATAGCACCGAAGAAAAGATTTTGCAGAAGCAGCATAGGAAATCCCGATGTGGCTTCCGTCGGGATTGACGACATACTGGTGATGGGAGTCAGGATATAGCATTGAAAAGGTGTACGGCAAATTTTGAAAGGATGGCCACTTCGAGTTCCAGCGCTTCGCTGGAGTATCGAGAAGTGACAGAGGAAGGTTCTCGACCTGCCTGCCCATGCCTTGCTGCAGGCGGGCGGCAAGGCAGGTACGCGCTGCAAAGCCATCGCTACTCGAACTGACAATTTTGAAATGAGCCGTTAAATAAAATACATTCGCTGAAAATAAATTTCATCCCTTAATTTTCAAACATGAAAAAAATAATTGTTACCGTCATCACCACGCTGGTTGTTCTCGCAGTATTATTTACCGCGTACATCTATTCCGGCATGTATGATGTGAGCCAGCTCACGCCGCACAACGGGCTTACCAAATGGATGATACGCACCACCAAACACAAATCAATAAACAGCAGGCTGAAAGACATCCAGGTGCCTGCGCTGAACGACACGGCGAACTTTGTCGAGGGCTTTGAGCATTACAACGAGATGTGCGTGATGTGTCACGGTGCGCCGGGCATTGAACCGATGGAAATGGCGAAAGGGCTTTATCCCAGGCCGCCGAAATTCTATAAAGCGGACGACCAGCCCGATCCCGATGAATCGTTCTGGATCATCAAGAACGGAATCAAGATGACGAGCATGCCGGGGTACGGCCCCACGCACGACGACAAAAAGATCTGGGCGATCACCGATTTCTTTTTGAATAAAATGAGCAAGATGACGCCCGAAGAATACCAGGCGTGGATAAAAAAATATTCTGAGAAAAGTGAAACGCCGGAGAGTAAAAGTTCAGAGGTGAAAGAAGAAGGAGACAAGGATTGATTTTTTGGGAGAACGACATGCTGGTAATGTGCGTTTGGATATAGCGATGAAAGGTATCCCTGATTTTTATTCATCTACAAATTAAAATTCCGATAACTTAGCGGAATAAATATTTTTTATGGCAAAAAAATCAAACATCGTTACGCCGCAGGCGCTGGAGTTTCTGAAAACGTATATCAACACGCCGTCGCCCACCGGCTTTGAATGCAAACTTCCGCACGGGCAGAAGACCGGCCAGCAGGTTTGGCTGGAGTACATGAAACCTTACGTTGATGAATTCATTGTGGATACCTACGGCACAGCGGTCGGCATCATCAATCCGAAAGAAGAATATAAAATCGTGATCGAAGCGCATGCCGATGAGATTTCATGGTTCGTGCATTACATAACCAAAGAAGGTTTCATTTATCTCGTCCGCAACGGCGGCAGCGACCACCAGATCGCGCCCAGCAAACGCGTGAACATCCACACCGAAAAAGGAATTGTGAAAGCGGTGTTCGGCTGGCCTGCCATCCATGTGCGTGAGCCCGGCAAAGAAGAACATCCTTCGGTAAAAAATATTTTTTTGGATTGCGGCGTGAAGTCAGACAAAGAGCTTGCAAAACTCGGCGTGCATGTGGGCTGTGTGGTAACGTACGAAGATGAGTTCATGATACTGAATAATACTTTTTACACAGGCCGTGCATTGGATAACCGCGCAGGCGGATTCATGATCGCGCAGGTGGCGCGGCTGATCAAAGAAAATAAAACAAAACTTCCGTTCGGGTTGTACATTGTGAATTCCGTGCAGGAAGAAGTCGGGCTGAACGGAGCCAAGATGATCGCCAACCGCATCAGTCCCGCCGCCGCCATCATCACCGATGTAACGCACGATACACACACGCCGATGATGAACAAAGTCCACCAGGGCGATGTCACCTGCGGAAAAGGGCCAAGCGTAACGTACGGACCGGCCGTTCATAATAATCTTCTCAACCAGATCATCCAGACCGCCAAGAAAAATAAAATTCCGATTCAGCGTGAAGTGGCTTCGCGTTCCACCGGAACAGATACAGATGCATTTGCGTATTCCGGCAGCGGAATTGCTTCGGCATTGATCTCGCTTCCGCTGCGCTATATGCACACAACGGTGGAGTCAGTTCATAAAGATGATGTGGAAAGCGTCATCAAACTTATTTACGAAACACTGAAAGGAATAAAAAGAAATCTGAAGTTTGGATATTTGTAGGAATAGTTAATGGTTGGAAGGTTTTTAGTTTTGGTTTTTTTAGTTCTTTGTTCCGGTTATTGATTCAACTAAACAAAACAGACTAAGGCCATCCCGATAGCTATCGGGACTAAAAGAACTATAACTATCAACCCAAAACTATGAACCGCAAAAGCCCTGCTAATAATTTTTTCAGTGGCCGGCTGATTAACGATCACCGGCTGTATACCGATCACCGGTTTTCGTTATCAACATTAAATTGTTTTAAAATCATGCGCCGTATGGTTGTCCTATGGTAATTTATATTTAGATTTGCTTTGTAAACTAATCACCATGCGAAAAATACTTATTTACCCTATTACCCTTATTTCCTTTATTTCCTTTGCATTATTAACTTCCTGTGGAAACGGAAAAGACGAGCAAAGCGATAAGGCAATTGCTGCTGCAGCGGCAAAGGACACCAACAAAGTAGATGAACTCACGCAATTCAAATATGACAAGTTAATAAGCAATGTTCCTATTCCGTTTGATATTCTGAAAGCACATGCCGATGTTCCGCTTGCATACAATGCAGATGCGGTTAATCCGGCTTCCAACCTCAACTATTATTCATCCTCTACTTCTAAAGCATTGAACCTGGGAATTTACGGCGGTGATATGGCGTACAGTATCACGTACGAAAAATTTGAAGAGATGGGCAAGTACCTGAAGTGTGTAAAAAAACTGGCAGATGATCTGGGCATTCCGCTTGCATTTGACCAGAAAGCGTTAGGTACTTACAAAAAATACGGAACGAACAAGGACAGCCTCGAAAAGATTATTTTTTCTTCTTACAGCGAAGTCGATAAAACATTGAAATCAAATGAACGCATCGGTCTTGCCTCCCTCGTGGTTACCGGCGGATGGCTGGAAGGATTATATGCCACCCTCACAACGCTGGGCCCGGCTCCAAAGTCGGATAAAACGAAAGGGATATATAAAAAAATATGGGAACAGAAAAACCATCTCAACATGATCATTGAACTTCTTTCCCAGTTCAAGGACGATGCCATTTTTTCTTCCGTTGTCACCGATCTTTCCGGAATAAAATCCGTTTATGAAAATCTCGCTGTTAAATCGGAGATCAATGAATCAGAACTGGCAACACTTACACAGAAAGTAGGTGAAATGCGGGCGAAGGTCATATCGCATTGATATTTTTTCCCTTTTCTTTTTACCTGCGCGGCGGATGAAGGATAGTATTATTCTTAATTCGTATATTCGTAATTCGTATTATTCATAATTTGTAGGCGATGGCTATTCTTGGCAACATAATCAAGCAGGCAATCGGGCTCAGCAATTCGCTGCCGCGCTCACCCAAAAACAGTGCGCGTATTCAGCAACGGACTTTACGAAGGCTGCTTTCCCGTGCAGAATACACGGCTTTCGGCGAACAGTATAATTTTTCCAAGATCTTGAATGAAAAGGATTTTGTGAAAGCGTTCCAGGGAGCTGTACCTACGCACGATTACAACAAGATATTCCGCCGGTGGTGGTATCGTTCTTTAAATGGAGAGCCGTTCATCTGCTGGCCGGGAAAAGTAAAATACTTCGCGCTGAGTTCCGGCACTTCGGAAGCTTCGAGCAAACAGATCCCTGTCACCAAGGACATGATCCGCGCCATTAGACGGGCCAGCATGAAACAGATCCTCGCACAATCCCATTATAACTTACCGAAAGAACATTTTGAAAGAGGAATTCTCATGCTGGGCGGCAGCACGCACCTGAACTTTAACGGAACTTATTTTGAAGGCGACCTGAGCGGGATCACGGCCAGCAATCTCCCGTTCTGGTTCCAGCATTTTTATAAACCCGGCAGAAGGATTTCCCGTGAGCGCGACTGGACCGCTAAACTGGATGAGATTGTGCAGAATGCAAAGAGCTGGGACCTGTCTACCATCTGCGGGGTGCCGGCGTGGGTGACCATTCTTTTCGAGCGCATCATCGCGCATTACAATGTGCAAACCATTCACGATATATGGCCCAACCTGAATATTTATGTTCACGGAGGTGTTTCACTTTCCCCTTACAAAAAAGGATTTGAGAAACTGACTTCAAGGCCGCTTATCTTTATGGAGACCTATCTTGCCAGCGAAGGTTTCATTGCCTATGATGATAATCCCAACCGCGAAGGCATGCGGCTGGTGCTGGACAACGGAATATTCTTTGAATTCGTTCCCTTTACAGAAACTAATTTCAGCAGTGATGGCAACCTGAAAGACAACCCCGAAACACTTTCGATCGGTGAAGTTGCGGAAGGAGTGGAATATGCGCTTCTGCTTTCTACCTGTTCCGGCGCGTGGCGTTACCTGATCGGCGATACCATCAAGTTCACTTCGCTTGCCAACCAGGAAATAATTATCACCGGCAGGACCAAACATTTTCTGAGCTTGTGCGGAGAACATCTTTCACAGGATAATATGAACCGCGCCGTGGAACTCGTGGCCCGCGACCTGAACATTGAGATAAAGGAATTTACCGTGATTGGCATTCCCTACGGATCGCTGTTCGCCCATAAATGGTATATCGGAACAGATGAAGTGGCCGATAAAAATGTTTTGAAAGAAAAACTGGACGAACACCTGAAAACCCTGAACGACGATTACCGCGTGGAACGCATTGCTGCACTCAAGGATGTGCTTGTGGAAGTGCTCCCTTCCAGCGTATTTTATGACTGGATGGAGCAAAAAGGAAAAATGGGAGCACAGAATAAATTTCCACGGGTGATGAAAAACAAACATCTTGCAGAATGGGAAGAGTTCCTGAGATCAAAACATCTTACTAATACCTGATTATGAATGATTGAATCGTTGTTTCGTGCCATTGTAGAAGGGATCGGCCTGGGGCTCACCCTGGCGATCCTGACAGGTCCGGCGTTCTTCGCCCTTCTGCAAACCAGCATACGCAACGGGTATAAATCAGGAATTGCTTTTGCCATCGGTGTTTTCATCAGCGACACCACACTCATCTCGCTTTCGTATCTCGGCGCACTGAATCTTTTCAGGGACCCGAAAAATAATTTCATCATCGGGATCATCGGCGGCACGATCATGATCATGTTCGGCATCTTCAATATTTTTCAAAAACATCCGCTGGACCTGGAGAAAGAAGAGGGCGCGGCAGAAAAGCTGGCTGTAAAAAAAGTGAACCTGGGTTTTGTTGCATTGAAAGGATTTGCCATCAACCTGGTGAATCCGTTCGTCATACTTTTCTGGGTGGGGGTGGTGAGCGTAGAAAGCACACGTTACGATTTTTCTCATCTGCACATCATTGCTCTTTTTTCAGCAACCCTGCTTACGGTGTTCGGTACCGATATCTTAAAATCGCTCGGTGCAAACAAGATCACCAGTTTTCTGAATCCCAAAATTCTTATCTGGATCAACCGCATTGCCGGGGTGATTCTTATCGTTTCGGGAATGAGCCTGATCTGGAAGGTGGTGAAAACTTTCCTCTGAGATCTTATTTCTTTTCTTTTTCCTGAACCACGTCCGTTACGATCCGGTCCTTCCGGTTGGCCACTTCCCATGCTGTATAGAAGACCAGCTGCGCCCGTTTTGCAAGGATGTCAAAATTTATTTTTGACACTTCATCCGTTTCCTGGTGGTAATCTTCATGCGTTCCGTTGAAATAAAAAATAATGGGAACGCCTTTCTTCGCAAAGTTATAATGGTCGGACCGGAAATAAAAACGGTTCGGGTCATTCGGGTCGTTGTATTTGTAATCCAGTTTCAGGTGCGTGTAAGTGGAGTTGGCATGCTCGTTTATTTTATGCAGTTCGGTGCTGATCTTATCCGAACCGATGATGTATACATAATCGACCGTGTCTTTGTAATGATCATCCGTACGCCCGATCATATCGATGTTCAGGTCACAAACGGTTTTTTCAATAGGGAAAATGGGATTGTTGGTGTAATACGATGACCCCAGCAATCCTTTCTCCTCTCCGGCTACGGTCATGAAAACAAGGGTCCGCTTGGGCGCAGATCCTGTTTCTTTTGCCTTCTCAAAAGCGTTTGCTATTTCCATTACGCCCACCGTTCCGGATCCGTCATCATCCGCCCCGTTAAATACTTTTCCATCGCGCACACCCAGGTGATCATAATGCGCGGTAATAAAAACAACTTCTTCAGGATGTTCGGTGCCTTTAATTATCCCCAGAACATTTTCAGAATATATTTTATCTTCTTTGCTGGAAACAGCCAGTTCAAAAGAAGATTTTATTTCAAAAGAAACGGATTGTTTGGTTGAACGTATTTTCTTGATCAGGGCATCCAGATTTTCTGGCGCTATTATTTCATTCGCCGTTTTGACGGAAATTCCAACCTGGGGCAGTTTCTTTTTTTGATCCTTTTCTGCAGGAACAGGCCCCACCGTTTTTTCTTTACTGGTATCCGGTTCCAGTTTCAGCGATGGTGATGCAAGAAAATGTTTCATGAGTTCCAGGTTGCCGGCAAAGTTTTCATTGATCACGATCAGTGCCGCAGCTCCTTTTTCTTTCGCCAGGTCAGATTTCTTGCGGTAGCTGTTTGTCCAGTCGGAAAGTTCTTTTTTACCGCTGATGAATGAAACAGAATCTTCAGAAATGGGTTCTCCTCCGATCACCAGCAGTACCTTATCTTTTACGTCTGTATTTTTATAATCATCGTATTTTGCATCCGAGATCCCGTAACCGAGGAATAAAATACGCTTTGCTTCCATCGTTAACGGTTTCCCGTACGGGAGCACATAAAAGTCTTTATTGTTTTCATATTTTTTTCCGCCGATCACCAGGTCAGCGCCGGCAGGCGTTGAAAGGACAAGCGGAAATTTCTGAAGATAGGTTTCATCGGTAGCCGATACCAGCCCGATCTTTTTGAAATCATCAGCAATATATTTCGCCGCTTTTTTCTGGCCTTCTTTTCCGGTCTCGCGGCCTTCGTATTCATCAGAAGCAAGAACAGAGAGGTGCTTTTTGGCATCTTCAGCCGTAATGACAGGAGCGAATTTCATTGCGGTTGAGTCGGGCGTTTGGGAAAACCCCGCAGAACAGGCAAAAAACAACAACAGGGACGAAAGGGTAAGATCTTTTTTCATTTATGCCAAAGCCACTGCGAATTACTAATTTTCGAATTACGAATAGGGTGCAAACATATAGTATTCATTCGTAATTTGGCTATTCGTAATTCGCAGGTCAATTTAATTTTCAAAAACTGATGTTATAATAAAACAGATGGCAAACCTAAGAAATAATTCCTTTTTTGTAATTTCGCTTGTGATGAACAAAAAAGTTTTGAATCTCCTCTCCCAGCAATTGGCCATGTGGTCGTAAGTGGCAGTTGAATAGCAGATGCGTGAATGATGGAATTCACTCATACACACAAACCCCCATTATTCATTTTTAAAAATAAAATTATGACGACCGCAACCACATCAATAAACAAATTGGAAGAACTTCACAAGAACAGCGCTCCGGATTTTCTTCCGCTGAAAGGAACCGATTATATAGAATTTTATGTAGGCAACGCAAAACAATCCGCTTACTATTATCAATCCGCCCGGGGCTATGAACTGGTAGCCTACGCCGGTCTTGAAACAGGCGTTAAAGACCGCGCCTCGTATGTGCTTCAGCAGGGAAAGATCCGGCTGGTGCTGACCACTTCCCTGGATCCCGACAGCGAGATCACCAAACACGTTGCACGTCACGGAGATGGCGTGAAAGTGCTGGCACTTTGGGTGGATGATGCTGAAAAAGCATACAGCGAAACTGTAAAACGAGGAGCAAGATCTTTTTCTAAGCCGCAGACATTGAAAGATGAGTTCGGTGAAGTAAAGGTGGCTTCCATTTATACCTACGGAGAAACGCTGCATACGTTTGTGGAAAGAAAAAATTATAAGGGGGCCTTCCTTCCGGGATACAAACCGGCAAAATCACTTCTCAAAACGACTCCGGTCGGATTAAAAGTAGTGGATCATTGCGTGGGCAATGTGGAGTTGGGAAAAATGAATGAGTGGGTGAAATTTTACGAAGAGGTGATGGGATTTAAATTACTTCTGACTTTTGACGATAAGGATATTTCCACGGAATATACCGCGCTGATGAGCAAAGTGGTCAGCAACGGGAACGGGTATGTCAAATTCCCCATCAACGAACCGGCGAAAGGAAAAAAGAAATCACAGATCGACGAGTACCTTGAGTTCTACAACGGCGCCGGATGCCAGCACATTGCCGTTCTGACCGACGACATCATCACAACCGTGACCGAACTTCGCAAACGCGGTGTTGATTTTCTTTATGTGCCCGACACGTATTATGACGACCTGCAGCAGCGCGTTGGAAAGATCGATGAGAACATTGAACAGATAAAAAAACTGAACATCCTTGTTGACCGGGATGAAGAAGGATACCTGCTCCAGCTTTTTACCAAGCCGGTAGAAGACCGGCCGACGGTTTTCTTTGAGGTCATCCAGCGCAAGGGAGCAAAAAGTTTCGGCAAGGGAAATTTCAAAGCGTTGTTTGAATCGATCGAACGGGAACAGGAACAGAGAGGGACCTTATAAAACAAAAATGCGGATTCCGGGTTGCGGATTAAATCCGTAATTTTGTCAATTCGAAATCCGAAATCCTGAAAAATGCACGCAGCACAGAACTACATCTATATTTTATTTGCGGTCCTGTATATTATATACAGTCTCGTCAAGGCAGTAAAAAAGAATGCGAAACACCCGCCTGTTTCTTCTTCTAATCCTCCGGCGCAGAAAAAAGATGAATACAAACCGGTGCAGCCTCCTGTTTCTTCCCCCGCTCCTGATCCCGGAGAGGATATCAGGAAAATGCTGGAACAGGTATTGGGCAGAAACCAGGAAAGTAAAGCCCCGGAAAAAAAAACAGTTGCCTCCAAACAACATACAGGTCAGCTGAAAACACCTCCCAAATTGACACGGCAGCAGTGGGCAACCAAAGAGACTCCGACTTCCCGCGACGATGAAAAAAAATCGTTCCATAAAGACAGAAAGGAGAAAGCGGACCTGGCACACAAAACGGAGATGCATCATCGATCCGAAAGGACCTTTCTTTCCGGCGAACAGGTTCTTCCCAAAAAAGTTTTTTCAGAAATGGCCATTGCTGACGAAGAGACCGCTGTTGATTTTGATTTCCGGCAGGCGGTGATTTATTCTGAAATTCTGAAACGGCCTCAGTACTGAAATGGCGGAGAAACTTTTTAACTTCGCTTATGCTTTCCAAACGATTTGTATTTCTTTTTGGCATTTGCATTCTGCATTCTGCATTCTGCATTCTGAATTGTTTTTCCCAATCCTATAATTTCAAGAACTATTCTGTCGGGCAGGGGCTTCCGTTTGTGCAGGTCTATGCCATTTACCAGGACAGCAAAGGTAATTTGTGGACGGGCGGTTACGGCGGGCTCAGCCGGTTCGATGGAAAAACGTTCACCAACTATACGCCTAAGAATGGTTTGGCTGATCACTGGGTAACCTCCATTGCTGAAGATGCACAGGGAAATATATGGATCGGAACCATCAGCGGCCTTACCCGGTATGACGGAAAAACCTTTTCAACGTTTACCAAATCGCATGGGCTGGCAGGCGATTACATCAACTCACTGACACGGGATAAAAACGGAAACCTTTGGATCGCAACCACTGAAGGCATTACCATTTACGATGGAAAAACGTTTTCTTCCATCAAAAAGAAAAACGGATTAGCCGCCGATAATGTTTCCCTGATCTATGCCGATAAGAATGGGAATATCTGGATGAATACAGCAAGCGGAGTCGGCAAGATCGTTTTCACAAATAAAAACCCGCAGGACCGTTCGTTTGATAATTACACCATCATGAACAGTGTGTATGATTCTTCCATCACTTCCATCACTGAAGATGGAATTGGAAATATCTGGTTCGGGACAAACAGCGGCGCTGTAAAATACGACGGGGTGAATTTCAAAACCTATACTTCCAAAAACGGTTTGCTGGATAATTCCATCCAGGCCGTGATGAAAAGCGAAAATAATAATGAGATCTGGATCGGAACCGGCAAAGGGCTGAATAAGATCTCTGAAAACGGTGTGGTGGAATCGTACCGGGTGAGCGAAACACAGAACGGAAATAAGATCGGTAAACTTTATAAAGATACGGAGGGAAACCTATGGCTCGGAACGTCCAACGGACTGTATCGTTTCCGCGATCCTTCGTTTGCAACCTATTCGGATAAAGACGGACTGCTGAACCCCTTCGTGTTCCCGATCTTCCGCGATCATAAAAAAAATCTTTGGGTGGGTACGCTGGAGAATGGATTTTACAAATACGATAACAGGGAATTTAAAAGCTTTACAGAAAAAGACGGGCTCATCGGAACAGAAATGTATTCGGGCATGGAAGATAAGGATGGATTTATTTTAATGGGAACCAATAAAGGATTATCGGTTTATAACGGGAATGGTTTCAAAAATTTTCACGGAAAAAAAGACGGGCTTCGCGGCGATTCGGTTACCGCCGTTATCCAGGACCGGAAAGGAAGGATCTGGCTGGGCGGAAATAAAGGCGGAACGATCTGGAACGGCAGCCGCTTCCGCACGTTTGATCTTCAATCGGATGCAGGCAACTTTGACGTATGGTATTTATTTGAAGACAGCAAAGGATCTATCTGGATGGGAACTTATCTGGGCGGCATTTTCCGGTACAACCCGAAGAACGATATGGGATCCACGGAAAAGGCCATTGAAGACATGACCAAAAAACTTAACCTGAAAAGTAAAACGTATTTTTCGATTTGCGAGGACAGGGATGGAATCATATACATGGGAAGTTTTGACGGCCTGTATATTTACAATCCATCAACAGAAAAAGTTTCTACTATAACAGAAAAAAACGGATTGAGCTGCGATCTGATTTATGTCATGGCCTTTGATTCAGCCTACGAGAACTTATATATCGGTACGAACCAGGGCGTAAACAAATTCAATGCAACGGAATTTAACCGTACCGGAAAAATCATCCTGAAACAATACGGCATTGAAGAAGGGTTCAGCAGCCTGGAAACCAACTCGAACGGGGTCTGGCGTGATATGGACGGAACATTCTGGTTCGGCACGGTGAACGGGCTCATTCATTTCAATCCCTATCTCGTTCCGCACAATTCTACAGAAGCAAAGGTCAGTATTAAAAATATCCGGATCTTTTATAACGATACCGTTCTTTCCGATAACGCGGAGCTTCCTTATTACCTCAATAATATTTCCTTTGAATACATCGGCATCTGTCTCACGAATCCGGAAAAAGTACGGTACAAGTATATGCTTCAGGGACTGGATAAGATGTGGTCGCCGGAAACACAGGAAACCAGCGTCCACTTTCCCAATCTTCAGCCGGGCAAATATGTTTTTAAAATAATGGCCTGCAACAACGAAGGCGTATGGAGCAAAGAACCGGTGACTTTTTCATTTACGATCACACCGCCGGTCTGGAAGACCTGGTGGTTCAGGATCTCCATGAGCATTTCTCTTATTATCCTGATTGGGATTTTTATTCGGGTGCGGGTAGATGCAATACGAAAGAAGGAGGCGGAAAAACTTTCGCATGAGATCGAGCTGGCCAATAACGAGCTCAAAGCACTTCGGGCGCAGATGGATCCTCATTTCATTTTCAATTCACTTACTTCCATCCAGAGTTTCATTATGGCAAAAGACGAAGAGTCGGCGCTTCGCTACCTGAACAAATTTGCCAAGCTCATGCGCATGATTCTTTCCAACAGTGAAAAATCATCCATCACCCTTCGTGAAGAACTGGACTCCCTGAAACTTTACCTTGAACTGGAAAGGCTTAGATGGGACAACAAGTTCGATTATTTCGTGGAGATCGATGACAGCGTTGAAATGGATGATCACAAGATCCCGACGATGCTGATTCAGCCTTATGTAGAGAATGCCGTTCTGCACGGAGTGGTCCCTAAAACCAACGGCAAGGGAAGGATCGATATTCGCCTGTCTCAAACGGATAAACATATAATATGTACGATCCTGGACAATGGAATCGGCAGAAAAAGATCGCAGGAGTTGCGCACCGATTCCAACAAGTCGCTTCATGAATCTATGGGAATGAAAATTACCAGTGAGCGGCTCGAAGTATTGAATAAAATGCATCGGTCAGAACTAAGCGCCAAAATCATGGACCTGTATGATGAAAAAGGAGAAGCCACGGGAACAAAAGTGGAAATATTCATTCCGATTTAAATGCTATTAGTAAATTCGTAAAATGATAAAGACCGTAATCATCGAAGATGAAAAAAAAAGCAGCGATGCGCTTTTGCACCTTCTTCAGAAAAACTGTCCGGATATTAGCGTGGCCGGTGTTGCTGCCAGTGTGAAAGAAGGGATCGAAACGGCGAAGAACCTGAGGCCCGAACTTATTTTCCTGGATGTGATGATGCCCGATGGAAGTGGATTCGATGTGCTGGAGAAATTATCCGATCTGAAATTCGACCTGATCTTTACCACTGCATCTGAAAAATTTGCCGTGAAGGCGATCAAATACAGTGCGCTGGACTATCTCCTTAAGCCGATCGATGCCGAAGAACTCAAGCTGGCCGTTAAAAAAGTAGCGGACCGGAAAAGCAACACGTCTTCAGAAAAAAATCTGGCATCGCTTCTCGAGAACATTAAAAAGAGCGATGAGCAATACAGCAAGATCACACTGCCAACCGGCAACGCCTATGAAGTGGTGCAGGTGAAAGACATTATCCGCTGCGAAGCCAACGATAACTACACGAACATTTACATGGTGGGCGGAAAAAAATTCCTCGTTTCCGGAACGTTGAAACATTATGAAGAACTTTTGCCGGAAAAGGATTTCGTCCGGGTACACCATTCCCACCTTATCAATATGATCCACATGCTGCGCTTTCTTAAGGAAGACGGCGGTTATGCGGTAATGAGCGACGGAAGCAAAGTGGAGATCTCCCGCCGGAAAAAGGAAGATTTCCTGAAGCGCCTGAAATAATTTCCTGCTGAAACCAGCCACTTCCTCATTGGTGTCCGCCACTTACTAAATGGAGCACCTGTTTGATTTTTTAATGGCGTAAGTTTGGGCAAAAGAAAATTTACGCTCAATGAATTTAATCTTACATCATGATTAAAAATTTTTACGCAGCCAATTTTACCGCCTCGCCCTCTTTTCTGTCCCCTGCCGGATTAACAACCGGCCCCGGTTGTAATTTTTTTGCAGGCAGCACGATCCGCCACTTACTAAAAAAATACAACCACTTACTAATTCGCAGGGACGGATTTTTAAGTTCAAACCTTATTTTTTCGGATAGGAAAAGTTTTTTGAATATTATCCAAAAATGCTTTAAAAATTATTTGGCGAGGACATTTATTTATTTATACATTTGTCCGCTCTTTTTATTAAACGCTTTCTCCATTTTCAGGCTCATGAACGGGAAAGCAAAACATTTTTTAGGATTGAAATTGAATCGCCCGATATTCAGTGCATCTATTCTCTATAGGGAAACGCATGAGGTTCCCTTTAAAACAATTTTCAGAAATCAAACTTTAAACACTTAAGAATATGCTTAAGAAAATCTATGCTGTCTTATTAATGGCTTTAACTGCCGGAACAGTAGCCATCGCTCAATCAGGGGCCCTCAAAGGAAAAGTGGTGGATGAGACCAATGGGGAAGGGATCTCCTTTGCCAATGTTCAGCTTGAACAGGAAGGCAATGCCGTTGCAAAAACGGTAGCTGACATAGATGGGAACTTTACCATTAAGCCGATTGCTCCGGGTAAGTACGATCTGAAAGCCGGCACCGTAGGTTTTCAGCCGCTGATCATAAAGGGTGTGATCATTGGAGGTGATAAAACCACTTACCAGGACCTGAAAATGAAATCCACGGCGGTTGAAATGACCACTTTTGAAGTAGTTGAATACACAGAACCGCTGATCGATCCGGATACGAAAACGGGCGGAACCGTTACCCGTGAAGAGTTCCAGGCAATGCCTTCAAAGAACATTAATTCAGTTGCTTCCACTACTGCTGGTGTTTTCCAGCAGGATGAAGGAGATGCAATCAGCATCAGGGGATCCCGTAAAAACGAATCGAATGGTGAAAAAGGTGCTGTGGATTATTATATTGACGGCGAAAAGGTGCGTGGTGCATCTGCCGGACTTCCGCAATCCAGTATTGAACAGATCTCGGTTATTACCGGCGGTGTGCCGGCCCAATACGGTGACGCAACGGGTGGAATTATCAATATTACAACAAGGGGTGGCGTGCGTAATGATTATTACGGAGGAGTGGAATTGATTTCTTCCCAGCTTACGGATGCCTATGACTACAATTTTGCCGGATTCAATGTGGGCGGACCTATTGTTGTCAAGAAAGACAGTTCAGGCAACCGGCAGGGAAAAGTAGGATTCAACATTTCCGGGGAAGTTTCTACAGAAAAAGATCCGGATCCATCTGCCGTAGGGATTTACAAAGTGAAGGATGAAAAAATGGCTTCGCTGGAAAAAGAACCGCTTGCTGCTTCTGAAACAGGCGGCGGAACGCTTTTAAATGCCGAATTGCTTCACATGTCCGATCTTGAAAAGATAAAAGCGCGTCAGAATGTTAAAAGTAATTTCTTTCGCCTTAACGGGAAAATTGATATCAAAGCTACCGAGAATATTACATTTACGCTGGGCGGATCAATGGAATACAACCGGTACCATGAATTTTCTTACGAGTATGCCCTTCTTAATTCCGCCAACAATGCGGAGTATATTAAAAACACAATGAGGGTGTATGGAAGAATTTCCCATAAACTCGGGCATCAAAAGAATTCTAAAGACGATAAAACCACATCGTTGTTCAGCAACCCCTATTATACTTTACAGGTAGGGTATTCAAAAAATAAAAATATCAGGCAGGACGATACGCACCAGGACAAAGTTTTTGATTACGGTTATATTGGAAAATTTGAAACTGAAAAAGCCCCCTCTTTTGCAGCCGTAGTAGATACCGCTGGAAACACGCTATATTATAACCAGATCGCAACTTCTGACACCCAGGTGGTTTTCACTGCCGGTACACAAAACGAGCTTGCTGCCAATTACACCAGCCAGTATTATGACCTGGTTTCCGGAGATCCAAATACCCTTTCAGACATTCAGGCCGGTTACGGCCTTTTGAATGGTGACCGCCCAAGATCGGTTTACTCTATCTGGTACAATACAGGAAGACAGTATAATAATTATTATACCCAGGATTTAACGCAGCTGCGGGTATCGGGGCAGTTTTCTACAGATATAAAAAACCATGCTTTGCAGCTGGGATTTGAATATGAAAAACGGGATGACCGTTATTGGTCAGTCAACCCGATCGGGTTGTGGACGGTGATGCGCCAGCTTGCAAACAAGCATATCACACAGCTGGATCTTAATGACTCTACACTCTATGCCGGTCCTTTTAATTCCAGCATGAATCCGGCTTTCAATTATTATGTCCATCCGTATAAAGTAGCAACTGATCAACAATCACAATTTGACAAATCATTCCGTGCGCAGGAAAATATTGCGGACAATGTCTGGATCGATATTGACTCGTATGATCCTTCAAAATTCAGCCTCAGTATGTTCAGTCCTCAGGAATTACTGGATAACACGTTGGTTTCTTATTATGGCTATTCCTATGACGGAAAGAAACTCGGCAAAACAGCTTATGATGTTGCTTCTTTGGAAAATTTTTACAGGGCCAAAGATGCGAATGGAAATTATTCTCGTATTGTTCCTTCCTTTCAGCCGGTTTACATGTCCGGCTACATCCAGGATAAATTTGATATAAAAGACATGAAGTTCAATATCGGGCTTCGTATCGATCACTTTGATGCTAAACAACCGGTGTTGAGTGACCCTTATCTTTTGAATGAAGCAAAAACAGTTGCAGATGTTCCCGGAAGCAGAAATCCGAATCACAGCCACCCGACGAACATACCAACTACTGCTGTCGTTTATGTGGAAGACGCTACCAATCCTAACTCATCTATTCTTGGCTATCGTGACGGCGACAAATGGTATAATGCTTTGGGGGTTCTGATCTCTGATCCTGTTTCAATCACCCCTTCATCAGGTACCATTCAGCCTGCACTCGTTTACCCGAAAGAAAAAGCATTGCTGGATTCTTCTGCTGCAGATAAAGTATTTAAAATGTATGATGCGCAGAATACCTTTATGCCGCGTATCGCATTTGCATTCCCGATCTCCGGTAATGCAAACTTCTTTGCCCATTATGATGTGCTCACGCAGCGGCCTCCCAATTACCTTCGGCTTATTCCTACCGATTACTTGTATATTCAAACCGTTGGATCGATAATAAATAATCCTGCACTTAAACCGGAACGCACGACCGATTACGAAGTAGGTTTCAGCCAGGTTCTCAATGAAAGAAAAAATTCTTCACTTACCATTTCCGCCTTTTACAGGGAGATGCGTGATATGATCCAGGAAATTAATCGTTATGGCGCTTATCCTATTAAATACATCACATTTGGCAATATAGATTTTGGAACAGTAAAAGGATTTTCAGTTGCCTATGACCTTCGCAGAACCGGAAATGTTCAAATGACCGCATCTTATACACTACAGTTTGCTGAAGGTACCGGATCGGCAGCTACATCGGGCGCCAATATCATTTCAGCAGTTGGCCAGACCAATCTCCGGACCACCATGCCGCTTGATTTTGACCAGCGTCATGCCATCGTGTTAAATACCGATTATCGTTTTGGTTCAGGAAAAGATTACTCCGGCCCGCAGGCATCCTGGGCAAAGATGATCTTTGAGAATCTTGGTGGAAATCTGGTGATGCGTGTAGGAAGCGGCTTGCCATACAGCCGTCAGAAAAACGTTACTTCCGGTAACGGAGATAATTCCAGCGCAGTGGTATTTGGTATCAACCAGCGCACTTCGCTTAAAGGAAAACTTAACGGATCTAACCTGCCATGGCAATACCGCATGGATCTTCGTGTAGACAAAAACATAACGCTTGTTTGGAAGAAAGGAGAAGGAGAAGATAAAGGCAAAACATCCAACCTGAATGTTTATGTCCAGGTGTTGAATGTCCTGAATACAAAGAACGTGATCAATCTGTACCGTTACACAGGAGATCCAAGTGATGACGGCTACCTCCAGGCTCCTGAAAACGCAGCCCTTACAACAGGTGCTGTTGATCCGCAATCGTATGTGGATATGTACACAGCCAAAATCGAGAACCCGTCTCATTTCAGTATTCCCAGAAGGATACGTTTAGGTATAGCGCTTGACTTTTAACCATTAATTTCATTCGAAGAAACATATCAAATGAATAATTACAAAAAAAATATGAAGAACAAAGGTTTTTTAATCATCCCCGCATTGATTGCAGCAATCAGTGCCCCTGACTTTGTTTCAGCACGCGAAAATGTAAATAGTGGAAGTGGTAAGATTTCTCAGCCGCCTCCTTCTATTAATGCGTCCTGTTCGGAAGCCACCGCGCAATCGGATCTGGCTGTAAATAATGTGCGTTGCCGCATATTAATGGGTGACATGTGGTGGGACCTGACGAACGGGCTGTATATTATTCCTAAAGCAGGAACGATCGGTTCAATCTTCGCCGGTTCTTTATGGATCGGTGGTATTGACATTGGAGGACAATTGAAAGTGGCTGCACAAACCTACCGCCAGACAGGAAACGATTTCTGGCCGGGGCCGCTTGATACAACCAGCGCTTCTACAGAATTGAATAATTGTGTTAAGTATGACAAACATTTTAGAATTACCAGGAAAGAGGTGGAGACCTTTGTCGCTTCCGGAACAATTACTTCCGGAATTACCAACTGGCCCGGAAACGGAGATGTGTCCAAAGGCCAGGCGCAATACCTCGCTCCCTTCTTTGATAAAGACGGCGATGGAATTTATAATTCTTCAGCCGGCGATTACCCGGGTTATGATCTTGTTGCAGGAGATAACTACGGAGATTGCCGTGAAGTGAACTGTACCCCTGTTGACCAGCTGTTTGGAGATGAAACACTTTGGTGGGTGTTCAATGATGAAGGTAATATCCATAGTGAAACAGGCGGAAAGGCAATTGGCCTGGAGATCCGCGCACAGGCGTTTGGATTTTTCACGGATGATGAAATCAATGACATGACCTTCTATAACTACCGTGTATTTAACCGCTCTACTTACGAAGTGGACTCCTGTTATTTCGGGGTCTGGTGTGATGCCGATCTTGGAAACTATAACGATGACTTTGTAGGATGCGATGTTAAAAGAGGATTAGGCTTTACTTATAATGGTGATAATGATGACGAGGTGGGTTCCGCAGGTTACGGCGCTAATCCGCCTGCTATTGGGATTGATTATTTCCGCGGACCTCTTGCCGATCAGTATAAAGCGGATGGAGTTACGCCGGAAGGAAAAGACAATAACCGGAACTGTCAGATCGATGAGCCTTGCGAACAGGCGATCATGTCCGGCTTTATGTATTACAATAATACCAACGGTGTCCCTAATGGGAATCCAAGCGGTGCTACGCATTTCTACAATTACCTTAAAATGAAATGGGGTGACGGAACAGACGTGAAATACGGCGGAGACGGATATTCAAGTTCCGGGCCGGTTTGTAACTTTATGTTCCCGGGAAGTCCTACTTCGGATGAGCATGATTGGGGGATCGGAGGCAATTGTTCTACAACCCCTTCGCTTTTAGGATGGGATGAAAATACGGCAGGCAACACACCTGCTGACCGTCGTATGCTTTTATCTGCCGGACCGTTTACGTTAAAACCCGGAGCGCTGAATGTGATCACTACCGGAGTGGTTTGGGCAAGAGCATCTTCAGGAGGTGCGCAGGCATCTGTAACAAAGTTACGTATCGTTGACGATAAAGCGCAAGCCCTTTTTGATAATTGTTTTAAAGTACTGGACGGGCCTAATGCTCCTGATGTAACCATTCAGGAAATGGACAAAGAACTTATACTCTATCTTTCAAACACAGATCCGACTTCAAATAACTTCAACGAAACCTACCAGGAGTTTGATCCGCTGATCGCATTGCAGGATACGGGTGGAAATAAAGTTAAGGTGGATACTACTTATAACTTTGAAGGATATAAAATTTACCAGTTAAAAAAATCGACAGTAACGGCTAATGATCTGGATAATCCGGACCTGGCACGCCTGATCGGACAGTGTGATGTGAAGAACGGAGTATCACGCATCATCAACTATGAATTTGACCAGTCACTCGGCGCTGGTGTTCCAAAAGAAAAAGTGAATGGAGGCGATGTGGGCATCGCACATACATTTAAAGTTACATCGGATGCTTTTTCTTCGGGAGCCAGCACGCTTATTAATCAGAAGACCTATTATTTCATGGTCGTAGCGTACGGGTATAATGAATTTAAGAAATACCAGCCGGATACGCCTCCGGGTGATAATCCATTTACGCCGGCCTATAACGGTCAGAAGAAACCCTATAAGCAAGGGCGTAAAAATATTTATCCTTATGCGGCTATTCCCCATATTCCAACGCCGGAAACCGGAGGAACAGTAGCTAATTCCGAATATGGAACCAATCCTTCCATTACAAGAATTGAGGGAACCGGAAACGGAGGGCTGCAACTTGAATACACTTCAGCAACAGTAAGTGCGATCCTTGCATCCGCAGACAGCAGGTACAAAACGCCTTCCTATGTTGCAGGATACGGGCCGGTCAATGTAAAAGTTATTGATCCTCTTAATGTACCCGAAGGCAATGCATTCACTTTAAAGTTTGATACGGTTCCGTTGATTGTGTACACAGGAAACGTGGGAGCATTTCAGGTAGGTGAAACAATTTCTACCTCGGTTCTCCCTACCCCAGGCAAACCTTCAGCTGTTGTTGTTGATAATAATGGAAAGAGGATGCATATAAAGGATATTGCAAACGGCCCATTTTTGGTCAATGATTCGATTATCGGCAGTACAAGTTCTGCTTATGCCAAGGTGGAGCGTTATTCTAATCCTGGAAGAAATATTACAAATTCCAATTGGATATTGACCAATAATACAACCGGTGAAAAGGTTTGGTCAGATCAGACCATTCAGGCTGTAAATGAACAGTTGTTTATGAATTGGGGCCTTTCTATTTCAATTGAGCAAGTGATCGATCCGGGTCTTGCAGGTTCTATTAATAATGGCTTTATCGGGGCGTCAATGACCTTTTCCGATCCATCTAAAAAGTGGCTTTCAGGAGTTGCTGACCAGGACGGGCCGTATTATGAAAACTGGATCCGTTCAGGAACAATAACAGGCAGTGACGCATTCCAGAATGATTATACCACCGTGGATGACAAGCAGGTTTATGAAGCTGTAATCGGAGCAACATGGGCCCCTTACCGGCTAACTGCCTGCACGGATGCATTAATGACTGCGGGATATGATGGAACTAAATTTTACGGAGGTCCTGGCTTCAAGGCCAGCTTTATGAATCAACCGCAGATGAAAGACCTTGCCAGTGTTGATATTGTTCTGACAAGTGATAAAAGTTTGTGGACACGGGCAGCAGTTATTGAAATGAGTGAAGACACCAATTATTCTTTAAACACTTCAGGCGCTGCCAAGAAAGCTAGGAAACTGGATTACAGGAGATCTCCTTCTGTGGATAAGAATGGCGTTGCCAACTACCCATCTGCCGATAACAATGATTTCGCTGACGGTATGGGCTGGTTCCCGGGTTATGCTATTAATCTTGAAACAGGGGAGCGGCTCAATATTGCTTTTGGTGAAAACTCTGCTCTTAATGCGAATGGAGGAGCACTGGTTAGAGATACAATTTCCGGTACTTTCCAGGTAGGTGAATTGGTTACCGGAGGAACATCCGGTGCAACCGGAACGATCCTTTCTAACAGCGGATCGTCAAATGGCGCCACCATGAATCTGAAAACAGTTTCAGGTACATTTAAAGTAGCAGAGACCATCACCGGCGGAACAAGCGGCGCTTTGGGAAAAGTGGTTAAGTATACTTCGTTTGATCAGAATGGAGCGGATATGAAATGGAACCCGACTGCAAAAACTACCGGTGTTGTGCCTTGGGTAGCAGGAGCTACCGGCCCGGTTTTCGGAGGACAACATTATATTTATGTATTCGGACACAATAAAGACAATACGCCTCCGCCACCTCCTCTGGTTACGCCTTTAGATTCTATTAATGTTCCGCGTTACGACCGTGGTTATAGAATCCGTCAGATATTAAGCTGGGATAACGGGCAGCCTGCTGATGCAAAAAAACGTGAACTCTATCGTGATGCAATGTGGGTAAGCATCCCTCTTCTTCAGTCAGGACAAAGTTTACTTTCTTCAGATGTGACCATTCGTTTGAGGGTAGGAAAATCGTATAAGCCAGGATATTCTCCTGCCTATTATACAAACGGAACCGCCTCGGTTTATACAGATACAGCTTCAACCGCATTCGGGCAAAATTATAATTTGCCTATGTATACATTTTCGACGGAAGGACTTTCCACAACCATTAATGATCATGATCTGGCCGTTTCGGCTCTTGACCTGATTAAGGTTGTTCCAAATCCGTACTATGCATTCTCAGCGTATGAAAATGGGACCCTTGATAACCGGGTGAAGATCACCAATCTGCCTGAGACCTGCACAATTTCAATTTATAACCTGAGCGGTACACTCATTCGTAAATTCGTAAAAGGTGAACCGAGCACCAACCATACGCCTAAAGGTTTATCGGATCCTGCCTCATGGCACAATGAAAGTCTTGACTGGGATTTGAAGAACACAGCTACAATTCCTATTTCAAGCGGTATCTATATTTTCCATGTGGAAGTGCCCGGTGTGGGTGAAAAAGTGGTCAAGTGGTTTGGTATCATGCGGCCGATCGATCTCGATTCATTCTAAATAAATTGAAATAAATTAAGAATAAAAAACAGAAGATATGAAGCAGAAATTAAAAATCATCACAGCGATCCTGACCACCGGTTTTATTGCTGGTAATGCATTTGCCGGCAATCAGGATCGTGCGGGATCAGCCGGAGCATCGGAGCTGCTGCTCAATCCATGGGCAAGAACTTCCGGATGGGGCAGTTCAAATGTTGCCGGTGTGAGAGGGCTGGAAGGACAATTCCTCAATGTAGCAGGAACGGCCTTTACCAAGAAAACAGAATTATTGTTTTCGCATACCAATTATCTGAAAGGAACCGGGATAGGAGTTAACGCATTTGGTTTTACCCAGAGAGTGGGTGAGACCGGCGTACTGGGCCTTGGATTCATGTCGATGAACTTTGGTGATATCGAAGTGACCACCACCGATATGCCTGAAGGCGGATTGGGAAAATATTCTGCGACCTTTATGAATATGGGGATATCTTATGCAAAAGGATTTACCGATCATATTTTCGGAGGCCTTTGTGTAAGAGCGATCAACCAGCAGATCCCTGATGCAAAAGCGTCCGGTGTTGCGTTGGATGCCGGCATTCAATACGTGGCAGGAAAACAGGACAATGCCCACTTCGGTATTTCCTTAAAAAATGTGGGTCCAAAAATGCAATTCAGGGGAGATGGCCTTTCATTCAGAGAAGTGCTGGACTATAATGGAACTTCCTGGACCGTTGATCAGCGCTCAGAATCATTTGAAATGCCTTCACAGGTTAATATCGGGGGCGCTTATGATTTCTATCTTGGCGGTGACACATCAAAGGTGCATCGGGTCACACTGGCAGGAGCCTTTGTTTCCAACTCATTTACAAAAGATGAGTTCAGATTCGGATTGGAATATGGATTCAGATCCTTCCTGATGCTTCGCGCCGGGTACGGATATGAAAAAGGAATTGGTACCGACGATCAATCAAAAGATAACTACAGAACAACCGCACAAAAAGGCCTTAGCGCCGGTTTTACAGTGGAACTTCCGCTCAGCAAAACAAAAGGTACCACCTTTGGTTTGGATTATTCTTATCGCGCTACAGCGCCATTTGATGGAACACACAGCATTGGAATCAGAATGAATTTGTAAGTCAAATAGATTTTCTTACCTTTGTTCAGGGATTATCCAGACGCAAAACGTCTGGATAATCTTTTTTAATTAACCCACTTTACAATATTATTTACCATGGCAGCCAGTTATGTTACAGAAGAAGGTCTTAAGAAATTAAAAGATGAACTTCAGCAGCTCAAGACCAAAGACCGTCCTTCCATTTCAAAGCAGATTGCTGAAGCTCGCGATAAAGGCGATCTGTCCGAGAATGCGGAATACGATGCCGCCAAGGAAGCGCAAGGCATGTTAGAGATGAGAATTTCAAAGCTGGAGGCCACGGTCCGCAATTCTAAAGTAGTGGGAAATACCAATCTGGATACTTCCAAAGTTGCCATACTCACCAAAGTGAAGATCAAAAATACAGCGAGCGGAAAGACGATGACGTATCATATTGTCCCGGAAACGGAAGCCAACTTAAAAGAAGGAAAGATCTCAGTGGATTCTCCGATCGCAAAAGGATTGCTTGGAAAAAAAGTTAAAGATAAAGTAGAAGTGCAGGCCCCTGCCGGCAAACTTGTTTTTGAAATTATTGAAATCGGAAAATAATAAAGCATCGAAAAACGAAACGGTATGAAAAACAGTGTACGACAAATTTCCTCCTTAGTGTTTCTTAGTGATCTTAGTGCCTGCGTGGTAAATATTTTTCACCACTAAGCCACTTAGAGCACAAAGGTTCACTAAGAATACAAAATACATGACCTTTAATACAAGGAATTTTTGTCGTACGTCGTATGAAAAATACGAAAGATGAAACATATTTGATTTTCGTGCTTTCGTATTAATTCTTTTTGAAGATTTACATGTCTGCCATTTTTTCAAAAATAGTTTCAGGAGAGATCCCCTGTTATAAAATAGCTGAATCAGAAAACTTTCTTGCATTTCTTGATGTGTTTCCTCTTGCGAAAGGGCATACGCTGGTGATTCCTAAAAAAGAAACGGATTATATTTTTGATATCAGCGATGAAGGTTTTTCCGGGCTGCATTTATTTTCTAAGAAAGTCGCCAAAGCAATTGAAAAAGCAGTTCCGTGCAAGCGGATCGGCGTAGCGGTGATCGGGCTGGAAGTGCCGCACGCACACATTCATCTCATTCCGCTTAATCATGTGAGCGATATTAATTTCTCTCGTCCTAAACTGGACGTGCCGAAAGAAGAGATGGAAGCGATCGCAAAAAAGATCCGTGAACAGCTATCCTGATTTTTTTCCTGGATTTAATTTTCTCTCCGGATTTTCTGATAAAAAGGATTTCCATCCTGAAAATTTCTTATTTGAAACGGTATTTTTCCTGATGGATTGCATGTTGTATTCAAAGTAATGACACAGGGCGGCGCCCAACGCATCAGTGGCATCCAGGTAATGCGGAAGGTTTTTTATATGAAGGATCTGCTGCAGCATGGCAGCCACCTGTTCTTTCGATGCGTTTCCGCTTCCGGTGATGGCCTGTTTTATTTTTTTGGGAGCATATTCAAAGATGGGGACTTCGCGCACCAATGCGGCTGCAATTGCAATGCCCTGCGCGCGCCCGAGTTTTAACATGCTTTGAACGTTCTTTCCGAAAAAGGGAGATTCAATGGACAATTCATCGGGCTTGAACTGTTCGATCAGGTCGATCGTCCCTTCAAAGATCCTTTTCAACTTGAGCGGATGATCTTTCAGTTTTTGCATGGTAATGATCCCGGCTCCGAGCAATTTTATCTCGCGGCCAATGATATGAATGGCTCCATAACCCATGATATTCGTACCGGGGTCAATTCCTAATATTACCTTATCGTTCTTCATTGAATATATTTGCAAAGCTAATCTCTTAACGTTTTTGCTTTAAATGATGATTTTCTTTTTACTAACATTCCTTGTTTGCGGAGTTTACCTGGCTTTGATGATCTTTTATTTCATCGGATGGAAAAATACTTCCCCCGAAACCATTTTGATCCCAGGGTCGAACACACAGACCCGAACCAAAGTGAGTATAATTCTTCCTGTACGAAACGAAGAAAAAAATATTCAACGGATTCTGAATCATCTTTCAAATCAGGACTATGAAAAAAATAAATATGAGATACTTGTTGTGGATGACTTCTCTGAAGACAGAACTTCGGAACTGGTAAAATCGGCCGGCATTTCAAATCTGAAGATCGTCAGCCTGACGAAAAATGGGGGAAAGAAAAATGCGATCACTGAAGGAATATACCATTCAAAAGGAGAATTGATCATCACAACCGATGCCGATTGTGAGATGGGGGAGAAGTGGATCTCAACCCTCGTTTTTTTTTATGAGAAACAGCATCCTAAAATGATCGTTGCGCCTGTTTTGCTGAAAGACGAAACCACTTTTTCGGAAATCATGCAATCGCAGGAAATGACGGTACTTACCGCTTCTGCGTGCGCCTCCATTTATTATGAGACGCCCATTCTTTGCAGCGGGGCAAATCTTGCCTATGAAAAAGAAGCATTCCTTGCCGTGAATGGATTTGAGGGCGTCAACAAGACGGCGACGGGAGATGATGTTTTCCTGATGCTGAAAATCCAAAAATGTTTTCCGGGCGGAATTAAATACCTGAGGTCAAAAGAGGCCATTGTTTTTACTCATCCCGAGCCAAACTATTTTTCAGCATTGCGCCAGCGCCGCCGCTGGGCTTCAAAGACTTTTTCCTATGGATTCAGCCATGTGACAGGGGTGGCCATACTCATTTTCACAATGAATTTTTTTATTCTTCTTTCCGGAATCCTTTCCGCCATAAATGTTAAATTTGTGTTCGCCCTGATTATGCTGCTTTCGCTCAAATGCATTGTTGACCTTATGCTGCTACAATCTGCATCTTCCTTTTTCGGAAAAAGAATTCATTATGTCTTTTTCTTAATTGCTTCCATTCTATATCCCGTATACGTGACTTTCGTTGGCGTACTATCACCCATCACCAGTTATTCCTGGAAAGGAAGGAAATCTTAGAATATGTTCGGAAAAAAAGTAAAGCGCAAGCGTTCATCATTTTCATTCCCCGCCATGATGTGGCACCGCCTGCGCAGGAACAGATCGGCTTTGTTCGGAATGGTGGTGATCGGTATATCTATCATTATTGCATTACTGGGTTATTCCATCACGCCTGATTCTACTCCCAATGGAAATTTACAGTTCCCTGAGTTAAATATCAAAAGCCCCGGCTTCTCCATGCGGTTTCTGAAGGTGAGAAAAAATGATAATACGCCCAGTGTTGGTTTTTTCACAAAGATGCAGAACGGGGAACCCAATATCTGGCAGCTGATCCCGCTTTATGATTATTATTTTGAAGGCAACGATATTGTTGTTGAAGAATTTACCGGCACAACACCCAATGACGGGCCCCAGATCAGGTTTAATTTAGCGGATGTGGTGTATGCAATGGATCTGAACCAGCCGTTTCACAGCTACCCCAACCGCGGGATAATGGAATTTTATATCGTTGGAGATCCCACTCTTCAGAGCCTGACCATCGAGCAACTGCGCCATGAAGTGGAGACAAACTATATTGTAAACAAAAAATATTTACTTGGAACAGACCGGCTGGGACGTGATATGCTCAGCCGTTTGATGCTGGGCACCCGTGTTTCGCTGACGGTGGGATTGGTGTCAGTGCTCATCTCGTTGGTGATTGGTGTGGCCATCGGCGCTGTAGGCGGGTTTTTCCGCGGATGGGTGGATAATATTATCATGTGGGTCATCAACGTAGTCTGGTCCATTCCGACTTTATTGCTTGTCATTGCTATTACGCTTGTGCTCGGAAAAGGATTAGTTCAGGTATTTATCGCCGTCGGATTAACCATGTGGGTAGATGTTGCACGCGTAGTGCGCGGTCAAACGCTCGGCATCCGGGAACAGGAATTCATTGAAGCGGGAAGAGCATTGGGCTTCACCAATCTTCGTCTTATCTTCAGGCATGTAATGCCAAACATTTTAGGGCCTGTCATAGTGATCTGTGCGGATAATTTTGCAAACGCAATTCTCATTGAAGCCGGACTGAGTTTTCTCGGTTTAGGCGCACAGCCGCCCACTCCGTCATGGGGTGCGATGATCAGTGAACACCGGCCGTATATAACTACCGATGCCGCCTATCTTGCTATCATACCGGGACTTGCCATTATGATCATGGTTCTTGCTTTTGTGATCCTTGGCAATGGCCTGCGCGATGCAATTGATGTAAAAGCCGTTCAAAAAGAACAGGTGGCGGGATATTAATATTTTCACCAATCTTTCTTACTTTTGCTCGCGGTTATTACCATGATTACGCTTCATCCCAAAGAACTTTCTATCCCTGCTTTGCAGGCCTATCTTGTACATGCTATTGCGCCGCGCCCGGTGGCATTTGTAAGTACAATGGATAAAAAAGGTAATGTGAATCTCAGCCCTTTCAGTTTTTTTAATGCCTTCAGCACCAATCCGCCTATCGTTGTTTTTTCGCCGGCAAGAAGCGGCAAAACCAATGCTACAAAACACACCCATGATAATATCCTGGAGGTCCCTGAAGCAGTTATTAATGTGGTGAACTATGAAATGGTGCACCAGGTATCACTTTCAAGCAGTGACTATCCGAAAGGGGTGAATGAGTTTGAAAAAGCAGGATTCACGATGATGGATTCGGAACAGGTGAAACCGCCGCGCGTGAAGGAATCGCCTGTGCAGATGGAGTGCAAAGTAAAAGATATTATAGAACTTGGCAAGAATGCAGGTGCCGGCAATCTCGTGGTGTGCGAAGTGGTGCTCCTGCATATAAGTGATTCCGTTCTGAATGAAAAGAAACAAATAGATCAACATAAACTGGACTTGGTTGGAAGATTGGGCGCCAATTGGTACGTACGCGCTTCCGGCGATGCGTTGTTCGAACTGATCAAACCCCGTGGAGTTGGAATGGGGGTCGATGCCTTGCCTGAAAAAATAAGAAACAGCAAAGTGCTTTCCGGGAATAATCTGGGCCAGCTCGGAAATGCCGAAAAAATTCCTGCAAGAGAAGAGGTGATCACCTATAAAAACACGCATTTGAAAGGCATTACTTCTGAGGCAGAGATCCATTCTATAGCCAAAAAACTTTTAGATGAAGGCAGGGTAGAAGATGGATGGAAAACATTACTTTCACTTGAAAATCAATAAAACTCTATACAAATGTTAACTTACACAGGTGTCATTAAGGTAAAAGGAAACGAGCAAAAGGTCTCCGATCGTTTCAGGAAAAGAGAATTTGTTCTCACCGATAACTCGCCAAGCTATCCGCAGACCATTTTGTTTCAACTCACCCAGGACCGGTGTTCCCTGCTGGATAACGCAAAATTAGGAGATGAGATCACCGTTCATTTTCAGCTCAAAGGCCGTGAATGGAAAAACCCGCAGGGAGAGATCAAGTTTTTTAACTCCCTGGATGTTTTTAAGATCGAAAACTCCAAAAGCAGTTCCTCATCTGAAAATATTTCCGAACCTAGTTTCAACAATGAAACACTTGTTCCTACTCCGGACGATGATTTGCCTTTCTAAATGATAAATTAAACACTATGCTGAAATATTTTTTTCTGCCGTTTCTGTTCATCATTTGTATTTCATCTTCTGCCTTTTCCCAGGTTGATTCGGCCGGGTCGCTTAAAAGCGGCATTGCGCAGTTCCAGGAGGGGAATTATGAAGGAGCGGAGATTGAACTTAATAAAGCCGTAGAGTTGAATCCCAAAAACCCGGAAGGTTTTTTTTACCTCGCTGAAGTTTCTTTTTTACAGGGGGAGAACAAAAAAGCGATGGAGAAGTACAATAAGACGATAGAGCTGAATCCGAAATATGCTAAAGCCTATAAAGGCAGGGGAAAGGTAAAAGCAAAACTGAGTGATTACCTTGGATCTATAGAAGATTTCACAAAAGCAATTGAAATTGATAAGTCATTTTCTGATGCGTATTTTAACAGGGCGCTTTCTTATCTCAACCTGAAGGATTATAAAAACGCCATAACCGATTTTTCCAAAGTGATTGAAATCAATCCCAAGGATTTCCAGGCGTGGGCGCAGAGAGGGACAGCCAAATATCATAGTGAAGATAAAAAAGGCGCTTGTTCCGACTGGAGCAAGGCGGGCGAGCTGGGTTATTTTAAAATTTATGATACGATTAAAAAAAATTGTAAATAAATTTATAGCATGCTAAATCCACTTTTCATAGCAGCAGAAGGTGATGTGACGCCCAATATTTCTTTAGACGCCGGGAGAAATATCTTTGAAATTGAGGGATGGTCGCACCCGGAAGATGCGATTGCTTTTTATACTCCTGTTGCGGACTGGTTAAGCCGGTATGAAGGATCGCCCAATCCGCAAACTGATTTTTATTTCAAGTTTCAATATTATAATACGGCTTCTGCAAAACAAATAGTCCGGATTATTTCTGCTCTTGAGAGTATTTCCAGGAAAAGTAAAGTGGCCATTCACTGGCATTACGATGCAGAAGACAGTGATATGCTTGCCGCTGGTGAGCGGTTTGCGAAGATGTGCGACATTCCTTTTAAATTCGTTACTTACTGATCCCGGTTTTTATTCCAACCAGTAATACATCATCTATTTGCACGTGCGCTCCTTTCCACGTATCAAATTCATTTATAATAATTTTTTCCTGTTCCTTGCAATTTAAATGTCCTATACGAAGAAATAACGGCTCTAATCTCTTCGTAAAATATTTTTTTCTGCTGGCCCCACCCACCTGGTCCGGGAATCCATCGGTAAAAAGAAAAACGGATGTATTTTTATTCAACGAAATTTCTTTTTGAGCGAATTCGGCATTTTTATTGCTGAACATGCTGCCAATTGAATAGAGATCACCTTTTATTTCATCAGCTAAATTATCCTGTACCAGAAACACAGAGTGATTAGCGCCTGCGAAAATCATTTTAGTCCTTTCTTTATTGAAAAGGCAAATGGAGATGTCCATCCCATCGTCCTGTGACCGTGATTCCTGGTGAAGGGCCTGCGAGATCCCTTTCTGTAAATGGTTCAGTATTTCAGCCGGCTGAAGTATTCCTTGTTCATTTACGATTTTATTAAGAAGCGTATTTCCGATGGTACTCATCAGGGCGCCGGGTACGCCATGCCCGGTACAATCGGCAACTGCAAAAATCACCCCGCCGGTATATTCTTCAAAGGAAGCATCAATTTTTATTTTACCCGAAGAAAGCAAAGGAACGGGGAAGTACCAGTAAAAGTCCCCGCTTACAATATCCTTTGGCCGGAAGAAAATAAAATGATCCGGAAAATACTTCGAGAGTTCTTCGCCGGAAGGAAGAATCGCCTCCTGAATCCGCTTCGCATAATTGATGCTGTCGGTGATCTTTTTGTTTTTAACGGAAAGTTCGTTGCGGTGAGATTCAATTTCTTCTTTTTGTTTCTGCACCTGTTCTTTTTGAAGTGTGATCTTTTTATTCGCTTTTTTCTTCTGTACATAAGCCCTCCACATATAAAGAGCAAACACCAGGGTTAAAAGAAGGCCGAGGCCCGCAAAAAGAAGAATTATATTTTTCTTTTTATTTTCTGCCGCCGCGATAGCCGCCTGCTTGTCCTGTTCGGCCTTCATTGCGGCTTCTTTCTTTTCAAAAGCAAAGTTCATCTCTTTTCGGGTAAGCTCTTTCTTATTTTCCAGGTTGAAAATGATATCCTTCGCTGACATGGCCTTTTTGAAGTGCAGGATCGAGAGCCGGTAGTTCGTTGCTGCTTCTTCATACCGTTTGTTCCTTGCTGCCACTTGCGCAGTGGTATCATAAAATTTTGAAAGTGATTCTTCATCCTGCCGCAGGTCATTGACAGCGCCAATACTATCATCAAATGCGACTGCCTTTTTCAGGTAAACTTCCGCTTCTTTGAATTTCCCCATGGAAGTATATAGGGAGCCGATGTTGCTGAAATGCCTGGCAACCCCGTTTTGATTTCCAATCTCCTCATCAATTTTCAAAGCTTTGAAATAGTAGTCCAGCGCCTTGTTGCATAACGCTTCACTCTCCGGATTCTTTATTTGCGGATTCGCTGTTCTCGACAGATCGTCATAAATATTCCCGATGTTTCCCAGCGCAATGGCCTGGTAGCTTTTATTTCTCAGCTCCTCTGCAATTTTCAGGGAACGCTGATAGTAATCCAATGTTATTTTATAGAGTGAATCACGGAGCGGAGAAGCAGAAGCGCTGGCTTCATCGTAATATACGATTCCGATATTCCCAAGAGCGGCGGCCATTTCCATTTTATTTCCCAGTTCTTCATCAATCGTTAAAGCTTTTAAAAAATAGTCCAATCCTTTTTGATTATCATTTTGATCTTTATAAATGGTTCCCAGATTGAGGTAGCAGGAAGCCATTCCTTTTTTGGCAACATTTTTCTCAGAGGGGTTCATGGCAATGCCCAATAGTTCTTCATATATCTTTAATGCTTTCAGTGTATAGTCAAGGGCTTTGGGATAGTCGCCTTTTATCTGATGGTATACACCGAGATTTTCAAGAGAACCGGTCAGTAATCCTTTTATCTTTGATTTGTCAGGAAGAGTGCTATTGTTAGAAAGAAGGTTTTCTGAAAGTGTTAATGCCTGCTTGCTTAAAAGGATTGAAGTGTCGGGGTTATTGTACATTAATTCCCACCCGAGATTATTCAGATGAATAATTTTTGCAGTATCTGTTTTATCTTTCTTTAATAAAGATAAAAGGGAATCGGAATAACTTTGTTGGGCAAATCCGGTTGCTGAGAGAATCAGAAGCGCAACCGTACCCATTCTTGATTTAATATGGAAGCAGGAGTTACATAACATTTCAAAACATTAAAACAGTATTCACGGATCGTTGTGCCGGTTTAATAACCAGGCCAATTTCAGAATAAAAGTATGCAGCAAAAACAGAACCCGATAACTTAAAAAATCTATTCAAAAGCACTGATCCCTGTAACGTCGTATCCGGTAATAAGCAGATGAACGTCGTGCGTGCCTTCGTACGTGATGACCGACTCCAGGTTCATCATATGGCGCATGATCGGATACTCACCGGTAATGCCCATAGCTCCGTGAACTTGTCTTGCTTCACGGGCTATTTGCAGCGCCATACTAACATTATTTCGTTTAGCCATCGATATCTGCTGGGGCGTAGCGCGGTTTTCATTTTTCAGCATTCCCAGCCTCCAGCAAAGTAATTGCGCTTTGGTGATCTCGGTGATCATCTCCGCCAGTTTTTTCTGTGTCAGCTGAAAAGATGCAATCGGTTTTCCAAACTGAATTCTTTCTTTGGAATACCGGAGTGCAGAGTCATAACAATCCAATGCAGCGCCGATGGCGCCCCAGGCAATTCCGTAACGGGCGGAATTCAAACATCCGAGCGGGCCTTTTATGCCTTTAATGTTCGGCAGAATATTTTCTTTAGGAACTTTTACATTATCAAAAACAAGTTCGCCGGTTGCAGAAGCGCGTAAACTCCATTTACCATGTGTTTCAGGAGTGGTGAACCCCTTCATCCCGCGTTCAACGATCATTCCCTGGATTACGCCCTCTTCATTTTTTGCCCACACGACGGCGATATCGGCAAACGGGGAATTGGATATCCACATTTTTGCTCCATTTAATATCACGTGATCGCCTTTGTCCTTAAAGTTGGTGATCATTCCGTTCGGATTAGAGCCATGATCAGGCTCGGTGAGGCCGAAACATCCCATCAGTTCTCCCTTGGCCAGTTTGGGAAGGTATTTTTTCTTCTGCGCTTCACTTCCATAAGCATAGATCGGATACATGACCAGTGAACTCTGAACAGAAGCAGTTGAACGTAACCCGGAATCGCCTCGCTCCAGTTCCATCATGATCAATCCGTAGGACATCTGATCAAGCCCGGCACCTCCGTATTCAGCCGGGATATAAGGACCAAAAGCGCCAATCTCTGCAAGCCCTTTTACCCACTGTTTTGGGAATTGAGCTTTCTGGCAAGCTTCTTCCACTATGGGCGACACTTCTTTTTTCACCCAGGCGCGGGTGGTGTCGCGGATCAATTTGTGTTCATCGGTAAGTAATTCATCCATCAAATAATAATCGTGATACTGGAAGTTATCTGCTTTTGCCATAAAAAATAAGTTTAATGGTTTAAATATGAATATTCAAAAAAAGTTCTTTAATATCAAGTACCGAAGACGAGGGTCGAACTCGTACAGGTGTTAAGCCTACTGGTGTTTGAGACCAGCGCGTCTACCAATTCCGCCACTTCGGCAAATGCAATGCAAATTTATAAAGTTGACGGAATAAATGTCTATTTCTTTATGGGGTTCAGGTAATAATTTTCTTTTTCCCGCATCTTCTTTTTCTCCCCTGCTTTTTTATCCTTGTATCCGCAGAGGTGAAGCACGCCATGGATCATCACACGATGCAATTCATTTTCGAAAGCTACATTAAGATTTTTGGAATTGTCTCTTATCCTTGGAATACTTATATAGATCTCTCCGGTAAGTTCTTTGGAAGGGTATTGAAAAGTAAGGATGTCTGTCAGCGTGTTATGCCTTAGAAATTTTTTATTCAGTTCAAGGAGAAAATGATCAGAACAAAAAATAAAATTGATCTTTCCTGCTTTCTTTTTTTCTTTCTTGATAAGAGAAAGGATTAATTTTCTTACTGCACTTCTTCTTTTAAGAGAAAAGGAAATGGTTTGACTGGAAAAATCAATACGCATTCTGCTGTTTGCCGCCGCTGCCCTCCGCCAAAGGACGGATTTACCCTGGCGAACTGCTGTAGCCGTTTTACAGGAGTTTATGCGTTTCAAGAAACTTAGTAGTGTAATTTCCTTTTCGGAAGTCCTCGTTCTCCATCAGTTTCTGGTGAAAAGGAATGGTCGTTTTAACGCCTTCAATGACAAACTCGCCCAGGGCGCGCGTCATTTTTGTAATGGCTTCATCGCGGGTGCGCGCCACCGTAATCAGTTTTGCGATCATGGAATCGTAATACGGAGGGATCGTATATCCGGCATAGATATGCGTATCGACACGAACGCCATGGCCACCGGGTTTGTGGAGTGTTGTCACTTTTCCCGGGCACGGACGGAAATCATTATACTGATCTTCCGCGTTGATGCGGCATTCAATGGCATGCATTTGAGGGAAATGATTTTTTCCGGAAATGGGGACGCCTGATGCGATCTGGATCTGTTCGCGTATCAGGTCATAATCGATGACTTCTTCCGTGATCGGATGTTCCACCTGGATACGGGTGTTCATTTCCATGAAATAAAAATTCCGGTGTTTGTCTACCAGGAATTCGATGGTGCCCACGCCTTCATATTTTATTTCATTGCATAGTTTGATGGACGCTTCGCCCATGGCATTCCGGAGTTCCGGCGTCATGAACGGAGAAGGCGTTTCTTCAAGAAGTTTCTGGTGCCTGCGCTGGATAGAACAATCCCGTTCGGAAAGATGGCATGATTTTCCATACTGGTCGCCGGCAATCTGAATTTCAATATGGCGGGGCTCTTCAATTAATTTTTCAAGATACATTCCATCGTTGCCGAAAGAGGAAAGTGCTTCCTTTCGCGCGCTTTCCCATGCATGTTCGATCTCTTTCTCTTCGTTGATGATGCGCATGCCCTTTCCGCCGCCGCCGGCAGTGGCTTTCATCAGCACCGGGTACCCGATCTTCTTTGCGGTTCGAATAACATCTTCCACATCTTTCAATAATCCTTCGGAACCGGGAACACAAGGAACGCCTGCTTTCAGTGCCGTGGCTTTTGCCGATGCTTTATCGCCCATGGCATCGATCATTTCAGGCGTAGGGCCGATGAATTTTATTTCGTGCTCGGCACATATCTGCGAGAACTTGGACCGTTCGGAAAGGAAACCGTAACCGGGATGAATGGCGTCGGCATTGGTGATTTCCGCAGCTGCAATGATATTCGGAATGTTCAGATAGGAATCTTTGCTTGCCGGCGGACCGATACAAACCGCTTCATCGGCAAAGCGGACATGCAGCGAGTCTTTATCGGCAGTGGAATAAACCGCAATGGTTTTAATTCCCATTTCTTTACAGGTACGGATGATCCGCAGGGCGATCTCTCCGCGGTTGGCTATTAGGATTTTTTTAAACACAAATCAGTAGTTTAGTGAAACATCAACGATAAATTTATTTTTTAAAAGCTTCCTGCCTATTAAAACAGGGTAGCGCATGGCACCTCTGTCGGTAAGCGAAATTATCGATTTTATCGCTCTCCCTGCTATCTTAATTTTTGTTTTTATCACGTACCTTTTCTCCACTTCCCCGAAAGAGTTTTTGATATTTTTCTGAATAAATTCTTTGAAACAAATTTCTTTTTCAGGAGAACCCAATACTTTAAAGCATAAAACTTTTGGATTGCCTTCTGTTACTTTTATGTCGCGGCAGTGAAGGGTAGAAGTATAGGCTCCTGTATCTATTTTAGCACTGATTCCGAAAAGTCCCAGTTCCGGGAAATCTACTGTTTCTCTCCTGCCGATAATTTGTTTTGGTTTATTTTTTTTCATAGAAAAAGTTTAGCCAATAAAAAAGCCGCTTCAGTAAAAACAGGGTAAAGCGGCTTTCTGACAAACGATCAATTTGTAAATTATTCTATAATTATCTTTTTTGTTAGGGAGCGTTGAGATGAGGTTACTTGCAAATAATAAACTCCTTTTGCCTGTTCCCGTAAATCAACTTCCGTTTTATTCCCGCTGTTTTGAATTGTAAATTGTTTTATTTCTTCACCCAGCATATTGAATATCCTGATCGATGCATCAGAAATGTTTTTAATGTCAAGCGTGAATACTCCGGAATTGGGATTCGGGTAAATTGTAATTGCCTCCTCTGCTGATAAATTAAAGACCGATGTCGGATTATTTACTTTATAGACATTGGAGCGGGATGAATTAAGATTTGTGACTTCAATAACCGGGTTTTTGGGATTAACAATTGTAGCTGAGCATCCAATGCCCCATTGTGTCTGAATTCTCCATGAAGCCGTGTTTTGATATGTAGAATACTGCGGATCAGTTACGGTTTGCTGTGTACCGGCAACACTCTGCACCTGCTGCCAATTACCATTACTGATATTGTCGCGCATAAGAACATAATTTGTAACAGGATTAGCGCTGTTCTCTATACTATAAAGCTGAGGCCAGAAGAAAGTACCACTGTTATTAATAATATAAATGGTGTTGTGATATAAACTCAACGGACTATAATTCCCGCAGGTATCTCTTATGGCCACCTTATAGCGATAAGTTCCCGCATTCGGATTCCCGGTATTGGGAAAATATTTTGTGCGTACCGTATCCACAAACAAACTCAAAGAATCATAGGGTACAGCACCTATCGGTTTGTAAAGATTCGTAGAAATTTCCCTGTAAACAATAAAGCTGTCAATGTGCTGGTTGGGTTGTTTTTCCCAAATAATAATATTGTTCTGAGAAAGTGAATCAACGGTCACCAGGCAGATAGGCGTTTGCGCTAACGATGCATTGACGGTCACCGGCGAAGAAACCGTTTTGCATCCGGCACTGTTTGTCGCCGTCACTTCATAATTTCCGGAACTATTTACAACGATCGATTGCGAGGATTGAACAGGAGATGTATTCCATGTATAGGTTGCCCCGCTGACCGTTGATGAAGACAGCGTAACGGCGCCTCCCACGCAAGGAACAATTGTTCCGATAGAAGAGATCGTTGGCTGCTGCGGATTGGTGAAATAATTTACAGCAACTGCAGAAGAAGTCACCGGGCATGTGTTTTTGATAACGGTGAGCGAATAATATCCGCCTTGTGTAACAACAAATGTATTGGTGCTCGCTCCCGTAATAGCCACGCTGCCAATATTCCACTGGTAAGTGAATGGAGCAACAGCATTAGTGCCGGCTGTTAAAATAGTTGTATCTCCCTGGCATGTATTGATGGGCCCGGATGGCGTAACGGATACGGTATGTGCACAACCGGTACCGGTAACATTAATGTAATGTGTTTTTACCAATGTATCCGTGCATCCGTTGGCAATGCTTGTTGCAATCAACGCGACATCGTAGGTACCTGCGAAATTGTACGTATAAAATACGGAACTGTTATTGTCGTTTGCGCTGTTTCCATCACCGTAGAACCATTTGAAATTATAGCTGCTCATACTTGGCGTACTGTTGTTGAATGTTGCGTTGAACGGTGCAGATCCGTTTTGTATGGTTGCACTGAATGCGAGATTGAAATTCGAAGGGATAATTCCGACAGCTGTTGTCGTGTTAATGGTGCATCCTTTTGCATCGGTTACAGTCACAGAATAATTTCCCGAACCAATATTGGAAATGGTCTGTGTGGTTTGAGAATTGTTCCACAGGTAGGAATAAGAAGCCGTTCCTCCCGATACATTTGCTTTTGCACTTCCGTCTGTAATTCCGCAATCGGAATTTACAATCGTCATGGAGACGGTAAGCGCTGTCGGTTGAGTCACAGTCACTGAATTTGTTTTCGTGCAGCCGTTGGCATCTTTTACGGTCACCGTATAATTACCGGCAGATAAATTTCCGGCGTTGGCCGTCGTTTGTACCGGGAACGTATTCCACGAATAGGAATAGGGAGAAATTCCGCCTCCGCTAACGATTGAATGTGCAATGCCGTTGCTGCCGCCATAGCAGGATATGCTTGTTTGGCTGGTAATAATTGTTATTTGAGAGGGTTGATTGATAGTTACAGTGGCTACAGAAGAAGCGCTGTTGGCGTCGGAAATAGTAACAGAATAGGTTCCGGCATAAAGACTGAAGATGGCCTGATCGGTTTGAACAGGGGCGGTGCTCCATGCATAAGTATAAGGAGATTGTCCTCCGGATACCGAAACAGAA
>JAHEYJ010000203.1 GCA_023251675.1 Bacteroidota bacterium
ACCTGACCATCCAGCTGCTCAATTCACGAGGCAATATTATTGCGTCTACGGTCACCGACAGTAAAGGAAATTTTAAATTCCCTGAAATTCCTACAAAACAGAAATACATAATCAAGATAGATGAAAGTGATCCTCTTCTCGCCACCCACAATAAATTCTTTTTGGCCAATAACGACGGCAAAGTAATTATGCCCTCTACCCAGGAAGGAAATTTTTTCCTGTTTAAAAACCTTAACCCCGATACAAACAGTCTTTCCAGGTTTGAAGTAAAAGACACGGCGATTGCCTATACCGCCATGATCGGCACGCTGGTTGGTAATGACGGAAAGAAAGGGCTGGCAAAAGCTAAAGTTATTCTGAAAGATGAAACTGGGAAAGTAGTAATGGAAAAAACAACAAACAAATCAGGGCATTTTTCATTTGAAAAAATACCTGCAGATAAAAATTATTCACTCTCATTAAAGGACAATGATCCGGCATTAACAAACAACCGTAATTTATTTCTTGCTAATCAAAAAGAGGAAATAATAAAAAAGGTTGAGAAAATGGCAGACTATTTTATTTTTCAAAATCTCCCTGCCGATCTGAATACATTAAAAGCAATGGACATGACTGATTCCACGCATTTGGTAGCGATGAATGGAAAAATAGTTAAGAGCAATAATCCAGGCGATGGCATTCCGAATCTCGAATTAACGCTTTCCGACAAAAAAGGAAAATTGATCGAGAAAACGAAGACCGATAATTCAGGGTCTTTTCGGTTTGAAAAATTATCTTCAGAAAGCAACTATGCGATAAACGTCATTACAACGGATCCGGCCCTCGCCTATCTCAAGAAAATATATTTGGCAAACCAGGCAAATAAGATTGTTAGAAAAATCGATTTAGATAATAAAACACCGGCTTTTAAAAATCTTCCTGCTGACCTGATGCAGCTGGTTGAATTGAAGGATCAATTTCTTACGCAGGAAAACAATGACAACAACGCTATTCCAAGGCCTTTTTATAACGGCGATGATGCAAAATATGATTTTGTTGTGTATTTTCCCTATAACAAAAAGGAAATCGATATTTCCATAAATTCCTTTATGAGCCTTATGGAAAAAGTATCTAAAATGATAACGGACAACGGGAGTGCTAAAATTATAATTGCCGCCAGTTCTTCAACGGTGCCCACAAAATCATTTACCAGCAATGAAGAGCTTTCAATCATTCGCGCAAATGAAGTGAAAGACAAAGTGCATGCATCCATGAGCCTCCGGAACATTGACGATTCAAAAATCTCCTATGATGTCAGTACAAAAGTTCAGGGGCCTGCCTATAATAATGATGCCGTTCCCAAAAGGAAGGAATATGAAAAATGGCAGTTCGTGAAGGTAATTGTCCAGTAATGAAAACTTTTGACATACCCGGGTTCTATAAAAGCCATATCATTTCCAGGGTAAAGGAACTCCGGAGAAATACGGATCCTAGGAAAAAAGACTACACACCCACGCTTCTCGACTTTGGTCCTGTCCGATTTTACATTGCCCGGCATTTTGGGTTTTGCTACGGTGTAGAAAACGCTATTGAAATTTCGTTTAATGCCGTAGCTGAAAATCCGCATAAAAGAATTTTCTTGCTTAGCCAGATGATCCATAACCCGGAAGTGAACAGCGACCTGCAGACCAGGGGCGTTAAATTCCTGATGGATACAAACGGAAAGCAAATAATTCCTTTTGAAGAACTGCGCAAAGAAGACATTGTGATCATTCCGGCTTTTGGTACCACCCTGAGCATTGAGGAAAAGCTTCGCTCCATTGGAATTGAAGTGCATAAATACGATACAACCTGCCCTTTTGTTGAGCGGGTTTGGAAGAAAGCCGAAAAGCTGGGAGAAGATAATTACACCGTCATTATTCATGGCAAGTACAATCATGAAGAAACACGTGCCACTTTTTCACGGAGTGAAATACATTCTCCTGCGATTATTATTAAAAACATCCGCGAGGCTGAGAAGCTGGGCAACTACATTCTTGGCAAAAGCAATATAAAAGAGTTCACCAGTTCTTTTTCAGAAAGGATCTCTTCCGGGTTTAACCCTGAGACAGACCTGAAACATATTGGCGTTATCAATCAGACCACCATGCTCGCGTCTGAAACGCAGGAAATTGCAGATTACTTCCGAAGGATCATGCTTGAAAGATATGGCAAAAAGGATCTGATCAGCCATTTTGCCGACACCCGCGATACACTTTGCTACGCCACCAATGAAAACCAGGAAGCAACCATTGCATTGCTCAAACAGCCGGCCGACCTGGCCATTGTTGTTGGCGGATATAACAGTTCCAATACTTCGCATATCGTTGAATTATGCGAACAGAAGTTTCCAACTTATTTCATCTCTTCAGAGAAAGAAATTATTTCTAAAGAAAAAATAAATCATTTTAATTTTCATGCCCAGTCGCATCACGCAACCGATCATTTCCTTAAACCGTTGTTACCAATAAAAATCATCCTCACCAGCGGGGCTTCCTGTCCGGATGCTGTAGTAGAAAGAGTAATGATGAAAGTGCTTTCCTTTTATGAAAACGTTATTGCTCCGGATAAGGTAATGGAAGAAGTGATGAAAATGCATTAATTCGCTTTTCTTTCTTTTGCGAGCTTCAAAACAAAATCCAGCTGATCGTTTATTGACATGGATGAATTGTCCAACAGGACGGCATCCTTTGCTTGTGTAAGCGGATTGTGCTGCCGGTGGGTGTCATCATAATCTCTTTGCGAAAGATTTTTTCTTATCTCTTCAGCCGAAACATGTAAGCCCTTTTCAGACAACTCCTTCCATCTTCGCTGCGATCGAATGGTTTCATCGGCCGTCATGAAGATTTTTAATTCTGCATCCGGAAAAACATTAGTCCCGATATCTCTTCCATCCATAACAATACCTTTGTTTTTTCCGAATTCGCGCTGAAGCGTTACGATTTTTCCCCTTACCCCTTTCAGTGCGCTGATCGGGCTTACGTAATCAGCCACCTGCAATCCACGGATTTCCTTTTCCACATTTTTACCGTTGAGAACGATCTCCGAAACATGAGTGGAGGGATTTACAGAAAATTCCAAATGAATATGGTTCATTGAATCAAGAACTTGCTGTTCGTTAAATATCCCGTTTTTGATAATGTTATTCTGAATACAGTATAAAGTCACCGCCCTGTACATAGCGCCGGAATCGATGTATATATAGCCGAGCTTCAGCGCAAGGCCTTTTGCAATGGTGCTTTTTCCGCAGGAGGAATATCCATCAATGGCAATCGTGATCTTTGGCATGTCAAGATTCTACTTCCTGGTATAGAAATCGGAAAGGTTGGTACTGATAGTAAAATGGTTGGGGCCTCCGGCCAGGTGATATTTAGCAAACCCGTAACTCAAATTAAATTTATATATCTTTAATCCGAAACCAAAAGAGAAACCGGCAATTCCTGACCGTGTTTCCAATTTCAATTCCTGCCTGCGTAAATAATTATAGCCAACACGAAGATTGAAATTCTTGGTAAGCAGCACTTCTCCTCCAAATACAAAATGCCTGGCCAGTTTATCTCCGAATATGCTGAGTTTGCTTTTTACAATAGGATCTCCAGTGATCGGGTCAACCGTCGGAACAGTGGGGTCCACATAAGTTAAATTCCATTTTTCAAGATGGATCAAAGTGAAATTAACACGAAAAGGTGCATGAGGGATCTTTTTTGAAACCCCCATCTGGATTTCAAATGGCAAAGGCTCATGCACAATATGATATGTTTTCCATTCTTTGCCTATATTCTTTATTACAAGCGCTGCGGATATGTTACGCCTGTTATTATTATAAATACCTCCAATATCCAGCGCATTTCCCAAGGAAAGATACTCGTCCAGTTTTGAATAAATTGTTTTCAGGGTAGCCCCGACCGAAAACATGGAATCCAGGGGCCGGGAATAGCCAAGATTAAGAGCGTATTCAGAAGCAGAAAATTGCCCGGTGATTTCTCCGGTAACCGCAGCGGCAGTGAAAGAACCATAATCAAGAAACTGCATCCCGGCGCTGAAATTCCCAATTCCTTTATACGTGCGTGCATAGGCTGCATATCCATATCGTATATCCGTGAAGTAATCGATATAACTCAACGAAAGCGAGTTGTGCATGGTGCTGTCGAGCAACGAAGGATTTTGAAACGATAAATTAAGGTCATTGTCTTTAACCGAAATCAGATTCCCTCCCAAAGAGGCCACACGGGCAGGGACAGCGAGGTTTAAAAATTCATAGATATTATTGCCGCCGGATTGCGAATAAAGGAGAGGAGCAGACAGGAAAAAAAAACAAAGACAAATCAGCCGGAATGCTTTTTTCATGACTACCAAGATACGGATTTTAGATTGTGTCAACGATGGTTTATAAATAATATTGCCTATCCTGTTCTTCTTCTGAACTCTGAGCAAATGATCGCACCCGCTGCCGCCGCATTTAATGAATCTGCACCCGAAGAAAAATTCGGAATGGATATCTTCTGAGTAACAAGCCCAAGCAAGGTTTCTGAAATACCACGGGATTCATTTCCTATCAGGATAATTCCATTTTCGGAAAGTTCTTCAGTGTAAATGCTCTTTCCATTTAAAACAGTCCCATAAACATTGTTGAATCCGGATACTACTTCCTGAAGGTTCACATAGTGAACGTTTACGCGCGCCATTGAACCCATGGTGGCCTGTACTACTTTTGGATTATACAGATCCACGCAGGCTCCAGAACATAAAATGTCGGAAATCCCAAACCAATCAGCGATCCGTATGAGGGTACCCATATTGCCGGGATCCCGGATTTCATCAAGCGCCAGTACAAGTTCTTTTTTTAATGATGGCAGGTTCAGTTTTGGGCAATGCATCTCAAAAATACCAATTGCATTATTTGGAGTGGTAAGCGCCGACATGATTTCCAGTTCTTTTTCTGTAACTTCAATTGCAGGTGTGTGTAAAGGAAAAGCCATTTTGCCAAGAGAATATATTTCTTTCGCTTTGTATTCAGAGTTCAGCAAATCGCTGATCACCTTCGGCCCTTCGGCAATAAAGCATTTTTGTTCATCGCGAAATTTTTTCTGGTGAAGCGAACGAACACGTTTTATCTCTGCTTTGGATATCATCCTATATTAACCCTTATTAGTAAATTCGCTTCTTTGATTTCTCTTTAACAAAAGTAATGAAGAATAAGCTCACTTCTGTTTTATAT
>JAHEYJ010000204.1 GCA_023251675.1 Bacteroidota bacterium
CGATCCTTCACTCATGCCGTTTTCAGCAAGTTTATCGGAAGCATCTTTATGGGTCAATCCGATCACACAGGGGATGTTCATGAGTTCACCTTCCTGTCCTTTGCCTAAGACCAGGTCAACCACCGTTCCTTTTGAGACCATTTCTCCGGGTTCTATTTTTTTTCCTTTAACAAGCTGGGCAAGCACGCAGTTTACACACGGATCCGGGCGGTAATCCCTTTTACCGGCTTTCAGGCCGTACGATTCCAGCAGGGCCTGTGCCTGCCTCATGGAAGCGTCCACCAGGTTGGGCATTTTTACAAGCGGAGCCAGCTTGGCGCTGACCGTAAGATAGATGATCCTGCTTAGTTTGACAGAGGAATTTACTTCAGGATCCTGTTTGATAACAAGGCCCCCGGCTACTTTCGAATCAAATACTGAATCAATAACCTGGTACCGCAGATTCTTGTCAGAAATGAATTTATCCAGATCTTCCGTTTTAATATTTGAGAAATCAGGAACCGTTATTAATTCGCCATGATGTGTAAAACGGCCCAATGCCTTAAAGGAAACCCACAGAACAAGGAATCCGGTGGCAAGCGAGATAATAAAGTGAATACGGAAGCGTTTGCTTTTCAAAAAAAGTAAAATGTCCTTCACAGAAATTAACAATGATGTATTGACAAATGTATGAATTATCTCTCTCAGGTGGATTTCAAACTTTCTACATTTACCCCGTAAACTCACAACAACCAGAAATATTTTATGAAGAAAAACATTGCAGTGGTGACAGGCGGGTATTCCGGGGAAGCGGTTATTTCTCTTAAGAGTGCTGAAGTGGTCATTAAATACCTTGACCCTGAAAAATACAATTGCTATAAGATCATTCTCACAAAAGAGAAATGGGTCCTTTCAGCAGAGGGAAAGGAAACGCCCGTTGATAAAAATGATTTCTCGGTTATGGTTGGAGGAAAGAAGATAAAATTCAATTGTGTTTTTATGGCGTTGCACGGAACTCCCGGTGAAGACGGAAAGCTTCAGGGATACTTCGACATGATTGGGATGCCCTATACCAGTTGCGGAGTTACCGTATCGGCACTTACTTTCAATAAAGCATTTACGGTTGCAACATTGAGCAGATTAGGAGTTAACACGGCTAATTCTGTTGTGGTGAGCCTAAAAGATAAAATGACCGCTGACGACATTCTTTCAAAAGTAAATCTTCCTTGTTTTGTTAAACCGAATGAAGGAGGCTCCAGTCTTGGAGCTTCAAAGGTGAAGCATAGAGAAGAATTGATTCCCGCTATGGAAAAAGCGCTTAAGGTAGGGGAGGAGGCCATTGTTGAAGAGTTCATTGAAGGCAGGGAGCTGACCTGTGGCGTGATTCGATACAAAGGAAAAGTGAAAGCGCTTGCTATTTCAGAAGTTGTTTGTGCGAAAGAGGTTTTTGATTTCGAGGCGAAGTATATAGACAAGTCAACGGAAGAAATCACGCCGGCACGGATTCCGCTTTCAATAGAAGCGGAATGCAAGAATTTAAGCGAGTATATATTCAATGCGCTGGGATGCAAAGGAATGATTCGAATAGACTATATTCTAAAGAACAACAAACTCTATCTTTTGGAAGTGAACAGTATTCCAGGCCTTACAGAAAGAAGCTTTGTGCCGCAGCAGGCAGAGTATGCAGGCATTTCAAGAAAGGAGCTTTTCGGGAATGCTATTGAGGAAGCCCTCGCTTAATTAACTCTTCAGAGCGTTCAGGAAGTCCGCCAGTTTTTTTACAGCGATGGCCCGGTGGCTGATTTTATTCTTTTCATCCAAAGACATTTCCGCAAATGATTTATTGAATCCTTTAGGGACGAAGATTGGATCGTAACCAAATCCTTTTTCGCCCTTTTTTTCTTTAGAGATAGTTCCATTAACTATACCTTCAAATTGATGCTCTTTATTACTGATTATAAATGATATAATAGTTTTAAAACAAGCAGTCCTGTTAAGGCTGTTTTTCATTTCAAATAAAACCTTTTCGATATTCTTATCGGAGTTCTTTTCTTCACCGACATAGCGCGCTGATAATACACCTGGCCTGCCGTTCAGTATTTCTATTTCCAGTCCGGTATCATCTGCAAAGCAATCCACTTTGCAGGTCTCAGAAACATATCGTGCTTTTTGTTTTGCGTTCTCTTCAAGTGTATTGCCTGTTTCGGGCAGTTCTTCATTGCATCCAATATCATTTAAACTTAAAAGTTGAAAATTATTATTAAGAAGATGTTGCACTTCCTCGATCTTGTATAGGTTGTTTGTCGCGAAAACTATTTCCATATCGGGATTAATGGGTAAATTTGTAAGAAAATGTTTTTCAGAATACGTAGAAGAATTTCTCTTTGTTATTTCAATCAAAAGTATCCAAATCTTAAACAGAGCATACGGCATTAATGCAGTATTTAAAAGAGACTTGTAAATGAAACGGATTTCAATAGTTGTTGGTACGCGTCCAAATTTTATTAAGATCACCAGGTTCCCTGAACTATTAAATAAACATGCAGATAAGTTTGATTATCAGATCATTCATACCGGACAGCATTTTGATGATAAAATGTCGAAAGTGTTTTTTCGGAATTTTGGAATTGAACCGGATGTTTATTTAAATGTGGCAGCAACGGCATTCGAATCTCAAAAAATTGACACTAAGATAGCTTTGAAGAAAGTTTTCATTGAGTATAAGCCGGACTTAGTGATGGTAGTCGGAGATGTAAATTCGACTGCTTGGGCGGCCCTAACTGCACATGAAATGAATATTAAGATAGCGCACGTGGAAAGCGGGTTGAGGAGTTTTGACAACACGATGCCGGAGGAATTAAACAGGATTATTACTGATCAAGCCGCTGATTATATGTTCGTGACCGAACAAAGCGGTATGGATAATCTTTTAAAAGAAGGGAAGTCGAGCGAAAATATTTTTTTTGTAGGCAATACGATGATCGATGCAATGGTAGCTTTCAGGATACAGATCGAATCTTCTGGCATTTTGAAAAATCTAGCCTTAACTACGAAACAATATGCAATAATGACCATGCATCGCCCTGCAACTGTCGATTCGATGGAGGGATTGAGAAAGCTAATTGATTTAATTGAGGGGGTAACCAAAAAATATAAAATAGTTTTTCCTGTTCACCCCAGGACTATCAAAAGATTGAAAGAGTTTAGATTGTATGAATCATTTGTAAAGAATAAGAATCTTCAGATAACAGAGCCGCTTGATTATTTTTCATTTCAGAAATTAATTAAAGAATGTAAATTTATTATTACGGATAGCGGAGGAATACAGGAAGAGAGCACTTTTTTGCAAGTCCCTTGTTTAACGCTTAGAGCGAATACAGAAAGGCCGTCAACTGTTGTGATTGGGACAAATGAGCTGATCCCGTTTTCTCTTTCCATAATACAAAAGAAGATCAAGGAGATTGAAGATGGGAAATATAAAAAGGGCAGTATTCCTCCAATGTGGGAGGGAAAGGCAACGGAGCGCATTATTGATAGCGTATTAAAACTTTTTAGCGAATGATCTATTTGACCTATAATGATGCGCCTTCCGGAATCTATTTCAGCCAGGTTACGGATGTGTGTAATTTCCTGAATGAACGGTTGGACGCAAAGATCAGGCTGGTAGCTTTGATCTCGGTGAGAAAGTATTGGGAGAACAGAAAAAAGATAAAATCTCAATTTAAGAAAGCAATAGTTATTCCAATGATACCGACCATTGGATTATGGAGATGGAATATTCTTTCAGTCTTTTTTTTACTCTTATTGATAAATACTAAAAAAGCAATTGCCCGCGGACCGTTTGCAGCAGTTCTTTGTCTTATGGCTAAGAAGACGGGTATGCTTAACAAAGTTATTTTTGATGCCCGGGGCGCTTCTGCTGCAGAGGTTAATGAGTACGAGGTTATTAAGAATAAGCATATAAAGAAAAAAATATTCTCCATCGAATCCCGAGCGGTGAATGAATCTGATTTCAGAATGGCTGTTTCGAATAAGTTGGTTGAGTATTGGCGAAATGAATTTGGATATGATAAAACGGGCCATTTGGTTATTCCATGTACGTTGCATAAAGAATTTCTCAAAGAATTACCTTCCGAGCATGAATTGAAACTTTTAAAGAAACGATTAGGCATTGAAGAAGATAAAATTGTGCTGACCTTTTCCGGATCCTCCTCTCAGTGGCATTCTTTTTCAATGGTGGATGATTTTCTTTGTAAAGTACTTACTTCAAATCCAAATAGTAGGGTTCTTCTTCTTGCAGATGAAAAAATAAATTTAAAGTGTTTAAAAAGTTTTCCGGATAGGGTCATCAGGATTTGGCTGCCACATGAAGAAGTACGTGACACACTTCTTGTTGCGGATTACGGGATCCTGCTGAGAGAAAAATCAGTCACCAATAAAGTTGCTTCTCCTGTCAAATTCGCGGAATACCTTTCATGTGGATTAAAAATTCTCATCAGCGATGAAATTGGAGATTTTACCCGTTTTGTTCTGGATCATGATAGTGGTTTCATAATTAATGATTTTTTAAAGGCGCCAATGATATCTAAAATTGAATTCCAGGAGAAAGAAAAGATGAATCGACTTGCTTTAGCCTATTTTTCAAAGCAACATTTTATGGGTAATTACAATGTATTATTGAATCTTTAACTAAAATATGAAAAGAAGCTTTGGAATTGATTTGGTACGAACGGTTTCAATTATTCTTGTAATTGCACGCCACTACGGGTTTACGAAAGGCTTTAATTACGGATATTATGGAATAGAGTTTCTTTTTGTTGTTAGCGGCTTTCTAATTGGTCAGATTTTGTTTAATGATTTTTATTCTTCAGATAAAATAGAAATCAGTTCATTGAAAAGATTTATGATAAGACGGTGGTTTCGAATTTTACCTCTGTATTATTTGGCTATTCTTTTACGTTTTGCTTTTGATCACTCAATCGGATGGAATATTTTTTATTATATATTTTTTTTACAGAACCATTTTTATGGTATCACTTTTTATCCAGAGACCTGGACTCTGGTTATTGACGAATGGTTCTATTTGATTATTCCAGTTATTCTTTTCTTGTTTATGCGTTTTGTTTCTTTTGAGAAAAATGCAGTCGCTTATTTTATTATTGGAATAATAGTCGTCATTAATCTGCTTAGAATTTTATGGGTTTCCAAAAGTAATACTC
>JAHEYJ010000064.1 GCA_023251675.1 Bacteroidota bacterium
TCAAGGAAGCAACTCATCCGGCGCTTGATTATCCGTTTAAGGGAAATCTGGATACAGTAAAACTGGAAGCGCTGATAAAGAAACATGGGGCGAAAAATATAGGGGCAGTAATTCTTACGGTAACCAACAACAGCGGTGGTGGACAGCCCGTGAGCATGGCCAATGCGAAAGCGGTCGGTGCTGTTTGCAAAAAATATAAGGTCCTTTTTATTCTTGACTGCTGCCGGATCGCAGAGAATGCCTATTTCATCAAACTTCGCGAAAAAGGTTTTGAGAAAAGATCGTATAAAGAGATCGCGCAGGAAATGTTCTCCTATGCCGATGGAGCCATCATGAGCGCGAAGAAAGATGCGTTGGTCAACATGGGAGGATTTCTTGCATTAAACAGTAAAAAGATCTCGGATGCGTGTAAAAATTTGCTGATCATCACGGAAGGATTCACAACCTACGGCGGACTTTCCGGGCGTGATATGGAAGCAATTGCAATCGGCCTCGAAGAAGTTTTTGATGCTGATTATCTTCATTACCGGATCAGCAGCACAACGTTCCTGGGAACCCATCTGAAGAAAATGGGCGTTCCGCTGATGTGGCCGATCGGCGGGCATGCGGTGTACCTGGATGCAAAAGAATTTTACAAACACATTCCGGTGAATCAGTATCCGGGGCAAGCGCTTGTATGTGAATTGTATTTGAAGGGCGGGATCCGAAGTGTAGAGATCGGATCGGTGATGTTCGGAAAATACGATGCAAAAGGAAAATTAATCCCCGCTCCGATGGAGCTCGTGCGCCTGGCGATTCCGCGCAGGGTTTACACACAAAGCCATATTGAATATGTGATCGAAGTGTTTGAGAGGCTGATCCAGAACAAAAAAGCAGTCAAAGGATTAAAGATCGTTGAGGAGCCAAAATTCCTGCGCCATTTCACTGCCAAGTTCAGCAGGGGATAGAATCAGAAGTTCCTTTTTAAGATGAAGGATTAGCCGGTTCATGACCGCTCTCATCTCTTATTAGAGAATATTTTTCTTACTTTGTAAAAAACCACAAAATGAAAAATTCTATTCTTTTCGCTTTTCTATTTTCATCCATCCTCTTTTCGTTGAACGCCCAGCAAATTCCAAATGGGAATTTTGAGAACTGGACAACGGATACCCTTTTTGAGGACCCCAGCGGTTATTTAGCAACGAACAGCTGGACCTACACAATTGTTCAGGGGGGAAATGTCAAAAAGGTTTCTCCGGCTTCCCATGGCTTGTACGCCTGCCAGCTTACAACTGTCAGTAATGCTACCGATACCATGTTCGGAGGATTATTCATTGGCACTCCGGGAAATCAAACCATTAACGGTGGAATTCCTTTTACCGGCCAGCCGGATTCTGTTTCCGTTTATGTAAAATACGATATCAAGCCTTTAGATACGGCCTATTTCCTTATAGGGTTTAAGAAAGCAGGGACTATTGTTTCCCTGGCGGTGAAATCTTTTCATGGAACGCAGGGCACCTATAAGCGATTTTCAGTCCCGACAAATCTCTCCGTTATCCCCGATAGTTTGGTGGCCCTGATCTCTTGTTCTAATCTTGATTATCCGAAAATTCCGGGAAGCACATTGACCCTTGACAGCATTACATTAATTGGTTCAACGCAACAAATTCCTAACCCGAGCTTTGAAAACTGGACTCCATTTACAACACAAGAACCTGACAACTGGAATTCAATAAATTATGGCAAAACAACGGTTCCTTCAGCATCAAAAACAACAAGCAGTCAAAACGGAACGTATGCATTGCGCCTGGAATCAATTCGAACTTCCTGGGGCGATACAACAGGATATATTACTAACGGAACGTTGGGCTCCGGCGGTCCGGGCGGAGGAATGCAGGTTTATTCGAATCCTTCAAAAGTAACAGGCTATTATAAGTATTTCCCTGTCGGAAATGATACAGCACTTGCTGCTGCCTTCTCTTTTATTAATTCCGGTATGGTTGATAATAACATGATTACTTTCACTTCCCAAAGCAGCTATACCTATTTTGAGATCCCTTTAAGTTATAACGGCTGGCCTTTTGTTGATTCGGTGAATATATTTTTTTCTTCCAGCAACATGGTGACGAATAAAAATAAAGGGTTGGGCAGCGTGTTGTATATCGACAACCTGAATATTTTATATTTAACTACGGATATAACGGAGCAGCCAAATTCATTTCAGTCGCTTGCTTATCCAAATCCCTTTTCAACTTCAGCCATTATCGTATTCCCTGATTTACACGGAGAGACCTATGATTTCATTTTATACGATATGGCAGGAAAAGTGGCAATGAAAAAAGAAAATGTTTCGTCAAATTCAATTATGATCGACAGAAATAATCTTCCTTCAGGTATTTATGAATACAGGGCAATCGTTCATAATGCAGGCGATGCAATTTCTTCCGGAAAACTCGTGATCCGGTAATAGTTGTAAGTTTGGATCTGTTGTGAATAATTTTTCAGCTTCAAGTAAAACAAAGATCCGCACCATGCGGATGACGCTGCTTTTCAGTGTTGTGCTGATGGCGATAAAATTTGCCGCTTATTTTATTACAAATTCAGTAGCGGTTTTATCGGATGCGCTTGAAAGCATCATCAATGTAACTGCAGGAGCCTTTGCTTTATACAGTATTTATTATGCATCCCAGCCACAGGATACGGACCATCCTTACGGGCATGGGAAAATTGAAAATCTCTCCGCCGGATTTGAAGGAGCGCTTATTTTTATTGCGGGAATTTCAATTATCGCAGAAGCCGTATATGCTTCTTTCTTTCCTCCTGAATTGAAAAAACTGGATACGGGATTATTTTTTTCCGGTTTTGCAGGGCTTTGTAATTTTATTATGGGCACTTACCTTGTAAAGAAAGGAAAATCTTTTAACTCCATTACAATGATCGCTGATGGAAAACACCTGATCAGCGATACGATATCAAGTATCGGATTAATCGTTGGTTTGGGAATAATGTTTTTTACCAAAATATTCTGGATAGACAACGTGCTGGCGGTCATTTTCGGCAGCGTTATTTTATTTACCGGTTTTAAATTGGTGCGCGAATCGGTTACCAACCTTTTGGATAAAGCGGATATGGAAAAATTAAATCATCTGATAACCATCCTTAATAAGAATCGAAGGGAAAAATGGATCGATATGCATAACCTGCGTATCCTGAAATACGGATCAAGGCTTCATATTGACGCCCACCTGACACTTCCCTGGTATGATTCACTGGAGGACTCACACCAGGAAATGAATGCAGTAGAAAAAATAGTAAAGGAAGATCTTGGTGATGAAATCGAACTTTTTATTCATGCGGACCCCTGCCCGCCTGCCTCCTGCCCGATTTGTACAATTGTAAACTGCCCGCAAAGAAAATCAGCCTTTGTAAAAAAGCTAGAATGGACAATTGAGAACCTTCAGCCTGATTCAAAGCATCAGATCTGATTCACAACGATTTTTCATAGAAAACAGGATCTCCGTGAATTAACTGGATTTCTTCTTTGAATTTATCGATCAGCTCCTTTTCGCTCCTGGTTACGGGAGGGAATGCCTTGGCGATTTTTTCCATTACACGAATAAAAGTTTTTTTAAGCGGAGGGCTCAGGTAATGACTGTTTAACCGTATTTGATCCATGGCCCATTTATACGAAGTGGCTGCATCTGTTTTGTCTTTCTCCATAATTTGAAAGATGATATCCGAAATATCAAAATCATAATCCTTGCAGCGAAGTTCGGCTTCCACAAGGGCATGAAATTTTTTACTTTCTTCTTTTTGCACTTTTCCATCAATCCGTGCGATTGCATAGGCGATTTCACCTATAGCATAATGAAGGCTTTGAAGTGGTGTCATAATTAATAATATTAATGGAATGGTTATTCATAATTGTATTGATGTTTGCCGTTGAAAGAGCTTCTGTTTTCATTCCGTATTTTTAATAACTCCGGCGCGTAGGGTAAAGATTGGCACTGATAAGACAGCATGCCCTGATTTGGCGCATTCGATAGAGTGATTTATGTCATTTTTGATTTTTTCTATGTCAATATTTTTAATTTTTTAAATTCAAGACTATCTTATCTTCGCTTGAATTATAGCACTCAAAAGAAAATGGAAGGAGAGGAAGTCATAAAAGCGTTATTTCTTTTTGCAACAGAGGGGATATTGATCGTTAATGAAATGGGCGGAATAGTGAGAATAAATCGGAGCGCCGAAAAACTCTTTGGATACGAAAAAGGCGAATTGATCGGCAAAAAAGTCGAAACGCTTGTCCCGCACCATTTTGCAAAAAAACACCAGGAAGACCGGGAGCAGTTTAATCAGCATCCGCATGCGCGTTCGATGGGGCAGGGAATGGAATTATTCGGAATTAAAAAAAACGGATCGATGATACCCGTTGAGATCAGCCTGAGCCCTTATGCTTCACCCGAAGGAAGATTTGTTGTTGCTTTCATTGTGGATATTACGCGCCAAAAGCAAGTGGAGGAAAAACTGAAGAATTACTCTGCGGAGCTGGAGCGCCAGGTTAAAAACCGCACCCTTATCCTGGAAGAGGCGATTATTGAACTCGAAAAAACAAAAAAAGACCTGAACGATTCGCTGGCAAAAGAAAAAGAACTGAGTGAATTAAAGTCGCGTTTTGTTTCTATGGCGTCTCATGAATTCCGGACGCCGCTTGCCACCATTCTATCTTCCCTCTCTTTGGTAAAAAAATACGGTGAGAAGAATGAGATTCAGAAACAAGATGCCCATATAGCAAAAATAAAATCCTCCATTGCCAATCTTACCGATATTCTCAATGATTTTCTTTCCGTCAGCAAGCTGGAAGAAGGGAAGGTGGAGAACACGACCGAGAAATTTAATCTTCGCATATTTATCAATGAAATTGTTTCGGAGATACAACCTATTACGAAGGAAGGACAAAAGATCGTGTGCAGCCATTCAGGCAGTGAATTTGTGGTGTTGGGCAAGCCGCTTTTGAAAAATGTTCTATTCAATCTTATTTCGAATGCCATTAAATTCTCGCCGGAAGGAAAATCAATTGAAATTAATTCAGAGGCTACGGATTCTGATTTGAAAATTTCAGTTATAGACAGGGGCATTGGCATCCCCAAACTGGACCAGCGGCACCTTTTTGAACGGTTCTTCAGAGGACATAACGCCACGCACATCCAGGGAACAGGGCTGGGCCTTAACATTGTTTCAAAATATATGGAGTTGATGGATGGAACAATTAAATATACAAGCCAGGAAAATCAAGGAACAACATTTACATTATTATTTCCTCAATAAATCATTAATTAAATATTAAATTTATAAACAATCATTTTTTTAAAATAAATATGGTAAAAACAATATTACTGATAGAAGACAACAAAGACATGCGGGAAAATACCGCCGAAATCCTTGAGTTGTCAAAATACAAAGTAGTAACAGCAAAAAATGGTAAAGAGGGAATAGAAATCGCACAGAAAGAAAAACCCGATTTAATTATTTGTGACATTATGATGCCGGTATTAGACGGATATGGTGTGCTTCACCTCCTTTCAAAAAGCGCTTCAACCGCAAGCATTCCTTTTATTTTTCTTACAGCGAAGGCGGAGCGAAGCGATATGCGTAAAGGGATGGAAATGGGAGCCGATGATTATGTAACAAAACCATTTGATGACATTGAATTACTGAATGCCGTCGAAAGCCGTTTGAAGAAGGCAGAGACCATGAAGCAGGAATTTTCTAAGAACATGGAAGGCTTGAATGAATTTATTTCAAGTGTAAAAGGAATTGAAGAACTTAAAAAGCTATCTACAGAGCGCGAGATCAGAACCTATAAGAAAAAAGAGAATGTGTTCCTGGAAGGAAGTTATCCCAAAGGAATTTATTTTTTAATTAAAGGGAAAGTGAAGACCTATAAAACCCATGAGCAGGGAAAAGTTTTTATCACTTCTCTTTATAAGGATGGGGATTTTTTTGGTTATCTTCCTTTGTTAGAGGAAGGAAAGTATACCGATTCGGCTTCCACACTTGAAGATTCGGAGATCTGCCTGATACCGCAGGATGATTTTTTTGCTTTAATCTATAAGAACGCGGAAGTATCGAGGAAGTTTTTGAAAATGCTTTCCGATAACCTGCAGGAAAAAGAAGAGCAGCTTGTAAAACTGGCGTATAATTCTGTCAGGAAACGTGTTGCTGAAACATTGGTAACCCTTGCAGACAGATATAAGAAACAAGGGGATTCCCAATTCAGCATGAGCATTTCACGCGAAGACCTTGCAAACCTTGCAGGTACGGCAACTGAAACGACCATACGAACACTGAGTGATTTTAAAGAAGAAGGATTAGTGGACATCAAGGGGGGAACCATTGGTATTCTCAATTATGATAAGCTTGCTAATATGAGAAACTGACCATGCAGGAATTATCAGTGGGTTCGGTAAAGCTTTGCATCAATTGCAAATTAAATCGCTTGAACTCATTTTTAAGTCATTATGATTTAATTTATTTTTTGTTTAAAGGATAATAACTAGCTTTATTGCCTGTAATTATCTTTGCCAGTCATTACGTATGAATGCGTTTCTTATAAAAAAGTTTTAATGAATACGATTCTTGTTCCTACAGATTATTCTGAGGCGGCTGGAAATGCATTGCATTATGCCGGCGAACTGGCAATGCTTACGAATGCTACGATCTTGTTGTTTCATGCTTACCCGCTCCCGATGCCTGCCGGAGATATGCCTATTACGATGGTTTCTCCCGCTGAACTTGAAACGGAGAATAAAATAAGAATAAGGAAATCAGGGAAAGAAATTATTGAGCGAACCGCAGGTAAAATAAATGTAGAATATAGAGTCCGGCCCGGCAATATTACTGAAGCAATCACTTCTGCCGCTAAATTGAAAAAGGCCGATTTAATTGTGATGGGAATTAAAGGCGAAAGCAAGCTCAGCCGTGTTTTGATAGGGAGCAATACGGTTTCTGTAATGAACAGAACAAAAATTCCGGTGCTGGCGATTCCCGATGGATGCAAATACAAGAAAGCAGGTAAAATGGTTCTTGCGTTTGATTACAATGATACGATCCCGAAAGACCTGCTGGCGACCCTAAAGGGTTTTATCCATCTCTTTAAATCGGAACTGCTGGTGCTGAATATAGTGCCTCCGGAAGATGTTCCGTTATTTGATAATGCTATAGCCGGATTGATGCTCGAGAATTCTTTAAAAGACATTAAGCATACACTCTTCTTTCCGGAAGGGAAAGATGTAATTAAGGAAATCAATTCTTTTGTTGAACTGCATCATGCCGACTGGCTGGTCATGTTGCCGCATAAACATAAGTTCCTGAGCACGCTTTTCCATCCTAGTAATACCCGCCAGATGGCATTTCATACGCACGTTCCTTTGCTTTCGTTATACGATTAATGCTTCTGGTTCTGAATAGAACCGCATGGAATTAAGACGGATTCAATTTCTCAAAACTTTGTTCCAGGAAAACGGAGATCATTTCTTTACGGTAAGGCCGTGAATACGTATCATTATCAACAATACGGGATTTTTTAATTGCCTGCTTGATGAGTTCGTCTTTTTCGTTAGCCATTCCCTCTATCAAAATTGGTTTTGGGTCAACGCCGCCCAGCACAATTCTTATTTTTCCCTTTATGCTTTTTGAAACGGCTGTAGTGAGCGAAGTAAAATCCACCGCTTCACGCGGCCGGAGTTTTTTAAATACGCAGGAGGGTTCTTCTGCAAGAGGCAGGTTAATGAATTTGATTATTGCTGAATTGCCGAGCAGCCTCGGTTTCATTCCATCCCCTGAATAGATTTCTTCAAGCGGAAGGATGTATTCTTTTTCCCCATCCGCTATTTCCAGGGACGCATTCAAAGCGATGAGAACCGGGGCGGTGTCGGAAACGAATTTTGAAAAACAATTTTTCTTTCCGCCGGTTGCAATGCAGATCTCGCCATCGCATTTGAGGCAATAACCGACCGCTTCGCGCCACCATTCACTTTGATTGTAAAACATGCAGCGGTTCTCACAAAGAATATTGCCTCCGAGAGTAGCCGTTTTCCTCAACATAGGGGAAGCCACTGAATGGGCTGCTTCCAATAATGCAGGGAAAAGTTTTCTTATTTCAGGATGAGTTTTCAGATCATCCAGGCGAACCAGAGAACCAATCTTTATGTGCTTCTTGTCTTTAATAACTTTTTTCAGTTCTTCAATGCCGGTAATGTCTATCAGGCAATCGGATGCATCATTCCCCTGGAATTTATTGACGATCACATCCGTTCCTCCGGCAATGTAGCGAAAGCTGCCTGCGTATTTCTTTGCGAAACGGATCGCTTCATCAACAGTGATTGGTTTCAGGTATACTTTCTCAGCAACTATCATATTGCAACTTCTTTTTTAGATTTTTTTTCTTTTAATAATCGCAGCACTTCTTCTGCCTTGATCGGGAGTTTTGTGATGCGTATTCCTACTGCATCATAAACGGCATTGGCAATAGCCGGTAATACAGGATGAATGGCTCCTTCGCCGGTTTCCTTGGCGCCGAAAGGTCCTTCCGGATCCATGGTTTCAATGATGTGGGTATGAATGTCCGGCGTATCAAGCGATGTAGGTATTTTATAATCAAGGAAATTATTGTTCACCAGTAACCCGTTGTAATAAACCATTTCTTCACTGATGGCCTGGCCGATCCCCATATGCCAGGAACCTTCCAGCTGCCCTTCAACGGCTAACGGGTTCAATGCTTTTCCGCAATCGTGTGCGCCCCATACATTTAAAATTTTTACATGGCCTGTTTCTGTATCCACTTTCACTTCTGCAACACAGGCGCCGAACGAGTAAGAGGGACTTAAGCCTGCGCCTGCGCCTTTAAAGTCTCCCCCCAGTTTCGGGGAAATATATTTTCCGCTCACATTCACCGCCCCGCGTTTCGCAACAAGAATTTCAATTGCTTCATCCCAAGTGAGATTTATTGTTTTATCATTTGAAAAGACCTTGTTGTTTGAAAAATTAATTTCTTCAATAAGATCTTTCATTCGTAATTCGTCACCATTCGTAATTCGCAGAGCAACGGCGTCCGCAATTTCTTTTCTCAGGTTTTCCGCAGCGTCTTTTGCCGCATTTCCTGCCATGAACGTCACGCGGCTCGAGTAGCTTCCGAAATCAACCGGCGTGATCAATGTATCTGCAGCGATCACAAATGTTTTATCCATACTGATCCCGAGCACTTCTGCAACAATAATTGCAAGCATGGTATCGCTTCCCTGCCCAATATCATTGGCGCCGGATGCGATGAGTACTCTTCCGTCAAAATCAACTTTCAGGTGAACTACCGATTGTGGCAGCTCATTCCAGATGATCGGCAGGGCGCTTCCGCTGATGAAAAACCCACAGGCAACTCCGTAGCCATGGCCCGTTGGCATTTTTCCGTGCTTGTTCTTCCAGTCAGACTGGTCGGCTACTTTCTGAAGTGATTCCCTGCTTCCGTTGGAAGTGATGCGGTACTGGCCAACGGTCAATGTGTTCGAGTCAAGAAAATTTTTCATTCTCAGTTCGACCGGATCCATTTTTATCCGGTGTGATATATCGTCAATCAGTGATTCCACGGCAAATCGGGAATTCACGGCACCGTGTCCGCGCATGGCACCACATTGCGGTTTGTTGGTGTAAACGCGATACGTTCTGAATCCGAAATTATTCAGTTTGTAGGGTGCTTGAAGTAATACTCCATTGTAATAAGAAGTGACCACACCAAAACTCCCGTATGCTCCGCCGTCAATGGCGATGTCGGCATCCAGTACTTTTAATGTTCCGTCTTTATTTGCTCCCAGATGGATGGTCATCTTTGAAGGATGCCGTCCGTGGTTATTCAGAAATACTTCTTCACGGGTGAGGCATACTTTAACCGGCTTTCCTGTTTTCCGTGCCAGGTAGGCAACAATTATTTCATGGGCAAACGGATCGCTCTTTCCTCCGAAACCACCGCCCAGATACGGTTTGATCACGCGCACACGGCTCAGCGGCACTTCCATCGTTTTTGCCAGGGCGCGATGAAGGTAATGGGTGACCTGTGTGGCAGAGATCATGGTCAAACCGTTCTCATCCCAAACGGCGCAAGAGGCATGCGGTTCTGTAAATCCATGATTGATGCCGATCATTTCAAAATCCATCTTTGAAACGATCTCTGCATCTTTCAACCCTTGCTGCTGATCGCCGAAACGGAGTTCTGCTTTCTTATGAATGTTGTTGTTGAACTTGGTAGTGTCATGGATCTTTTCTGCTGTGCCGATATCATTCAACGATGCATCAATGGATAAAAATTCCTTGAGCGGTTTGTATTTTACTTTAATGTGTTTGCAGGCATGGGCAGCCAGTTCTTCGGTATCAGCCGCTACAGCTGCAACGATCTCACCTGCATAGCGGGTTTTGTCAATGGCCATTGCCGTTTCATCCTGTGAAAGGGGAAGTACTCCGAAGGTGATCGGCAATTCTTTTCCGGTGGCAATGTATCGGACACCTTGGAGTTTCAATGCGTCCGACGTATCAATGTCCAGGATCTTTGCGTGAGGATAAATGCTTCTTACAAATTTCACATGCAATGCGCCTTTGAATCTATAGTCATCGGCATAATCGGCAATGCCCTGAACTTTTTTTGTTGCTTCAATATAGGGCCGGCCCACTCCGACTGTTCCGTTTGTCGTTTGTTGTTTGTTGTTTGTCTTTTCAGGGCTTTTTACTTTTGACTTTAAACTTTGAACTTCTTTTGAATATTCTGCCACTGCTTCAATGATCTTTTTATAACCGGTACAGCGGCAAACATTTCCTGACAGTGCCTCTTTTATATCATGAACCGAAGTGTTGGGATGTTTGTTTACATGATCCAATGCCGTTATCACCATTCCGGGAGTGCAGAACCCGCATTGAATGGCTCCTTTCTCAACAAATTTTTCCTGGAGCTTGTGTAATTCTCCATTCTCAGCAAGTCCTTCAACAGTGGTGATCATCGCATTCTCAAAACGAAGTGCAGGCGTGATACAGCTCAGAACGGGTTCATTATTTACCAGTACGGTGCAGGCACCGCAGCTTCCCTGTGCGCATCCGATCTTTGTTCCCGTCAGGCCGATCTTTTCACGAATCACATTGGAAAGCATCTCGTGTTCGCTCACAATCACTTCGTGCGATTTGCCATTGACGGTTAATTTCAAAACTTGCATACGCTTAAATATTATCGATAACTTTTTTTAGTTTTTCACAGACTTCTGCTGCTAAAGCACCCAGGCTTTCATTCTTGACAGAAGCCATTGATGCTACCGGATCCACCGCGCTTATTTCCACTTTTCCGTTTGGATGTTCCTGTACCACCACATTGCAGGGAAGCATCGTGCCGATCTTATTCTCCGCGCTCAGTGCCTTGTAGGCGAAATGGGGATTACAGGCGCCGAGAATTTTGTATTTATGAAAATCCACATCGATTTTCTTTTTCAGCGTGTCCTTTACATCTATTTCTGTCAGCACGCCGAAGCCTTCTTTTTTGAGCTCTTCAGTTGCGCGTTCAATTGCTTTTTCAAATGTGTAATTAACTGTTTTTGAGAAATGGTAGCTCATTTTTGTTTTTCAATGGTTATGATTTTTACGGGGCAATTCTTTGCTGCCTTTATTAAATGTGAATACTCTTCATCTTCTGCTTCGGCTCTGTAAATTCCTTTGTTATCCACTCCGCCCACTAAATTGCTTTTGCCGTCTTTTCTGGACATCCTCCATCTGCTCTTATCGGCTTCCACACACGCGTTGCATCCTATGCACTTGGCGCGGTGATGAAAAATTCTCACCATCAGGCATCCACTATTTTATATAACTTATCGGAGGAGCGGATCTTTATTTTTAAAGGCATAGAAATCGTATCTCCTTTTTTTACTTTATTTGTTTTTTTATCATTCACCCTTAACTCCAAAACCTTATCCTGAATGATTCCGGTGGTTGGGCCGCTGATCATAATTTCATCGCCCACTTCCAGCGACTGTGATTCCATTTTAAATTCACCCACTCCAATATTATCAAAATATTTTATTCCTTTTGCAACATAAATTTTTTTCTTTGTTGCTTTTGAGCCGTATTCATCGTTCCATTCTCCCATTTTCTTTCCCATGTAATATCCATCCCAGAATCCCCTGTTGAAAACGGCGCTGAGCCTTTTTTTCCAGTCAGCAATTTTTTCTTTAGAATAGCTCCCTGAAGTTATAGAATCCAACGCTTCACGGTAACATTGGGTTGTCGTATGAACGTAATCTTCGCTTCTTCCGCGGCCCTCGATCTTCAGTACATCAACGCCGGCATCCATTATTTTATCCAGGAAATCAATGGTGCAAAGGTCTTTTGCCGACATGATGTATTCATTGTCAATCTCTAATTCAATGCCGCTCTCTTTATCCGTTACCGAATACGTTCTTCTGCAGTTTTGAACGCAGGCGCCGCGGTTGGCAGAAGCAAAATCAGAATGAAGACTGAGGTAGCATTTTCCCGATACCGCCATGCAAAGTGCTCCATGGGCAAAAATTTCTACACGTATCAATTCACCGGCCGGCCCTTTTATTTTTCTTCGTTTTATTTCAGCAGTAATTTTTCCGACCTGTTCAAGGGTAAGTTCACGAGCCATCACCATCACATCGGCAAACTGGGAATAAAACTCAACGGTTTCAATATTGGTGATATTGGATTGCGTGGAAATATGAACCGGCATTCCTGTTTTTTTTGCATAGTTCATTACGGCGTGATCAGAGGCAATAATGGCATCAATCTTATTCTTCTTTGCCTCATCCACGATGGAACGCATGAGGGAGATGTCGTGATCGTAAAGAATGGTATTGAGGGTGATATACGTTTTAATCTTATGCGCTTTAGCTGTCGCTGAAATCTTTTTTAAATCTTCCAGGGTAAAATTGATGCTCGACCGCGCACGCATGTTCAACTGTTCAATTCCGAAATATACTGCATCACAACCGCCCTGGATGGCTGCCATAAGTGATTCCCATGAACCACAAGGAGCTAGCAACTCAACCTTGGAGGATCTTTTTTGATTTTTTATCATCTTTTTTTTATTATCGGGTAGTGGAATTCAAACATAGCGAAAAAATATGATATTAATCATATCGGTTAAGAGGAAATAATTAATCATCCTTCTGAAAAAATGAATCAACAATACATAGTATTTTAAAGGTATCCGAATAACGTATTTTACTTTATCGCACGCCAATATTTCTTTTCCATAGGTTGTTTAGATTCAATTTATTGCCTTACAAATATTTATTTGTCACTTTCTTTCCGAAACTTTATTGATCAATAATTATTTTCAAACCTATTCATGGTTTTTCAGAGTGTGTAAAATGAAAAAAATCAATAATTTGATATTTTATTAATATGATAATAATCATATAATGACCTACAGTGTTACTCTATTTTTGAATCAAATATTCCAGTATGAAAAGTAAAGTTAAAATCATGGATGGCAATGAGGCTGCCGCTTATATTGCATATAAAACCAGTGAAGTTTGCGCCATCTATCCGATTACACCTTCCTCAACAATGGGGGAATTCTGTGATGAATGGTCGGCAGAAGAAAAGAAAAATATTTTTGGCAGTATACCGAAAGTGATTGAAATGCAGAGTGAAGCCGGCGCCGCAGGAGCCATTCACGGTGCTTTGCAGGGCGGGGCCATTGCGTCCACGTTTACCTGCTCACAGGGGCTGCTGCTCATGATTCCCAATATGTACAAGATCGCAGGAGAACTTACTCCCGCTGTTTTTCATATAGCGGCAAGAACATTGGCAACGCACGCCCTTTCTATTTTCGGCGACCACTCGGATGTAATGTCGGTACGGCAGACCGGCTGGGCAATGCTCTTCGGAAAGAATGCACAGGAAGCGATGGATATGGCAATGATCGCTCAATCTTCTACTTTTAAATCAAAAATTCCTTTCCTTAATATTTTTGACGGGTTCAGGACTTCTCATGAACTAATGAAAGTGGAGGTAATTCCTGATGAAGTGATAAGGGAAATGATCGACGAAAATGATATTCTTGAACTCCGGAGGCGGTCCTTGTCACCTGAAAATCCTTCCATCAGGGGAACCGCACAGAATCCGGATGTTTTTTTTCAGAGCCGTGAAGCATCCAATTCCTATTATCTGAAAGTCCCATCCATTGTGAGTGACTGCATGAAAAAATTCGGAGAACTGACGGGAAGGCATTATAAGTTGTATGAATATTTCGGGCATGAAAATCCGGAACGTTTGATCGTGATCATGGGTTCTGGCGCAAATACGGTGTATGAAACAGTCGACCATCTCAGAAATAAGGGTGAGAAAGTAGGATATATTTATGTGCGCTTGTTCCGCCCGCTTGATGCGAAGGAGTTTGTAAGCGCAATTCCCAAGTCTGTTAAAAAGATCGCGGTGCTCGACCGTTGCAAAGAACCCGGAAGCATAGGCGAACCGCTTTATATGGAAGTGGTGAATGCCATTGCTGAAGAATGGAAAGGATTAAAACCGGAAGTGACCGGCGGGCGTTATGGCCTCGCTTCAAAAGAATTTACACCCTCTATGGTGAAAGCCGTTTTTGATGAGATGAAAAATGTTTTTCCGAAAAACCATTTTACGATCGGGATCAATGATGATGTTACACATACCAGTTTGAGTTATGATCCGGGTTTTTCACTGGAGAAACAACATCTGTTCAGGGGATTATTCTTTGGACTGGGTGCAGACGGAACGGTAAGTGCAAATAAAAATTCCATAAAGATCATTGGTGATACCACCGATTACCACGTTCAGGGATACTTTGTTTACGATTCAAAAAAATCAGGATCACTCACCGTTTCCCATTTGCGTTTCGGAAAGCATCCGATCCGTTCGCCTTACCTGATCAATGCTGCGAACTTTATTGCCTGCCATCATTTCAATTATTTAAATAAATACGATATTCTGAAAGAGGCAGAGATCGGCGCTACTTTCCTGCTGAACTCACCATACGCTCACGAGGAGGTCTGGAACAACCTTCCCCGAAAGATTCAGGAGGAAATCGTAAATAAACAACTTAAATTTTTTACGATCAACGCTTCAAAGGTGGCACGCGAAACCGGAATGGGCTCCCGAATCAATACCATCCTGCAGACTTGTTTCTTCGCCATTGCGGGCATTCTTCCAAAGGAGGATGCCATTCAGCGGATCAAGAACGCCATTCAGCAAACGTATTCCGATAAAGGTGAAAAAGTGGTGATGAAAAATTTTGAAGCCGTGGATAAAGCCATCGCTAACCTTCACGAAATAGATTATTCGAAAATGTCAGTCGGAATTATTGAGACAGATAAAGCCGTGCCGGACAGGGCGCCTGATTTTGTTAAAAATGTGCTTGGTAAAATTATTTCTTTTGAAGGAGACGAACTTCCTGTCAGTGCATTTCCTGCTGACGGAACGTATCCTGTTTCTACTACGCAGTGGGAGAAAAGAAACATCGCCGACGTGGTACCGGTATGGGATGCGGAACTCTGTTCCCAGTGCGGAAAATGTTTTTTGATCTGCCCCCATGCAGCGATCCGCTGCAAGGTGTATGATAAAGAGTTGCTGGTAAATGCGCCTTCTTCATTTAAACACATTGGGCCGATAGGAAAAGAATTTTTTAAAGACAAGGAAGAATACACACTGCAGGTTTCGGTGGAAGACTGCACCGGCTGCAAGCTTTGTGTGGAATATTGTCCTATAGAAAGCAAAACCGAAAAAGGCCATAAGGCCATCAACATGCAGGAGCAGATTCCTCTTAAGGAAACCGAAGCAAAGAATTGGAATTTCTTTTTATCGCTTCCCGAAGTTGATCGTGCCCGCTTAAATAAGAATACTGTTAAAGGCACGCAGTTCCTGCAACCGTTGTTTGAATTTTCAGGAGCCTGTTCCGGCTGCGGCGAAACGCCTTATGTTAAATTGCTTTCTCAATTATATGGCGACCGGATGGTAGTAGCGAATGCCACCGGTTGTTCTTCCATTTACGGGGGAAATTTACCAACCACTCCCTGGGCAACGAATAAGGATGGATGTGGCCCGGCATGGGCGAATTCGTTACTTGAAGACAATGCGGAATTCGGGCTTGGAACAAAAATTGCATTTGATAAGAAGACAGAAATAGCGAAAACAATTTTATGCGGGTTAAAAGATGTTATTGGATCTGATTTCGTCGACGCGATCATGAATAATACGCAGTCTGCCGAAACAGAGATAAGGAATCAAAAAGACAGCGTGAAGGAATTAAAAAGGAGAATTTCTTCTCTTCCTTTGCCCGAAGCAAAACACCTGATGACCATTGCCGATCATCTTATTAAAAAGTCGCACTGGATCATTGGAGGAGACGGATGGGCGTATGATATCGGATTCGGCGGGCTGGATCATGTGCTTTCTACAGGAGAAAATGTAAATATCCTGGTTCTCGATACCGAAGTGTACTCGAATACGGGAGGACAAAAATCAAAATCTACTTCTGTAGGCGCCACTGCAAAGTTTTCTGTGAACGGAAAATCAAATACTAAAAAGGATCTTGCCTTGCAGGCGATTGCACATGGTTCAGCCTATGTAGCAAAGATCGCTCTTGGGGCAAATGATGTTCACGCCGTGAAAACGATACAGGAAGCAGAAGCATTTCCGGGACCCTCGCTGGTGATCGCCTACTCGCATTGCATTGCCCACGGCTATGACATGATGAACGGTGCTGATCAGCAGGAGAATGCGGTTAAGAGCGGTTACTGGCCGCTGTTCCGATATAATCCTAACAATCAGAAAGGACTTCG